>DASTMQ010000113.1:0-15345 GCA_035714005.1 Hyphomicrobiaceae bacterium
TTGGAGGCGTCAAGGTGGGTGACCTCACAACCGGCCTTGGCGGCGAGCAGCGAGGCAACGCCGGTGTAGGCAAAAAGGTTGAGCAGGCGCCGCGGCCTGGCCTCGACCTTCGCCACTTCCTCCAGCATCCATTGCCAAAGCGGCAGCTGCTCGGGAAATAGGCCCAAATGCCGAAAATTCGTCAGGCGGCAGAGCGCCGTCACACCCAGAACGCGGGCGGGCCAGCTATCAGGCAGCGGCGCACCGCTGCGCCAGCGCCCGCCGTCCCCCTCCTCCTCCTGGTCCAGCCCCTTGAAGACGGCGTCGGCGCGCTGCCAGGCGCCGGCATCGAGCGTCGGCTGCCACATCGCCTGCGGCTCGGGGCGGTCGACCGTGAAGCGACCAAAGCGCTCGAGCTTGCGCCCGTTGCCACTGTCGATCAGCGCGTAGTCGGCAAACCCTTCACTGGCGAGCACGCGAAGCTTGGCGCTCGGCCCGGGCTTCGGGGGGCTCTTGGCTCGCGCGGCGCGGACCTCCTCGGCCGGCATGGGGGTTATGGCGCGGCCGCCGGCGCCGACGCCGCCATCTCGAGCTCACTGTCGATGGCCAGCGCCTCGGCCAGGCGGTTGTAGGCGCCGCACAGCGCGATGCGCAGGGTGAGCTCGACGATCTGGGCGGCGCTGAAATGCTGGCGCAAGCGCTCGAACATCGCCTCCGCAATCCGGCCCGGCGTCTGCGTGACGGCTGTGGCGTAGGCAATCACCAGGCGATCGACGGCATCGAGATCGGGATGCTCGGCCCGCGGCAGCTCATCGACGGCGGCTTGCGAGAGCCCGGCGACGGCGAGCTTGGGCGCGTGATGGGCGACGCAATAGCGGCAGGCGTTGAGTTTGGAGGTCACGACGATGGCAAGTTCGATATAGCGTGGCGCCACACCCTGGCGCGCCTTCAACTCCATCAGCAGCTTGCTTAGGTGCTCGAGCGCAGGAGGCACGTGCGCCAATACCGCCGCCTGGTTGCGAAAGGGTCCATAGCTCGCAACGAACTCCTCATAGATGCTGGCATATTGCGGCGGCAGGGCGTTCGAGGCCAACAGCGGCACGCGGGTCATCGATTGGCCTCCTCACGTTTGGCCCTAGTCAATGTCGTCCACCTTGGCCGCCGGCGCTCCCGACATTTTGTGCGCCAATGCCGCCTCGATGAAGGCATCGAGATCGCCGTCCAGCACTCCTTGCGGATCGCTGCTCTGCGTGCCGGTCCTAAGGTCTTTGACCAGCTGGTAGGGCTGCATCACATAGGAGCGGATCTGATGTCCCCAGCCGATTTCCGTCTTGCTGGCGGCGGCGGCGTTTGCCTTTTCCTCGCGGCGCTTGAGCTCCTGCTCGTAGAGCCGCGACTTGAGCATGGCCCAGGCGATGGCTCGGTTCTTGATCTGGGAGCGCTCCTGCTGACTAGCCACCACGATGTTGGTTGGAATATGCGTGATGCGCACGGCCGAATCGGTGGTGTTGACGTGCTGGCCTCCCGCGCCCGAGGCGCGATAGGTATCGACGCGGCAATCGCTTTCCTTGATGTCGATCTCGATGTTGTCGTCGACCACCGGGAAGACCCAGACGCTGGCAAAACTCGTGTGCCGACGGGCGTTGCTGTCGTAGGGAGAAATGCGCACCAGCCGATGCACGCCCGATTCGGTCTTCAGCCAACCGTAGGCGCTCTCGCCTTTAACGAGCAGCGTTGCCGATTTGATACCGGCTTCCTCGCCCTCACTCTCCTCGACCAGCGACACCTTGTAGCCGTGATCCTCCGCCCAGCGGATGTACATGCGCGACAGCATGCTGGCCCAGTCCTGGCTTTCGGTGCCGCCGGCGCCGGCGTGAACCTCCAGGTAGGTGTCGTTGCCGTCCGCCTCGCCCGAGAGCAGGGCTTCCACCTCCTGTCGCCGGGCTTCCTCGGCGAGCTTGCGCAGGCCCGCTTCGCCCTCCTCCACGCTTGGCCCATCCCCCTCCGCTTCGCCGAGTTCGATCAAGGTTACGGCGTCATCGAGCTCGCGCTCCAGCCGCCGATAACCGGCGATGGCACGCTCGAGCGCCTGGCGCTGGCGCATAACCTTCTGCGCCGACTGCGGGTCGCTCCACAGCCCCGGGTCTTCGGCCCGCTTGTTCAGCTCCGCCAGCCGCGTCGGTGCGCTCGGAAAGTCAAAGATGCCTCCGCAGCAGGGCCAGCGATTGGCGGATGGCATCGGCGAGTTTTTCGGCTTCGGCCCGCATCGGGGGTTCCTTGACTTGGGGTGGGCTCAGGCGAACTTGGGATCAACCTGGGACCTGGGCTGTCAGAGCACACGTGGCTCCGATATAGGCGCGGCGCCCGCCCCTGTAAACGCAACAAGCCTACCAGAGGCCGCCGCGCCCGCTGGACAGACTGCGCGGGGCGTCCTGCTGGTCACCCATGAAAAAGCCGCCGCTCTCGTTGGTAAAACCGACGATCGAGTAGGGATCATCCGGCTCCTCGTAGGGCTTGAAGGCCTCCTGGACGGTATCGGCCTCCCCGCCCTGGGCCCGCATGCCCGTGCGCAGGCTGACGCGCACCAGCTTGATCCCCGGCGGGATGCGGAAGGGCACCGCCTTCTTGTCGGCGAGCGCCATTCTCATAAAGTCTCCGAAGATCGGAGCAGCGACATGGCCGCCGGTCATGCCCTTGCCCATCGGACGCGGCGTGTCGTAGCCGACGAAGACGCCCACCACCAAGTCCGGCGTATAGCCGATAAACCAGGCGTCCTTCTCCTCGTTGGTGGTGCCGGTCTTGCCGGCAACGGAAACATTGGGAATGTATTTCTTGATCACCGTCGCGGTGCCGCGCTGCACCACGCCTTCCATGATCGAGGTCATCTGATAGGCGGTGTGCGGATCAAGGATCTGCTTGCGATCATCGGCCAGTACCGGTTCGGGTTGGCCTTGCCATTTGTCGACCTTGCAGCCCGTGCACTCTCGATTGTCGTGACGCCAAATGGTGCGGCCCCAGCGATCCTGAATGCGGTCAATCAGGGTTGCGTGCACTTGCTTGCCGCCGTTGGCAAGCTCGGCGTAGGCGGCCACCATCCTGAGCAGCGTCGTCTCGCCCGAGCCCAGCGACATGGCCAACACCGGCAGCAGATCGTCGTAGACCCCGAAGCGTTTGGAATATTCCACGATCAGCGGCATGCCCATGTCCTGGGCCAAGCGTACCGTCATCTGGTTGCGCGACTTCTCGATGCCCGTGCGCAAGGTCGAGGGTCCATAGGAATTGACGCCGTCGTAGTTCTTCGGCTGCCACACTTCCTTGCCCGGCCCCTGGTCGATCTCGATCGGCGCGTCGAGCACGATGCTGGTCGGCTTGTAGCCGTTGTCGATGGCGGCGGCGTAGACCAGCGGCTTGAACGAGGAGCCCGGCTGCCGCTTTGCCTGCACGGCCCGGTCAAACTGGCTGGTGGCGAAGGAAAATCCGCCCACCACGGCGTGCACGCGACCGGTGTGGGGATCCATGGCGACGATCGCGCCGCCCACTTCGGGGATCTGCATCAGCGACCAGGTGCCGGCGGCGTTGGCGGCATCCTTGGGCGCCACCCAGATCACGTCGCCGTTGCTGAGCACGTCCGCCACCGCCTTGGGAACCCCTCGCGCGGTGCGCGCCCACTTCATCTCTTCAAAGGAGATCTCCACGGCCTCCCGCTCGCCGGCAAGGGTGCCGTCGGCCTGGCGGGATGGGCGCAAGCCCACGACCGCCTTGCCGCGCTGGGCGTCGAGCACGACACCGAGCCGCCAAGGCGCCAGGTCATTGGGAATTTCGATCGCACTCAGGGTCGTCCCCCAGTCGCCGCCGATCTCGATCCGCTGCACCGCGCCACGCCAGCCCTTTTCGCGATCGAAAGCGACGAGACCCTCGATCAGCGCCTTGCGGGCGGTGCGCTGCAATTTCGGGTCGAGCGTGGTTCTGACGGAGAGCCCGCCGTTAACGGTGCCATCCCCGATGGCGGTGCGCTCGGCGCGACCGTACAGGCCATCCTCGCCGACCATATCCATCAGCCGGCGGCGCACCTCCTCGGCGAAATAGTCGGCGGCGTAGATCTGCGTGCCAAACGGACGAATGTTGACCGCCAGCGGCTTGGCCTTGGCCAGCTTGGCCTGCTCGCCGTTGATGTAGCCCACCTCCGCCATCTGATCGATGATCCAGTTGCGCCGGACCGTGGCTTCGCGCGTCTTGCGGAAGGGGTGGTAGTTGTTGGGCGCCTTCGGCAGGGCGGCGAGATAGGCCGCCTCCTCGATCGACAGCTCGCTCAGCTCCTTGCTGAAGTAGTTAAGGGCGGCCGCCGCCACACCATAAGAGCCGATGCCGAGATAGATCTCGTTGAGATAGAGCTCAAGGATCTTATCCTTTGAGTAGGCGCGCTCGATGCGAATCGCCAAAATTGCTTCCTTGAGCTTGCGATCGAGCTTCTGCTCGCTGGAGAGCAGGAAATTCTTGGCGACCTGCTGGGTGATGGTGGAGGCGCCCTCGGGGCGCTTCTTGCCCCAGTTCTGGAAGTTGTTGATCACGGCGCGGCCGATGCCGGCAAAGTCCAGCCCGCCATGCTCGTAAAAGCGCTTGTCCTCGGCGGACAGGAAGGCCGCAATCACCAGTTTGGGGATGACGTTGATCGGCACGAAAATGCGCCGCTCGCGCGCATACTCGGCCATCAGGCTGCCGTCGTGCGCATGAATGCGCGTCATCACCGGCGGTTCGTACTTGGCCAGGCTCTCATAGTCGGGCAAATCGCGCGCCGCCTTCCAGAAAAAGAAGCCGGCGACGCCGGCCGCGGCCAGGAACATCACCACGGCCGAGGCGAAGCCGAAGCCCAGAAGGCTCAACAGCCAGCTGCGCCGTTTGCGCTTCTTTTTCGGCGCAGGTGGTGGTGGAAGGATCGGCGTCGGTCTCATTCAGGTCGCGTCCGCACATGCCGGGTCTGCATGTGCCCTGTCGGCATCGGCTGGCCTCTGCCGCGGGTCAAATGCAAATCGCGGCGTGTTGAGCGCACCTTAGCATGGAATGTGGCAGCACGAGGCCGAATTTCCTGGCTTTCCAATTGGCTTAACAGGAACCGGGGACCGGCAACCCGCGCCGCTAGCGCCGTTCGGCGCCGCGTTGCTGGAAATACTCATCCACCGCGGCCGCGATCGAGGCCGCCACCTGCCTTTGCCACTCGCGCGAAATCAGAAGTTTGGCGTCCTCGGCGTTGCTCATATACCCCAGTTCGACCAGCACGGATGGCGACTGGGACTGTTTGAGAACCTTAAACGCTGCCGAGCGGCTTGGGTCGCGCGAAAGCGCGATTCGGGCCTTGAGCTGGCCGAGTAAGCGACCACGAAAGTCGGCCGAGAAGTCGGCCGTCTCTCGGCGCATGAGATCGATCAGAATGCCCTTGACGTGATCTTCTTCTTCCTCCGCCGCACCGTCGACCCCGGCCAGAACGTCGGAGGCATTTTCCTTGTCAGCGAGCCGCTGGGCTTCGCGGCTGGAGGCCTTGTCGGAGAGGACATAGACCGTGGCCCCACGCACGTTCTGCGCCAACTCCCCGGCACTGGCCCCCACCGTGTCGGCATGGATCGAAATGAAAAGGTCGCAGGCCTTGGCGCGCGACACGCCCACGCGCTTGTCGAGGGAGACATAAACGTCGGTGGCGCGCGTCAGGTGAACACCGTAGCGGCTTTTGCCGGCGAGAATGCCCTGCAGATGCCGCGCGACCGACAGCACGACATCCTTCTCCACCACCTCGCCGCTGATCGCCCCCGGGTCGACGCCGCCGTGGCCGGCGTCGATGACGATCTGCGGCTTGGCGTCGGCCTTGGATCGCCCGGCGAGCGCCGCATGCTCGCGCCGCGCTACCGCCTCCTTCGGGCGCGGCGGCACGCGCGTTTGAAAGGAGTTGGGATCGGTGGGCACGAGATCGAGCGTAAGCCGAACGGTCTTGTTTGCTCCCGGCGCGCTGATGCTCGCCCCCTCCACCCGCACCGGTCCGGTGGCATCGATCACCACCCGGGATTTGCCCGGGGCGAAATGGCCGTAGCGATAGGCGGCAATGACGCCCGCGCCTTGCTGGCCGGCACCCGTCGGCAACTGAAAGACGACGTCGGGCATGTCGATGATGACCCGGTAGGGATCGGGCAAGGTGAAGATCTGGTAGGGCACGCCGGCCGACAGGGCCAAGACAAAGCGCGTGCGTGTCCGCTCCGGGGCGATCTCGGCGCTCAAGGCGGCAACACCGCGCGGGGCGACCTCCGCCGACCAGGCGTCCGCCCGCGCGCGTGGCTTGGGCTCGGCTCTGGGTTCGGATTTGGGCGCGGCTTTCGGCTCAGGCTTCGGCTCGGATTTCAGCTCGGGCGCTTCCAGGCTGGCGGCGGCGGGGGCCGCCGGCGCGCGCTCCTTCGCCCGGCTTGCCGGCGGGGTCTTGGCAATCTCCGTTTGCGCGCGGGCGGGCCCGGGCGCCGCAGCGGCCAGCCCGATTAAAGCGAGAAAAATGCCGGTGCCTGCCCAGCTGCGGCCGGCT
This sequence comes from Hyphomicrobiaceae bacterium, assembly GCA_035714005.1. Taxonomy (GTDB): domain Bacteria; phylum Pseudomonadota; class Alphaproteobacteria; order Rhizobiales; family Hyphomicrobiaceae; genus AWTP1-13. The sequence goes on from DASTMQ010000113.1 coordinate 6,536, forward strand.
GGTCGCATCGCCCTCCCCATCCCTGAACAGCGGCGCAAGATGGGAGGGAGTTTAACAATTTGTTTGCCGAATCGAAGGCTAATTCAACGGCCTGATCGCGCAATTGGTGGTCAGCAAAACTTTCTTGCCACTCCCATGCCGACGGCCTACAAGCTTCAGGCGTGATCGCCGCGTCTGCCCGCCGGTGATGCCCAAATATGGCGTCTCAACAGGCCCGGAGCGTCTGCTCGCCGCCTGTCCTGAACGCAGTGAAATTTCGGGTATTCCGGACGTACAACGCGACGAAGCCTTTCGGGAGAACGAGGCGACTGTTTCTGTCACTGCCCCTTGAACCCTTGGCAATGGGGGTGGACCGCTTCGATTGCCCGATAGCCCTCAACGCGACGAGCCAAACAGGGGCTCGCCGGCGCCGAGGCCGGTAGGCGGACACCGGTCGGACCGTCCGCACAAAGGTTTGCCCGAAGCGCGGGCATCGTCTGGAACAGGAGCATGGCGCTCATCTGCTCCGTACATCGCACGTGGATCATGACAGCTTCTCGCTGGCCCTTGAGAGATGGTGACGATCGCCCAGGCCCAAGTCGGGCGGGGCACGGCAGCATCGAAAAGGCCGGCGCTCAGCCTGCCTACCCATCGGCATGGCAGCGCTGCGGCGGCTTAAGCGGTCCTGCACTTTCAACCCAAAATGGCGCTCACCTGAGGCACAGGCTGCGCGGGGAGCCAACAGCGCTCTCTCCAGGTCGCCTCGGCGCCGGGAACTTTATGACATGGAAAAGAACAAAATGCTCATCGATGCCACGCATCCCGAGGAGACTCGGGTCGTGGTCCTGCGCAACGGCCGGGTAGAGGAATTCGATTACGAGTCGGCCGCCCGCAAACCGCTTCGCGGTAACATCTATCTCGCCAAAGTCACGCGTGTCGAGCCCTCCTTGCAAGCGGCCTTCGTCGACTACGGCGGCAACCGTCATGGCTTTCTAGCCTTTAGCGAAATTCATCCCGACTACTACCAAATCCCGGTCGCCGATCGCCAAGCGTTGCTGCGCGAAGAGGCCGAAGCGGAAGCCGAGGCCGAAGCGGAAGCCGACGCGCGCGCGGAGGAGGCTGCCGCCGGCGAGGACAGCGCCGAGGAGGCCGCCGACCTGAGCGACAGGGATCGCGAGCCGGATCCCGCGGCGACGCTCGCCCCGGAGCGGGCGGCGCCCTCCGAGGAGAGCGCGCCGGCGTCGGCCGCCGAGCTGGAGGCGCCGGGCAGCATCGCCCTCGCCGCAGCCGAGGATTGGGCCAACCGGCGCGCGAGCGAAGTTTTCGCTCCCGAGGACACCTCGGGCTCAGCCGACGGGCAGCCTGCCGAGGAGGATGGCGCCGGCCCTCTCCATGCCAATGGCGAGGCGGCGCCCGCCGACGGCGGCGACGTCGGTCACGTCGAGGAAATTGCGTCGGATCCCGCCGACGCCCCCGAAACCCTCACTTCGGTGGAGCAGGTCGGCTCGGAAGATGCCATGGAGGAAGTGCCCGAGCGGCCCCGCCGGCGCATGCGCTCCTACAAGATCCAAGAGGTCATCAAGCGCCGCCAGATCATTCTCGTGCAGGTCGTCAAGGAAGAGCGCGGCGGCAAGGGTGCCGCGCTTACCACCTACCTGTCGCTCGCCGGCCGCTACACCGTATTGATGCCCAACACCGGGCGCGGCGGCGGCATCTCGCGTAAGATCACCAACCCGCAAGACCGCAAGCGCCTCAAGGGCATCGCCCACGAGCTCGAGGTGCCGGACGGCATGGGCCTGATCATTCGCACCGCGGGGGCGGCACGCACCAAGCAGGAGATCAAGCGCGACTTCGAGTACGAGATCCGCCTGTGGGAAAGCGTGCGCGAGATGACGTTAAAATCGACCGCGCCGTGTCTCGTCTACGAAGAGGGCAACCTGATCAAACGCTCGATCCGGGACCTCTATGCCAAGGACATCGAGGAGATTTTGGTCGCCGGCGAGGCCGCCCACAACGAGGCGCAGGACTTCATGCGCATGCTCTCCCCGAGCCAAGCCAAGAACGTCATCAAGTACGAGGCCCCCGAACCGCTCTTCAACCGCTACCAGATCGAGCGTCAGCTGAACGCGATGTTCAGCCCCTACGTCACCCTGCGCTCGGGCGGCTATCTCGTAATCAACCAGACCGAAGCCCTGGTCTCGATCGACGTCAACTCGGGCAAGGCCACGCGCGAGTTCTCCATCGAAGAGACCGCGCTGCACACCAACCTTGAGGCCGCCGAGGAAATCGCCCGCCAACTCAAGCTGCGCGACCTCGCCGGCCTGATCGTAATCGACTTTATTGACATGGAAGAGCGGCGCAACAACCGCAAGGTTGAAGGTCGCCTCAAGGATGCGCTACGGCACGATCGTGCCCGCATCCAGGTCGGGCGCATCAGCCATTTCGGGCTGCTCGAAATGTCGCGTCAGCGCCTGCGCACGGGGGTGCTCGAAGGCTCCACCACCCAGTGCCCCCATTGCCAGGGTACCGGCATTATCCGCTCGGTGGAATCGGTGGCCCTTGCGGTGCTGCGCGCGCTCGAGGACCATCTGCTGCGCGATACCAATAGCGGTCTCGTCGCCGTGACCACGGCCAACGTCGCCCTCTACATCCTCAACAACAAGCGCACCTTCATCACCGACATGGAAGGGCGCTATGCCCTGCCGATCACGGTGCAGGCGAGCGACCGCATGCAAGGCGGCAACTTCGCCATCGAACGCAACGCGGCACCGCTTGCCCCGCAACGGCTACCCGAACGCTCGGCCGTCAACATGGATTGGGGGTTTGATGGGGAGGGCGGCGACGAGGAGGAGCGGCCGGAGGCGGTGAGCCCCGCCGAGCCCGAGGAGGAGGGTGGCCGTCGTCCGCGGCGCCGGCGGCGGCGCGGCCGGCGCGAGGGTCGCGATGACGCCCGCGTCGCCTTTGACCAGCCCGAGGCCGCTGGCGAGAGTGCCTTTGCCGCCGAGGCCGAAAACGGCGCGCAGAGCGAGCCGGCGTGGGAGGATGTCGACACCGCCGGCGCGGCGCCCGAGCCGCCAGGCATCGGCGAGCAGCCGAACATTCCCGATGAGCCGCGTGGCCTGTCGAGCGAGGAGGGACGCGAGGATCGTCGGGGCCGGCGCGGCCGGCGCCGTGGACGCCGCGGCGGCCGACGCGGCCGCGACCGTGACGGCCAGCGCCTCCCGGGCGAGGAACACCAGGCCGGCGATAGCCTCGGCAACGGGCTCGGCGATGACCTTGTCGAACCGAACGCGGCCGACCCCGACGCAGTCGCGCCCAGCGAGCCCACGCCCGTTGCCGACGAGGCCCCGCTCGCCGGGTCGGAACGCGAAGAGGATGCGGCGCCGCCCCCAACCGCCCGCGAGCACGAGGCGCCGCCCCCCGCGGCAGGCGAGGAGGATGCAGCGCCCGTCGCGGCACGCCCGCCCCGGCCGGCCGCGGCGCGCTCTGAACCTCCCGCCGAGGCCGAAGCGGCCGCCGCGAATGAGTGGACGGGCGAGCGTCCCTCCTGGCTGAGCGAGGCCGCGCCAGCGCGCGACAACGGCAAGGGCGAGGCCAGCGTTGCCGCACCGCACCCCGAACCCGACGCCCTGCCCTTCACGCCCGCGGCGCAGGCCGACGGCGCCGCTGCCGCGGCGGCGGAAGAGGACAGCACGCGGCCGATTCGCCGCGGCTGGTGGCAGCGCCGGTTTACCTCAACTTAAGGCGGCGGCCGTCCTTGAGAGGCGCCGCGCCGGCGGATCGTGAGCTTAATACACATAAAGGCGGCCTCGGCACGCTTGCCGGAGCGCCCCAGCGGGTCTACTCATGCCGCGCTGGGGCGCTTGCAATCACGGAGGGATGACATGAGGACCATGTCGCACTGTGCGCTGCTGACCGGGCTGGTGCTGGCCATCGGGGGGGCTTCCAGTGGATCGGCCGCCGCCGCCCAGTGCATCAAAGCGGGTGGCTGGGGTACCGGCGCGCTGCAGGGGTTTGCCTCTTTCATGGCCGAAGCGGCGATGAAGAACTCGGCCAAAGCCAAACTCGGGGAGGCCGTCAAGATCGGCTCGCCCAACACCAAATGCGAGATGAAGGGGCTGCTTTACGAGTGCACCGCCTACGCGCGGGCGTGTAAGTAGCCTCACCGACCGCGATCATGACGCGCGCCGCCGGCGTTGCCGGCGGCCGTTCTGGCGTTCGGCCCGAGCCCAGGGTCGCACCGTGCTGGAAGGCGCAGGTAGCGGGGCATCACGGTCCGCTCGACCGGGGCCTCGCAAAGTCCGCGCGCGCCGAATCGGGGATCAGACGTCACCCGCAATCGCGGCGTTAGGTCGGCCCAATGGGTTGGGCCTCTGGGTTAGGCCCCGGCGTTAGGCCCCGGCGTTAGGCCCCGGGGTTAGGCCCCGGGGTTAGGCAATGACGCCTTGAGCCGTGGCCAGCCCTTGAGGCGCCGGGCGGCCTCGGCCATGTCCGCGGTGCTGCCGGCATAGCACAAGCGCACGTAGTGATGACCGCGTTCGGCATCGAAGTCGACGCCTGGCGTTGCCGCGACGCCGATCTCGGCCAACATGGCGCGCGTGAAGGCAACGCTGTCGCCCGCGAATTGGGAAACGTCGAGGTAAAGATAAAAGGCGCCGTCTGCGGGCAAGATGCGCCTGAAGCCCGCCTTCGGCAGCTCGTTGAGCAACAGGTCGCGGTTGGCGCCATAAACGCGCTTGTTGGCCTCGAGCTCGTCGATCCCATCGAAGGCTCCAAGCGCTGCGACCTGCGCCACCGCCGGCGGCGAAATATACAGGTTTTGCGCCAAGCGCTCGATCGGGCGTACCAGCTCGGGGGGTACGACCAGCCAACCTATGCGCCAGCCCGTCATCGAATAGTACTTGGAGAAGCTGTTGATGACGACGGCCTGCGCGCTCATGCTGAGGGCCGTCTCGGCGGGTCCGACATAACTGAGGCCATGGTAGATTTCGTCGGACACCAACCACAGGCCGTGCGCCTTGCACACCGCCGCCAGCTCCGCCAGCCGCCCGGACGTCAGCATCGTCCCCGTCGGGTTGGCGGGGCTGGCAAGCAACAACCCGGCGAGCCCTTGCCGCGCCGCGGCCTCGACCTGCGACCGCGTCGGCATCCAGCGCGAGGCCGCATCCGTCACCATCAGCACGGGCTCCTGGCCGAGCGCCGTTAGGATGTGGCGATAGCAGGGATAGCCGGGGGAGGGCAGTGCCACCTTGGCGCCGACGTCGAACAGCGCCAGAAAAGCCAGAACGAAGCCGGCCGAGGATCCCGTTGTGACGACGACCTGGTCGCTCGCCACCGTCACACCATAGGCCTCCCGGTAGTGCCGGGCGATGCGCTCGCGCAGTGCTGGCAGGCCGAGCGCCATGGTGTAGCCCAGTGTCTCGCGCTCCAGCGCCCCCTTGACGGCGGCAATGGCCGCGCGCGGAGCCGGCGTTGCCGGTTGGCCAACCTCCATATGGATGACGTCGGCGCCGGTCGCTGCGCGCTCGGCGGCCGCTTGCATCACATCCATGACGATAAAGGCCGGAATGGCGCTGCGCGAGGACGGCCGCGGCGCCTTGGCGGCAGCGGCCGCCGGCGCTAAATCCCGGTTCACCATGTTCGCCATTTCTCTCCGCCGCCAGGCCCTCAATCCGCCATGGTTGCACCCTACCCGCGCCAGTACGGCGGGCAGCATCGCTCCGATCAACCCTTTGCGATGATGCCGTTGCGGGTTGGCGCCTCAGTGTTTGGCGGCTTATAGTCGGGGCCGCTCGAGTTGCCTAGGTCAGGATCTGTGGGGGGACCCAGCCCGATTGTGCCGAGCCGACGTCCCCATCTGCGGCGCGAGTTATTGAGCGTGCGAACAGGAGCCTTTTCCCGAGCCGGCGCACCGAGGTCGCGGCCAACCCCGCCCTCCGCGCGTTTGCGCGCCCGCTCGCGCGCGGCCGGCCTTGCCGCCTACGCGCTGGCCACGGTCATGGCGGCCAGTTCCGCCCTGGCCCAGGGCCTGCCGCTGATTCGCGATGCCGAAATCGAAAACCTGCTCAAGGACTACTCGCGGCCGATTTTCAAGGCCGCCGGTCTTGGTGGGCAGAATATTTCCATGCGCATCATCCGCCACGAAAGCTTCAACGCCTTCGTGGTCGACGGCCGCAATGTGTTCGTCAATACCGGCACCCTCGCCCAGGCCAAGACCCCCAACGAGGTCATCGGCGTCATCGCCCACGAAACCGGCCACATCACCGGCGGGCACTTGGCGCAGCTGCGAAGTCGCATCGCCCGCGACCAGACCAAGGCCATCCTTTTGACCGTGCTCGGCATCGGCCTGATGGTCGGCGGCGCGGTCTCGGGCGGCGACTCGGCCCGCGAAATCGGCGGGGCCGGCGGCGGGCTCGCCATGGGTGGCAACGAAATGATCATGCGCTCGCTGTTGAGCGAGCGCCGCGCCCAGGAGTCGGCGGCCGACCAGGCGGGGCTGCGCTATCTGGAGGCCACCAAGCAATCCGGCCAAGGCATGCTCGAGACCTTCGAGCGCTTCGCCCAGCAAGAATACGTCTCCTCCACCTACCAGGATCCCTTTGTGCGCAGTCACCCGATAGCCACCGAACGGCTCTCGCAATTGCGCAACCGGGTCGCGGGCAGCCCCTACTATGCGGCCAAGGATCCCCCGGAACTGCAGCTGCGGCACGATATGATGCGCGCCAAGATCGCGGGCTATCTCGATCGCCCGCAGGCGGTCTTCAACCGCTATCCCGCGCGCGACAACTCGCTGCCCGCCCGCTATGCGCGCGCCATTGCCCGCAACTGCTCCGGGCGCTGCGTGGATGCCATCGGCGAGGTTGACGCCCTGTTGCACGAAAAGCCGGACAACCCCTACCTGTGGGAGTTGAAGGGCAACTTTTATGCCTCGGTCGGCAAACACGCCGAAGCCATCGTCAACCTGCGCAAGGGCTTGCAGCTGGCGGGTGGTGGCGAACCCTTGATGCAGGCGGAACTGGCCCAATCCTTGATCTCGAGCGAGGATGGCCGGGTGCTGGACGAGGCCATCGTGCTGTTGCGCAAGGCCATCCTGAACGACGACAGCAACGCGCTCGCCCACCGCCAGCTCGCCACCGCGCTCAGCCGCAAGGGCCAAGAGCCGCAGGCGCTGCTGGCGACCGCACAAGCCTATATGATCGAGGGCAACGTCAGCCAGGCGCAGATTTTTGCCAAGCGGGCTCAGCTCAAGCTGCCACGGGGCTCGCCGGAATGGATTCGCGCCGAAGACATTGTCAACTATAAGGAACCAGCCTAAAGGGGCGCCGGCCCGCCCTCGCCACCTACCGACGGAGAACCGAATGCAGCCCAAGTCCTTTTCGCTCTTTGACCGCCTCGCCTCTGCCCCGAGGCTCGCCCTTCTCCTGCCCGCCGCCGTCGTGCTGGTGGGCACGACGCTCGCCATGGGACAGGGTCAATCCCCGCAGCCGGCTCCCGAGACCATGACCTCGGCGGCGCCGACGGGCCCCAGCGCCTTTTCGCCGGCCCAGCGCCAGGAGCTCGAGGCCATCATCAAGGATATCCTCATCAACAACCCCGAACTGCTGATGGAAGCCCAGGCGGCGCTCGAAGCCAAAATGGAGAAGATCCAAAACGAGCGCATGGCGGTTGCCATCAAGGACAATTCGGCGGAAATCTTCCGCCCGGCCGCCTCGCCCGTCGTCGGCAACAGCAGTGGCGACGTCACCGTCATCGAGTTCTTCGACTACAACTGCGGCTACTGCAAAAAGGCGCTGCCCGACGTTGCCCAGCTGATCGACAAGGATCGCAAGGTCAAGCTCATTCCCAAGGAGTTCCCGATTCTGGCCAAGGGCTCGGAGGAAGCCTCGCGGGTGGCCCTGGCGGCCAAGATCCAAGGCAAGTATTGGGAGTTCCACCGCGCCATGCTGGAAAGCCAGGGGCAGGCCAACGAGGCCTCCGCCTTGCGCATTGCCGAAAAGCTGGGCCTCGACATGGCGCGGCTGAAAAAGGACATGGCCTCCGCCGAGGTCAAAAAAGAGATCGACGATACCCGCAAGCTCGCGGCCAAACTCGGCATCCAGGGAACGCCGCACTTCCTGGTCGGCGATCGCATCATCCCTGGGGCACCGGAGAACCTGGGCGAGCTTTTGGCCCAGAACGTCAAAGAGGTGCGCAAGGACGGCTGCAAGGTCTGCTGAGGAGAGACAACGAGGCGGGCACCGGCGCGCTCGCCTTGGTCCTCGCACGTCGCGGTTGCTCTCGCGCTTGGCCCTCGCACTTCGCCATTGGCGTTGGCACTTGGCGCTTACTTGGCGCTTCAAGTTTAGGCTTGGCACGGGCCCCCCGCGGGCCCGTGCCCTTTTTTCGCGGTCGGGCACTCAAGCGTCGGCAGCCCCCGGCACCACGACCTTTGCAAGAACCGCTGTAAGAACCGCTGCAAGAACCGCGCCTTAACCTTTCGCAGTGCGAAAAAAACTGTTACAGGGGGCGTGGCCCGCCCGCGTCAGTATCCTGGCGGGCCTCCCGCTTGAACGTTGCCGCCAAGGCGCAAGGTCGATGGCCAAGCCGATGCTCGTGCGCACGGGGTTCAATTTGCAAAGGCTTGCGGTCGAGGGATGCTGCCCGAGGGGCGGAGGCTAGGCGACGCGCCCCACTGCCGGGGCTAGCGGCCTCTGGGGGGCTGAAACGCAAAGGTCAAGGAATGCGGGCAGCGACAAACGGAACAACGGTTGCGACACGAGGCATGGCGAAGGAGGCAAAAAGCAGGGGGGGGCCCGATCAGGACTTGATCAGGGAGCTCGCCTCACTGCTCG
>DASTMQ010000114.1:0-11558 GCA_035714005.1 Hyphomicrobiaceae bacterium
CGGTAACTTACCTGCCTAAGCTACTTCCCTGGTTCAGTTTTCGGCTTAGCGGGGGGTGCGGGCGGCAGGGCAAGTGTCACGCCCCGGGGGGCAATGGTGTTTGCCTTCGGCGAGGCGGCGGGCGTCGCACCGAGTGCGGCATTGGGTGCGCCGGTTTGCGCCTCCCAAAAACGCGCCAAGTGCCGCTCGATGATGCGATCGTATTCGCCACTCTCGCGCAGTTTGGTGAGTGAGCTGTTCATGTAATAGAGGATCGTGCGCGAGTGTGGATGGGCCTTCGAAATCAGGACGTGCAGGGTGGTGAGCGCCAGCGGCTGATCGATGATGCGAACCTTGTCGCCAAGGCCGAGCAACGCCATGCTCGTGCGGCCGACGAGCTCGGCCTCGACGACGCCATCGACCGTGCCGTTTTCAAGCAGGCGGAAGCACTCGTCGACCGTCGGGGGCCGGATCAGCGTGACTTTGCCATCCTTTACCCAATTGCGGCCATTCTGATCGAGCTCGTGCGTTGGATAGCCGACCGGCCGGCACAGCGACGCGCCGGTGATTTCCTCAGTGCGCAGTGTCTTGATGCGCGAGTCGCTGCGCACGAACAGGCTGGTGATGACCTCGTAGAGAGGATCGGAGAAGAAGAACCGTTGGCAGCGAAATTGGGAGCTCTGATCGAGCATAAAGGCGTTGTCGCAATCCGGGCGAGCCCAGGGAAAGCCAACATCAAACGCCCGCGTGAGCAGCAGCGGATTGAGGTGGGCCGCCCAGTCGTTCACCCATGATACGCCAAAATCGAAGCGCCCCTTGGCCTCCTCTTTGACAAGACCCATGGCGGAGGTGATCACCTGGGTCATCATGCCGCCACCTTCGAGCGAGCGGCCGGTATAGGGGGGCAAGCCGTCGGCGGTCAAAAATTCGATCCGCCGCAGCAGCGAAGAGATGATGAACGACGTCTCGGCTGCCGTCGCTGCGGTCGGTGCCGTCGGTGCCTGGGCGGGCGTCGTTGCGATCTGCGGCAGTGGTTGCGGCTGCAGCGGTACGCCGATGCAAGGAAGCCTGAGCGTGAACCCCGGCACCAGCAAGGACTCGCTCATACCGAGGCGATCCTGGTTGGCATAGAAGATGATCGTCCATTGCGTTGGATTGCCATAGACACGCGCGGCAATCTGGGCCAGCGTCTCACCTTCCTTTATCGTGTAATCGACACCGCAAGTCTGGGCTGTCGCCAGCTGCGGACGTGCGAGGCCCACGACAGCAAGCACAAACACGGGCAAGCAAAGCAGCAGGCGTCTGATATCGCCGCACCCGGCACCAAACCGAAACATGTCTTCTCCGTTTCTCGCCACTGCCTTGGCGGTCGGTTCGAGACACTTCTACGCCATAGATCTCCCAGGCATTTGTCCCCGGACCGTCCTAGTTGAACAGCAATTCGCCTTTTGCGAAAGTGGGTTGATTGCTCTCATGCTCGTTCGGTCGTAAGGGAGCCGATTGTCTCTCGATAATCATGGCTTTGCTGCAGTGCGCCATCCGCATCAGGGCATCCGCGCCGGCCGTGGCAGTGCCATAAAGGTCGAGCACGTAGTAAATTGACCGCTGTGCACAAGCGATACTGGGCCCGGGGGAGAGATGAAAACGGGGTGGGAAGGTTGGGTTGATCCTGCCAGTGCAGTGAAGCGCGGCAGCGCCGCTCGGGCACGGTTGGGCCGGATGGGAAGCTTATTGCTGGGGTTTGTGGCCGTCGCGATTTGCTTGAGCGCGCTGTCGGCTCAGGCGCAGCGGCGCCCGAGTGACCAGGAGACGGTCGCAACGGGCATGGTGACGGTGCTCACCGACGGGATTGCTGACCCAAACGGCCAGGGCACGCTGGCGGTCAATGAGCTGGCTGAGCGACTGGGGCAGATCGGCACGCTGCGGGTATTGCCCATTGCCGGACATGGTGGCGACGAAAACGCGCGTGACCTCCTCTATCTTAAAGGCGTCGATCTGGCCATCCTCAACAGCGATCTGCTCGCCTATTTGGAGCAGGCCCGCAAATACCCGGACGCGCGGCGCCGCCTCCGCTACGTCACCCATCTTCTCGACCAGAAGGTCTACCTGCTAGCGCGCAAGGAGTTCAGCAGCATCGAGCAGCTGCGCGGCCGCAGGCTGCTCGTCCTGTCACGAAGCGGCAGCAGTTATGCCACGGCAATTGCGCTGTTCGGGCTGCTGAAGATCGAGGTAAAGCTGCAGTGGCCGGGCCCCGACGCCGTCCTCGGTGACGCCGGCTCGACCGACTTTGACGCCGTCCTGCTGCTCAGCAGCGAGCTCAATCGGCTGCGCCTTGGCGCCCAACTGCGCGAAAATTTCCGGCTGTTGCCGATCTCCATGACGCCGGCGCTGCAGAAGGCTTATCTGCCCGCCGTCGTTGAGGCACAGGAAATTCCGGGATTGGCGGCGACCGAGAGGAAACTCGACACGGTCGCGGTGTCGACCCTCCTCACCGTCTACGACTGGAACGTTAAGCATAGCCGGTTTAACAGCGTGAAAAACTTCATCGCAGCCTTCTTCACGGCGTTGCCGGAACTGCGCCGGCAAGGCTCTGCTTCGGTGTGGCGACAGCTGAATATCGACGCGCGGCCCCCGGGATGGACGCGGCACGTCGCGGCGGATCCGAGCAGCGTGCTCTCCAAAGCGCAGTTGGCGGAGCTAGCCCTGGTGCCACGACCGCAGGCAGCACCGCCCGTGCCAGCCCCTGTGGAAGCGGTGCCGACGCCCGCGCAGAAGGCTAAGGTCAGGCTGCTGGCTACGCGCTGGGCCCCGCTAACGGACGAGCGCCTGCCCGACGGTGGACTGATTACGGCCTTGTTGAGCAGCAGCCTGAGTGCCGCCGGGGGGCCGCGCTCAGCGGAAATCGATCTGCGCTGGGCGAAGTCAGCGACCACACCGATCCAATCCCTGCTCGAGGACACCTCCATTGACATCTCATTTCCCTGGGAGGGCGCAGATTGTGATCGGCCCAATGACCTTCTGCAAGCCTCCGCCGTCGTCTGCGACAATGCTCTTTTCACGGATCCACTGCTGCAGGTTGTGATCGGACTTTTCACGCTGTCTGAGAGTACGTTCCAGTTCGAAACCGATGAGAGTGTCTTCGGCAAAACGATCTGTATCCCCAGCGATCGTGACGTGACGGCCTTCAATGCTCATGGCCGCAACTGGCTCTCGGACAAGCGCATCGCATTGGTCCGGGGGGGCACCCTGCTCGATTGCGTGAGCAGCGTGCAAAGACGGGAAGCGGATGCCTTCGTCGCCACCGATCTTGAAGGCCAATTCGTGCTCGGCCGGTTGGGGCTCGGGCAGATGTTCAGGATGGCGGTGCGGCCACTGGGAACGCGTGGCGTGCACGCCATCGTGTCGCGCGACAACGCGCAGGGCTTCGAGCTGATTGGGACGGTGAACCGCGGTCTCAAAGAGCTAAAACGGACGGAAGCTTATGCCGCCATCGTCCGCCAACACCTGCTGCGGGTTTGGGATGCGCGACAGGTCACCCCGTGAGAGGTGATTGACCGCGCGCCGCTAACGTGTCAATCGCGTGCATCCTGGATCAGTCCAGCCGCGCGCGGGAGGCTCCAGAGCTCGGCCGATCGCAACGCCGGAAAGACGTACCCTTTTTTTCGCGCTAGATCGCAGGGCCATCAGGTCTATTCGGCACTCTCTGGCTCAGTGCGGCCTATATCCCGTGCCGCTGGGGCCCGGAGCTGGGTTGCAGCACGGTTCGGTGCGCATCACGCCGTACTGCCTCATGAGTTGCTGCCCCAGCTGGCCCGAGGCCGCCATGAAGCCTTCCACGACCGGCGCGCTGCATGCCCGCCACTCCGCCAGATCGTAGGACGACAGCTCGACCACGTTCATGCCCTTCGCCTTGGCAAAAGCGTAGGCCTCCTCGTCCCTGTGCAGAAGTCCATCCCACAGCTCGTGTTCCGCGGTTCTGGCGGCGTTGGCGATGGCGTCGCGGTGCGCCGGGCTCAGCGACTGCCAGACCCGCTCATTGATGAGGAGCAGCAGCATGACGGTGGAATGATTGGTCCGCGTGAGGGTGTCGGAAATCTCCCAGAAGTTGCGAGCCGACACATTCTCGGCGGCCGTCATGGCCATGTCGATCTGGCCCGTTTTCATGGCTTCGTACTGCTTGCCGGCGGCAATGAGCTCCGGAGCACCGCCGCAAAAGCGGCCGAACTCGAGGTCGATCTGACCGCTTGCGCGGATTTTCTTGGTGGTTATGTCGGACGGCTTGGCGGCGGGCCGTCCTTTCGAAAAGAAGACGTTGGTACCGTACGGTTGCCACATCAGCAGGCGGGCGCCCGTGTTCTCCAGGATTGCGTCATCGAGGAGCTTGCGCGATTGGCGCGCGGGGTCGAGCATAGCGCGCAGAAATACGTTCGAATTGAAAAGAAACGGCAGCGATAGCACGTCGACGCCCTTGACCTTGTCGACCAAAGTGACCGCGTTGGCCACCGCCATCTCCATCTCGCCGGCCATGACGGAATGGGCGACCGTGCGATCGGGCAAGGCCTGGGCGCCATGCAGGATCTCGACGGCGATGGCCCCGCCAGTATCCCGCTCCACCGCCTCTTTAAATCCAACGAGATTGGTGCCCAACGTGCCGGACAGCGGAAGCTGGAAAGAAAGACGGAGCCGAACGGGTTCAGCGAGGCTCGGCCGAACAAATCCAAGCAGAAGCAATAACGTCCAGCCGACAATGCTCCAGGCCGGGCGTGCTCGCATCGCACGCGTTGGCGCTCGACAGCCCGCAAAACGCAGGCGCGCCAACTTGCTAGTGCGCCCGGCGACGACAATCGGCACCGCGCGCAGCATGGCAGAAAAAACCAAAGCAACGGCTGCTCGTTCCAACCGCAGCATACGCGCACGGCTCCCCAACTTGATGGCGAGAGCCTAACTGACCGCGCGGCAATCCGGAAGCCCCAGACGCGCTCGCCGGCCAAACAGCAGGCGGGTCGATGATCCCGTCGCTGCAGGTGCTCTTGAGCGCAGAACAAAACCACACTTTACGGTTTTGGTCGGCCTCTGCCGACGCCCGCCTTCGCGAGCATAACGCATGGATCACTGAGCAAATTTGCCATCTTCAGCGCCCGCCATACAAAAATGCGTTGAGACCAAGTGGGGTTACGGCTTTCTTGATGCTCCACGGGTTGGTTTTCAGGCGGAGTGGAGCATCCACGCCACGGTGAGGGCGCTTGCCGAGCTTGGCAGGTCGGACATCCATGGTGTTGGCACGTTCCATTCGCTAGGTGGAAAAGAACGGCCAGCGCGGGAGGCTAGCGCATGTTTGGATGTCGACGCCTTTGCATAGCCCTGATGCTTGTTGTGCCGGCGGCAACGGCGCTCGGGGCGGGGCAGCCGACGAGTGAAGAGCTCTCGTTTCCACGTGAGTACCGCGGCAAGCGGGTCACGATCAGAGCCAAGCTCTATCTGCCGCCGGCGCCGGGCAAGGTGCCGGCAATGGTCATCCAACACGGCAGCGGCGGCGTCGCCGCCGAGCGGGAAGGTCGCTATGCCCGGGAGGTGGTCAAGCTTGGCGTGGCGGCGCTGGTGATCGATTCGTTCAAAGGCCGGGGCATCGCCTCCACCGTGAAGGACCAGTCGGCAGTGAGCGCACAAGAGATGGCGGAGGATGCCTTCACCGCCTTGAAACTGCTGGCCGCGCATGCTCGCATCGCCAGCGACCGTATCGGCATCATCGGTTTTTCCAAGGGCGGCACCGTCGCGCTCCTGACGGCGCTGGAGCGGCGCGCGCAAAGGGCGCGGCCGGACGGCCTGCGCTTTGCGATGCACGTGTCCTTGTACCCCAGCTGCGACAGCCAGTATTTCAGACCGAAGTCCACGGGCGCACCGATTTATCTCCTGCTTGGAGGCGCCGATACTTACGCGGGCGTCAACCCCTGCCAGGAGTACGCCGCGGCGCTCAAGGCCGAGGGGGCGGGCATCGAGGTCACGGTCTTTCCAGGCGCCCCGCACGGCTTTGACACCGAGCGCCCCTACCGAGTTCCGAATGGCGAGAACTGGAGCCGCTGCGTCTTCGCCGAGCAGGCAGACGGAACCTGGAAGGAGCGCACGAGCGGTCTCGTCACCCACGACAGCCGTGGCCAACGGGTCGAGGCCAGCTATAGGCGGGCGCTGGCCGTCTGCCGCAGCCACGGCGTAAGCGGTGGGCCGAATGCGGCGGCGAGGACGCAGAGCATGGCCGCGCTCAGGAGCTATCTCGTAAAGCATCTGCTCGAGAGATAGCAGGGCGAGGCGCGCCGCCAATGGAGAGGCGAGGCCTTTGTGGCTGCTTCCGGTGGTGCTGCGCGGGGACGACGCGGGGGATGCCGCGTTCCCTGGCGACGACGGCTGCGGGGGCAACCGCCGATCACAGTCCTCCTGTCGGCGCACGCCGACCCAAGCTCAGGCACCGGCGGGCACTTGGTCCAGAAAGCCAACCACCGACCTGACAAGGTCGCCATCGCGCCGCACGAAGTCGGTGCCCTTTATGATGGGCTCGTGCCCCTGCGGCCCCAGACCCCAGGAGAACCGGACGTGGTCGCCGAAGCCGTCCGCAGGCCTCAGCAAGGCGAAGCGCAAGTCGGGGAACTTGGCCTGTGCGGCCGCGACCAGACCTGCAATTTCGCGGTGTCCTTGTCCCCGCATCAGGGGGTCAACATAGGTCGCATCGCTCGTCCAGGTCGCGGCCAAGAGAGCCATCCGTCGTGAGGGATCGGTTTCGTTCCAAAGGGCGATGTAGTCCTCGGCAAGCTTTGCGGCATCACGCATGGTTGGCCTCCATTCTGGCTGGGCGGTTGCAAGCATCGCCATTGTGCGCTCGGGCCTCTGCCGAGGCGATTACGCTGGAGGTAATGCGGCGCCGCTGCGCAGGGCGCGGTTGCCCTCGCGTCGGCGGCTCCGCGGCAAAACGGTGTTGTCAGAACCGCGGGCTGCCGCGTTTCCCCTATTGCTCGGCGCAGCGCCGCCGCGCCAAAGCGAGCGCGACGCTTCCGCTTTGCCGCCTGTCACGGGAGCTGAACCGATGGCTTGGGGACGCAATCTGCTGATGCGGCTGTTCGGCCGCCCCAAGGGTCTGCTTGGACGTCTGGGTGGATTGATGATGGCGCGCATGAACCGCGATGCCGCCGTCGAGGTCATTGGACTGCTTGGCGTCCGTCGCGACGACAGCCTCCTCGAGATCGGTTTCGGGCCCGGCGTCGCCATTCAGCTGCTAGTAGAGCGCGTGCCTGGCGTCCGCATCGCCGGCGTTGATCCGTCGCTCGAAATGCTCAGCCAAGCGTCGGCCCGCAACGCGGCGGCGCTGCGCAGCCGGCGGGTTGATCTGCGTCACGGTGTTGTCGACGCGCTGCCCTTTGCCGCCCAAACCTTCGACAAGGCGCTGGCAATCAATTCGATGCAAGTGTGGCCGGATCCGGCCGCGGGCCTCAGCGAGATAGGGCGCGTGCTCAAACCAGCCGGCAGGATCGGCCTCGGCTTCACGGCCAATTCCGGTCAGCCAAAGGAGGGTGTTGCGGCAGCGCTCGCCGCAGCTGGATTTGTTGACAGCCAAATCGTGGAGCGGCCGAGGCTGTTTTGCGCGATCGCGACAAAGCCGTGATCGGTATGGGGGGACATAGCGCCATCCCGAGAGGGCAAGGGCAAAGCCTTTTTTTTGCGCGCCCTATTGCAAGAGCGCTGCCCGGTAGCGCGCAACGGCCGCCGCGACGACGGGCTCGACGTCGTCCTCGAGAAGGTAGCGCTCTGCCGCGAGCGCAACGGCGGCCGCGCGCACCTTGGCGGCGTAGTCGGCCTCGTCGCGATAGCGCTCGGCAAGGGATTTACGCGGATCGCCGCGCGCGGCGCGCGTTGCCTCGTCCGGCGCGAACCAGAGGGTGAGGCCGTTCATCGGCACGATCTGCTCGGGCGATCCGGTGCTGGGATCGCGTGGGTTCCAGCCGGCATGCGTGCCGACCGGTACGCTGACGTCGGGCAGGCGGATGCCGGCAATTTCGTTGCCGTCGGCATCCACGCCCGAAACCAGGGCCGGATAGAAGGCGCCCTCCTGCGCCGGATAGCGGCCAACGCCCGTCTCCTCATCGCTGCCCATATCCACGGTGCGGATGAAGGGCAGGCGCTGCGGCTGCGGCGGCGTGAACCCGGGCAGCCGTGCGAAGGCGGCAAGCACCTCCTCGCGGTTGACGGCGCTCGCATCGCTGAGACGGGGATGCCGGCTCGGCGGCGGCTCGATGTTGTCACTAATCCAACGATCGAGATTGACGAGCGCCGCACGGTGCAGCGGCAGGTAGTCGATGACGTTGAGTGGGTAGCGCGCGATCGTACCCGTGCTCGGGTTGGTGCGCGTCTGCCCAAGATAGCCCGGCGTGTGCTGGGCGCCGGCAAACAGGTATCTGCGGGCCAGCGGATGCTCGGGGAGGTCGTGCCGACCCGCCACCTCGATATGCGCCAGCGCGGCATCGCCCCGCCAGTACTCCGCGGCGCTGTCGGTGGAGATGATCTTCGGCAGGTCGTCTGCGGCGGCGAGCCGGTCGAGCAGCCCGCCCGTGCGCCCGGTCAGCGGGTCGGACGTCACCACGTCGGCAAACGGAAAAACGTGGCCCCACAAGGGTGTCGTCTGGTTTGAGGGCTGTGCGAAGCGATGATTGAAGGCGCCGCGGCGTGCGCCCGCGATGTGCACGTGCAAACCATCGTAGGCACGGCTGCCGTCCTCGCAATGATTGATGCCGAGGCTCAAAAAGTGGCGCTGCATCCGCCCCGTCTGCGAGATGCCGTAGAGGATGAGGGTTTTGAAGCCCGGGACGTTTGCGGTGCTGGAGGAGGGCCGGCGCAGGAACGCCGCCACGTCGCGCGCTGCAAGCAGGCCGAGGCCGGCCACCGGTGCGCGGTCGGTGTCGTAGACAAGCTGATAGATGCGCCCCGGCTCGAAGCCGCCCTCGAGCCAGACGTGCTCGCTCGAGGGCTCCACCACGCCCGCGGCGGTTTCGCGCGCGAAGCGCCACCGCGCGCGCGGAATGAGCGTGTCCTCACCATCCTCCCAGTTGCGCACGAGGAGACGCGCATTGAGCTCAGCACCGGCCGCGGCCGGCAGCGGCCGATGCACGCGGTCGGCGAGGAGCCGGGTCGTTTCGCGGGTATTTGGCCGCATCTCGACCATGGTCTGGCCGCCGATGGGGTCACCACCCCGTATGGCCGAAGGTGCGGCGAGGCCTAACAGCTCCGGGCTCGGGTAGACATCCCACTGCCAGCCGATGGAGGCCACGCTGTAGCCGCGCGCGAACAGGAAACCATCACCCGGATGCGCCTGCGGCCCCACGGCTGCATCGGGCGGTGCCCCATTCATCAAGGCAACGACGCGGCGACGGCCGCGGTTGGGCAATTCGACGATGCAGCGACCGTTTGCCTTTGCCGCCTCGAGCGGCTGCAGCAGGGAAAAATCGCTGGTAAATTCGACCAGCCCCGCGGCCGTGCGCGGCGCCAGTTTGAGGTCGCAGATGCGGGCATTTGCCGGGTGGCTGGGATCGACCGCGAAGTGCGCCGTGCCGTCGAGCTGCTCATAGGCGCCCACCGCACCGAAGCGCCGGCCCTCGGCATAGGGGACACGCGAGGCAATCTCAAATCTTACGAGCGGCATGGGTGGGCCCTTCCAGTTGCTAGACGCTCGGGGACTGGCGCGATGATGCGGGATTGGGCCTCGACCCACAAGCGCCCGTGGCGGCAAGGCTGCCCGAGGCGCGGGACGGCGGCGCGCTGAGTGTCTCAGGGAGGCAACAGTTGTTTGTGTCGCGCGCCGGGGACGTAGATCTGACATCCTGCGAGCTCTAGGCTCCGTCTCCGGGGGGGCTGACCATCCAGAGCTCGATGCGCTGGCCCGGCTCGAGGTCGACCAAGCCTCGAGCCGGGGCCTCGACATCGGCCCGAGGGAGCCTTGCATTTGGATATAGGCATAGCATGCACGAGATAACGAGGGCTGCGATCGAGGCCGTCGGACCGGACCAGCCAAGCGACTGGGAGCTCAGGCCCGAAAACCATAGCGCTGCCTTGAGAGACCCCGTTGCCGCGGCGCCCCTCGTGCAACTCTTGCAAGATCCGGATCTAAAGCCGATTGTGCAGCAGTATGCGTCGGCCAATCGCCAGGCGGTGGCCGCCCAAGCCAGCTACAAGCGCTGCGCGCGATTGTCTGCGATTGGCAGTTTCCTGGCCGTCGTCATTGCCAGTTTCATGCTGCTGCCGCGCATCGGCGGCCTGCACGACGAGGCCGTCACCATCGTTGCGCTGGCGCAGTTTCTGCTGCTGGTGCTGTCTTTTCTCGCATCCCTGTGGCTGGCGTGGCGACGGCCCTATACGACCTGGATGCGCAAGCGCGCCGATGCCGAGACCGCTCGCATTCGCTTGTTTCGGCACGTGACGACGGCCACTGGCGCAAGCCAAGCCGCGGGCCTCCCGGTCCTGCCGCTGCAGCTTGAGTACTTCCGCCGCTTTCATCTCGACATCCAGCGGCTCTATTACGGACGACGCGGTGAACAGCACCGTCGGGCGGTGCGGCGCCGCTTTGCCTGGCGCTGCATTGCCCTGACCTTCATCATTGCCGCCGCGCTACCAATCGTGTGGACGGTCCAGGGAAAGGACTGGATCCCCACCTGGCTCGGTCAGTGGTTCGCCCACCTGCCCCCAAAGGGGGAGTTCGCCCAGCGTCTGTTTCTTGGCTTGGGGCTCATTGGCGGGGCACTGCAGGGCTTGCTCGCCGCCTATGCTCTTATGTCCTATGACGAGCGCAACAGCGCCCGCTATGGCGAAACCAAGGAAAACCTCGACGATCTTGCCGCGCGGCCGCTGGCTGAAGCGCGCGCGGCCGCGGCCGCCGGCGACGCCTCCCGCGTGTATGCCTTCTATGCCCTGGTCGAGGAACAAGTTTCCTCCGAGCACCGCGAGTGGACGGCCATTCGTCAGCTGGTGCCCGATCTTTCCTTGGACCGCCTGCGCGAGCTCAGATTGCCGATGGCGGTCCGATAAAGACGGCCGGCAATCGGCCGCGACCCAAACCTGAGGGGCTCAACGAGCGATGACCTGGTAGGTTGCCGCAAAGGTTGTCGCATTGCTGCCGTAGACTTCCGTTCCGTTCAAAACAAGGTAGCCGGCGCGCGCCGTTTGGCGTTTCCCCCAAGGCGCCTTGATGTCAAAGCCCCCGAGCAGCGGGATCGCTGAGACCTGGGACTTTGGCTGGAAGATTGTGCCAAAGCGCGTCTTGCCGGGCGTGCGCTCATAAAGTGCCGCGAAACGTCTGCCGCTGATCACGTAGGTATTGACGTGACCCTTGCGGTCCCGCAACAGCTTCCTGTCGGGGGTCAAATTGGTCACGATCCAATCGCCCGGCCGTGCCGTGTTGGTGGTTTCGATGCCGTCCCAGCGCGTCTCGATGTGCTCGGATATCCTGGCGCGCCGCGCCGCAACGAAGCCGGTCTTGCGGGCACGTAGCACCGGTTCAGCAACGGCTAGGGCAATCGATCGAAAGTCGGCTGGCGTCAGCACGGCGT
>DASTMQ010000115.1:0-5200 GCA_035714005.1 Hyphomicrobiaceae bacterium
GGCTGGGTGCGGCTGGCGGTGGGCAACACCAAGGACCGCCACGGCCGGCCGCTGACGATCAAGTTGACGGGTACGGTCGAGCCCTATTTTCGCACCGACGCCGCCGGCGGGGCGCCCGAGGAGGGCGGGCGCGATTAAGGATAAAGCAGGGCTTTGCGCCAGGTATTGCCCGCGCGCTTGAAGGCGACGCGCTCGTGCAGGCGGAACGGGCGGTCGTGCCAGAATTCCATTTCGAGGGGGGTTAAGCGAAAGCCCGACCAGTAGGGTGGGCGCGGGATATCGCCGATCAGATATTTGGCGGTCGTGGCCGCCACCGCCTTCTCCAGGGCGAAGCGGCTTTCCAGCGGCCGCGATTGTTGTGAGGCCCAGGCGCCGATGCGGCTGCCGCGCGGGCGCGTGGCGAAATAGCTATCGGCCTCGTCGTCATCCACCACCGTCACCGTGCCGCGCACGCGCACCTGCCGGCGCAGCGACTTCCAATGAAAATTGAGAGCGGCGACCTTGGCCGTCAGCAGCTCGCGCCCCTTGGCGCTTTCCATATTGGTATAGAAGACGAAGCCGCGCGCGGCATGTTCCGGACCATCCAAGCCTTTGAGCAGGACGATGCGCAGGTTCGGCAGGCCGGTCGCATCGACGGTTGCGAGCCCCATCGCATTGGCATCGCTGGGCTCGGACCGCATGGCCTCGCCAAACCAGGCTTCAAACAACGCAAAGGGATCTTGGCTTTGCGTGAAATCGCCGGCCGGTTGGCTAGCGTCGGCGTGCGCCTTGTCCTCGGCCATCGGCTCGATCTCGCATTTTTGCCTTTACGCGTTTTTTACCACGCTCGTTCACAGTTCGGCGGGGCGTTGGCTCGGTGTCAATGCTCGCCCGATTGTGGGCGGTGCGACGAGTGAGTTGGTCATGCGTTCTTCAGCATATCGCGGCTTGCTGGCGGCTGGAATGGCTGCCGCGCTGTTCCCGATCGACCTGTCCCACCCCAGGCCGGCAACAGCCCAGGAGCTCAGGCCGTGCGCGCCGTGCCGCGCGCCGCCGGGCGCGGCCGAACGCGTCGGCCACGACAGCATGCTCGATGAGGACGATGAGATTGCGGCACTCGAAGCCATTCGGGTGGCGCTGACGGAGGTCGGCGACGGCGCCTCCTATGTCTGGCATCGCCGCTATGGCCAGCTGGGCGGGTTGGTGCAACCGACCCAATCCTTCAAGGATCCGAGCGGCCGCGTCTGTCGCCGCATCATCGTAATTTTGAGTGCCGGTCTGCGCTCGGGACGCTTTGAGGGCACCGCCTGCCGCATCGCCGGCGGTCGTTGGCAGCTCGACGGCTAGCGGCGGGCGCGGGCAAGCGGGAGGACACGACATGACGTTTGGGAGTTTGCATGGGCCCGCCCGGCGGGCGCTGCTTGCCGGTGTGGCGCTGGGCGTCATTGCTTTGGCGCCGGCGGCAGCGGAGGCCAAGCGCATCAAGATCCGCACCCGGTCGGACCCAGGCGAGGCGTGGCTGATCGGCCGCGGCGCCGTGGCGCCGCCGCGCGCGGAGGCGGCTGCAGCCGGCGGGGTGACGACGCCGGGCCGGGCCGAGGCAGCCCAAGCCCGGGCGCGCGCCGCCTTGGCCGCGGAGCGGGCCGCGGTGGAGGCCGCCGCAGGCGAGGCCGGACGGCTCGACGGCACGGCGGGTCCCGAGGCCGCTGTCTGCATCGCCGGCTGCTGAGCCAACGCTTGGGGCGCAGGCGGCGCGGGCGCGTCAGCGCAACGACCAACGCCTCCCGTCGCAGGGGTGCAGCCCCCCCGGGCGGGGTGCCTTAGGAAGGGGCTGGACCAAAGCTGCGGGAGCAGGCAAGAGATGGGGAAGGCCGTTTCAGCCGCGAGCACGGCAACAATGACGATCCGAACCCGCCTTGGCGCAGCACTCCCGGTCTTCTTGCTGCTGTCCGCGGCGCCGGCGGCGGCTGCGATGGGGGCCGTCGACTGCCGAGCGCCCAGGATGGCGCCGGCGGACCTTGCGATTTGTACCGATGCCCAGCTGTCGCGCCTCGACGACCAGCTGAGCCGACGGCTGGCGCGAACGGCACGCCAGCTGGCCTACGGGCCCTATGTCGGCTTGCGCGTCTGGCAAGGCGATTGGCGCCAGCAGCGCAACGACTGCAGCGCCGATCGCGCCTGCCTCGCCGCCGTCTACAACGACGCCAACCGCTTCCTCGATCGTTTTCAGCGTTGCCTCGGCACCAGCCTGCGCGGGCGCCGTTGCCTACCGGTCAGCGTTGAGGGCGAGCGTGCCGCGGTCCGCCGCCCTTAAGGCGGGCCTGGCCTATTTCGCCTTCTCGAGCATGGCCTCGACGTGCTCCCAGTTCACCAGGTGATCGAAAAAGGCCTCTAGGTATTTCGGGCGCGCATTGCGGTAGTCGATGTAATAGCTGTGCTCCCATACATCGACCCCGAGGATCGGCGCGGCGCCGTGCATCAAGGGGTTCTCGCCATTGGGCGTCTTGGTGACCGCGAGCTTGCCATCCTTGACGGCGAGCCAGGCCCAACCCGAACCGAACTGCGAGACGCCCGCCTGCACAAAATCGCCGCGCATTTTGTCGAAACCGCCGAGGTCCTTGTCGACCATGGTCTGCAGCTTGCCGGGCAGCTTCTTGCCGCCCCCGCCCTTTTTCATCCACTGCCAGAAGTGGATGTGATTGTAATGCTGGCCGATGTTGTTGATGACCGGGGCGTCTTTCGCCGCGAAGGCCTCCCGGCAGATGTCCTCAAGGCTCTTGCCGTCATATTTGGTGCCGGGCCCAGCAACCTTGTTGCCATTGTCGACGTAGGCCTGATGGTGCTTGTCGTGATGAAACTCGAGCGTTTCCTTGGACATGTAGGGACCGAGGGCGTCGTAAGCATAAGGCAGTTCTGGGAGCTTGAACGTCACGGCGATACTCCGTTGCGTGTGCTGGGGTAAGGGGTCGCGGCAGCGTACCTGACAGGGGGCATCAAAGACAAGCGCGCGGCCTTCGCCGGCGCCCGTGGCCCCTCTCGGGCTCCGCCGGCCCTCATTGCTTGCTCATGCCGGCGCCTTTGCTGGGCGAGGCAGCCGGCGCTGCCTCCCCACTCGCCTTAGCGACGCTGCCGAGGTAGGTCGGCGAGCTTTGAGCGCGGCGTTCGCTGGAGCGGGGATCTTCCGGCTGCGGTGGACTTGGCTCGCGCGTGTTGTCGATTGGCACGGCCAAATTGTGCACGCTGGCGCAGTCCGAGGTCCGGTCGGCGACGCGCTGCGCGTTGCGCGCGGCATCCTCGGTCCCATCGCCGCAGGTGGGCGCGATGCCGAGCGGGCGCTCGTAGGCGAGCCGGATGCTCGGCACGGCATCGAGCCCCCGCTGCCACGCCGTCATCTTGATAATGCGATAATTGCTGTCGGCATCGGCCAGGTGGCGCTGGATGTCCTGCAAGAAACGCGCAATCGAAGCCGGGCGCGCGCCGCCCTGCGGTACGAACACCACCAGCCGGCTCTTGGCCTCGTGCTGCTGGCGCTCCAGAAAGCGCACGACCTCGATGTGCTGATTGGGGCTCAGGCCGTCGGCGTCCGGCGGCACTTCGATGTCGAGCGTCTCGCGTCGTGGCGAAACGTGCATGGGGTGGCGCAATTCCGGATCGCTCAGCCCGACGGCGGTGGCGTTGTCGAGCCGGCGAGGCTCCGAGCCCAGATAGTGATCGCAAGCGGCAAGCATCAGCGCCGCCAGCGCGACGATCGGCCGGCGGCGGCCGGCCGTTCCCGGCGCGCCTCGGGCGCTCGCCTTCATTCCAGAGCCGCCCGCGTCCGGATATTCGATAATGAATGAGGGCTCGAGGCGGTCCTTGCCCGTGTCGGGTCCGCGCGGCGCAGGGCCGGGCACCACCCCGCGAACGCCGGTGCCGTGGCCGAGCAAGAGCGCCTGCGGCGCGCTCGACGGTGAAGGCTGGTCCGGGCGGGCAAAGGCCGCCTTGGCGGCGTGCGTGGCTATGGCAGGCGTCACCCGAGCTCGCTCCTTGCGCTGCCGATCGTTGCCGCGGAACGAGACGCCGGGCTTTGGGATGTTTTGCCGCCCACGACGCCTACGACCGACGGGCGCACCTCCTCGCCGAGCAGGCCTGCCAGCGCGAAGCGGATCAGGGCCGGCGCGCCACGGTGGGACCGATGCGTGACATCGCGGGGCCGGGGATCGCGCGCCGGCGCCTGGGCGCGCGCGGCGCCGCCGGCAGCAATGCTGGCAGGCAGGCACGGCGCCGCTGCGGCCCGATCGGGCTCGGTGCTGCGCATTTGCAGGCTCACCATAACAACTCACCCCGCTGATTGCCGCAGCCCGGCCTCGCCAACGCCGGACCCGCGCATGACGCGCACGCTGGACGAGGGCCCCTCTTGCGGCATTCGCGCGCCGAGCTCTAGCGCGCTTAGCGGCATTCAGCGCTTGTCCCCAACCTATCGACAGCTTCTCTCCAGCTTGCGCCCCCCATGGCGCGGCGGCTGGCGGTGCGCTCCAGGCCTCCTCGCCGGCAAGGCCGCAAACGGCGGCTTGCGTCCCTGCCGCGCAAGCGCCGAGGCCGTCGCCGGCAGCCCGAGGGGTATGGCGGCCAAGCCCTGGCGGGCCTTCGCGCTTTACGGGGCTTGCCAATTATCTTTGCCGGCTCCCCAATGAGATGTGCATAAAAGGGACCGGGTCGGATGCGACGGCGGCCTTGCCGCGCCTCAACTGCCGATTTGCAATTTTGCAAGTTCGCGGGCGATCGCCTCGAAGGCCTGCACCAGAGCTGCTCCGTCGCCGGCCGCGTAGGCCGCCGCCGCACCGGAGGCGCAGCTCGCCAGCAGGGCGCGCGTGTCGGCATCGTTCTCGAGCCGGAAGGCGACGGTGTAGACGGTGATGCCGGCGGCCTTGGCGTTCTCGCAGGCGACACGCGTCTTGTTGTTCATCTGGGCGATCAGGGCCGAGGATGTGGCCGTGGCCCCGAGCCTTGCGTTCGAGGCATAGCCGAAGGCATGGTAGATCGATTTATTGTGGTTGGCGGCCGCCTGATGGTTGTTCTTCCCGTCGCTCATCAAGATTAGATACTTGTTATTTTCCGGGTCGCTGTAGGGACGCCCCTCGGTCAACGGCTCTTCGGGCGATAGCAGGCGCCATCCCCACATCAGGCCGTCAAGGATATTGCTGCTGCCCTTGGCGCGCATTTGTGCCAGGACGGCTGCAAC
>DASTMQ010000116.1:0-18931 GCA_035714005.1 Hyphomicrobiaceae bacterium
TTGTGCAATGTCTTCATCGCGCCCTCCTCAAGGCGCGGTCGGCGTGAAGCCCTTGCTCAAATGAACTCTATCCACCGTGCTCCTGGACAGGCACCAGCCATCAAGGCTAATGCTCGCCGTAGCCACAATTACCGGTGCTCGAAGGGCCTCCAGTCAAACTCACTAACGGGCCTCGATAGCACCAACCTAGCGCCAACCTCGGTGCCGACCGCGCCCTAGGATACAATCGTTTCATGGATCCGGGTGCGCAAACGCGAATGGAAACTCACTACGACGTCGCCGTCATCGGCGGCGGCCACAACGGTCTCACCTGTGCCGCCTATCTGGCGGCGGCGGGCCTGCGCGTGATTGTTCTGGAAAAGAACGAGGCCGTAGGTGGCGCCACGCTGAGCGAGGAGTTCTACCCCGGTTTTCGCAATTCCGTCGCCGCCTACACGGTAAGCCTGCTCAATCCCACGGTGATCGCCGATCTCGAGCTGGCCAAGTTTGGCTTGAGGATCATCGAACGGCCGGTCGCCAATTTCTGGCCGGTCGACGCGCAGCGCTACTTGCTGCTGCCCTACGGTCTCGCCAACCGGCAGGCGGCGATCGCTGCCTTTTCGGTCGCCGATGCGGCCCGCCTGCCCGCGTATGAGGCCGCGCTCGAGCGGGCGGCCTCGCAGTTGCGTACGCTGGCGCTCAAGCGGCCACCCAATGTGGGCGGCGGGCTCGGCGAAGTCTTTGCCGGCGCCGCCCTCTTCCGCCAACTCTTGGGCTTGGCGCTCGAGGACAAGCGGCTGCTGCTCGACCTCTTCACCAAGAGTGCCGCCGATTTCTTGGCGCCATGGTTCGAAAGCGACGTGGTCAAGGGCGCCCTCGCCTTCGACGGCATCGTCGGTGCCTATGCCAGCCCGCACACGCCGGGTACAGCCTATGTGCTTTTGCATCATTGTTTCGGTGAGGTGAACGGAAAGTCTGGCGTCTGGGGCCACGCCGTCGGTGGCATGGGCGCGATCAGCCAGGCGATGGCCGGCTCGGCGCTCGCCCGGGGCGCGGTGATCAGGACCCGCGCACCTGTCGCCGCGCTCCTGGTCGAGGAGGGGCAAGCGCGCGGCGTCCGCCTGCAGTCGGGAGAGCGCATTACGGCCCGCGCCGTGGCCGCCAATGTGGCCCCGAAACTTTTGTTCCGCGACCTTGTCCCCGCCGGCGCCCTGGCGCCCGATCTGCGGCGGCGCTTCCTCGCCTTGAAGTCGGGTTCGGGCACCTTCCGGATGAATGTGGCCCTGGCCGAGCTCCCGAATTTCCGCTGCCGGCCCGGCACGGCGGCAGCGGACCATCACGCCTCGGGCATCATCATCGGGCCAACGCTCGCCTATCTCGAAGCGGCCTATCTCGACGCGCGGGCCTACGGTTGGTCGCGCCAGCCCATCGTCGAGATGGTCATTCCTTCCACGCTCGATGCTTCGCTGGCGCCGCCCGGGCGGCACGTGGCGAGCCTGTTCGTCCAGCACGTGGCGCCGCAGCTCCCCGGCGGTAAAGGCTGGGACGAGGCCAAGGAGGAGTTCGCCGATCTGGTGATCGAAACCGTCAACGCACACGCGCCCAACTTCAAGGCCAGCGTGCTCGGCCGGCAAAGCCTTTCGCCGCTGGATTTGGAACGGCGCTTCGGGCTTCTCGATGGCGACATCTTTCACGGCCAGCTCACGCTGGACCAGCTTTTCAGCGCTCGGCCCGTGCTCGGTCATGCCGACTACCGCATGCCCGTCCCGCAGCTCTACCTGTGCGGTTCCGGGGCCCACCCTGGCGGCGGTGTCACGGGCCTGCCTGGGCGCAACGCGGCCCATGAAATCATCCGCGATTTCAAAGGCCTGCGAAGGTATCGCCGGTCCTGAGGGGCGGCCTGGCCATCCCCGACCCTCGATTTTTGCGGCGAACGCGCTATATTGCGGGCATCACAGCGAGCAGCCCTTTGAGACAAGCATGAGCGCCGACCGTCCAAAATCCGCGCCGCGCCGCCGGCCCCAGGTCATGACCCTGACCGATCGGGCCGCCGAGCGCATCAACAGCATTCTCGCCGGTAGGGGAACGGCTGGCGCGGGCGTGCGCATCGGGGTCAAAAAGGGCGGCTGTGCCGGCATGGAATACACCATGGAATGGGCCGGTGAGCCGCAACTCCACGACGAAGTGGTCGAACACAACGGTGCCCGGGTGCTGATCGACCCAAAGGCGGTGATGTACCTGCTCGGCGCCGAAATGGACTATCGCGTCGACAAGCTTGCGGCCCAGTTCGTCTTCAGCAACCCGAACCAATCCAGCGCCTGCGGCTGCGGCGAATCCGTCAATCTGACGCCCGCCAGCAAGGATAAGCTCGAAGCCCTGCGCAGCTGAGGCTTGCGTCGCGGGCCTGCCGAGGAGGCATCGGCGGGTCGCTCCGGGCTGTCGCGCCGCCGCGGCGGCGACCCGCTCTGACCGGCGTGTTAAGGGTTGGCCGCGGCGGTCGCCTGCTGCAGGGTCGCCTGCAAGTTCTTGACCTCGACCTTGCCACCCTCACCGCGCCCGCGCACTTTGATTTCGCGGCCCTTCAAGGTGTTATCGGCCAGCTGTTTCAAGAGGCCTGGGACGACCCGACGATCACCCACCGCATCGATCAGCCACAGAATATCTCCCGAGCGCCACTCATCGGGTCTGAGCCGGATGGGCGTGTTGAGATTTTCCGCCAGTCGGCGATCGACCTCGGGCGAGACGCTGGCCCACAGAGCCACTGCGACGGGCACGGAGGCGCCGTTCTCTTTCGACTTGGCCTCCGCGACGCTACATTGGCCCGTTAACAGGGGCGGCAGCACCAGCCACTCGAGATCGCCCAGCGTGTAGTGGCGGTAGCGCGGGGAGTGCATCAGGATCGAGACGATCTGCGCGAAGGCCAAGGAGTGGCGCACCGCGGCGGCCGCGCGCCGTCGCGCCTCCTCGGACACCGCACCGGTCGTGGCGCTGGCGTCAGCGGCGGGCGCGGCTGTCTTGGCGGGCGCCGGCGCGGCGGGAGCGACAACGGTAGGCCGCGGCGCGGCGGCCGGCCGTTCGGGCGCCATGGCGTCGGGGGCTTTGCCGTTGGCTGCGGGCGGAGCCACGGGAGCGGCCGGGGCATCCTTCGATTTTCTGGATCCGAATATCATCTCGCAACTCCGTTCCTCACAACTACGCTTACGGGTGCCCGTGACCTCATCTCTCTCGGAAGGCGCGCATCACTTGGTCGGAGAGGGGTTTCATCAAGTACGATATCACTTTTCGGTCCCCGGTTTGAATAAACGATTCCACCGGCATGCCGGGCACCAGCGTGACCTCGCCAAGCCGTGCGATCTCCTCGCGGCTCAGGGAAATCCGCAAGGTGTAATAGGGTGCCGAGGTGCGCTGGTCCACGGTGGTATCCGCCGATACGCGGGTCACCACGCCGTTCAACTCAGGTGTTGTCCTTTGGTTGAAGGACGTGAACCTGACCACGGCCCGCTGTCCGATTTTCACTTGGTCGATGTCTTGGGGCGCGAACTTGGCCTCTACGATGAGATTGTCCGTGGACGGAACGATTAGCATCAGCTGCTCGCCGGCATTGATCACGCCGCCGATGGTATGCACCACGGACTGATGGACAACGCCGTCCTGCGGGGCGCGAATGTCGATGCGCTTTAGCTGATCCTCGGCCGCTACCTTGCGCTCCACGAACTCGCCGATCTTGGCGTCGACTTCCCGCAACTCCTTGCCCACTTCGCTGGCGAGGTCGCGGTCGACCTGGATGATCTGTAACTCGAGTTCGGAAATCTTACCCTTGCTCTGAGCGCTGGTGGCCGTCAGCTGAGCACGCTCGCCTTCGAGGCGGGTGGCCTCGCGTTCGAGCTGGGTCAGCTTGGTAATGGGCATCAGGTTCTTTTCCCACAAGTCACGGGCACCCGTGAGCTCGCGCTGGATGAGGACGATCTCCTGCGCCTTGGCCTTGATCTGCGCGGCGATGCCACCGATTTCCTCGAGCAATTGGGCAATGCGCTCACGCAGCTGTGATTTTTGCCCAACGCGCGCCGATTGGCGCAGGTCAAAGAGTTTGCGCTCGCCGGCGACAATGGCCGCCACCTGCGGCTCGCCCAGGCGATCGATAAATTCGCTGGGAAAGGCGATGCCCTCGAGGCCGTCCCGCTCGGCCTCGAGGCGGGCCTTGCGCGCGACCAGTTCGTCGAGGCCCCTGAGCACGATGGCCAGGTTAGCGCGTGTCACCGTTTCATCGAGGCGTACGACAATATCGCCGATCGTGACGCGATCGCCGTCGCGCACGCGAATTTCCCCCACCACGCCGCCCGTCGGGTGTTGCACCTTCTTGACGTTGCTGTCGACCACCAACACGCCCGGGGCGATGACCGCCCCCGAGATCTCGGTCGTCGCCGCCCAGCCGCCGACACCTCCGCACAAGACGATCAGCAGAACGATGCCGGCCCAGAGATGGCGCTGAATCGCCGCCTTGGTATTGCTGATGGGCATTTAACCGCTCCTGCCGGCCTCGGCCACGACCTTGAGCGGCTCCATGCCGGGGGCGGCGAGCCGCAACTTTTTCATAACCGCGTCCTTTGGTCCCGCCGCCAGCGCCCGGCCGAGATTCATGGCCAACAGCAGGTCGACGTTGGTCAACACGTTATGCCGGTGGGCAATGACGATTACGATGCCGCCCCGCGTGCGCACGCTGAGGATGGCCTGCGTCAGCGCCAGCATGCCTTCCGAATCGAGATTGGCGTCGGGTTCATCCAACACCACCAGGAAAGGATCGCCGTACAGCGCCCGCGCCAGCCCGATGCGCTGCCGCTGCCCGGCCGACAGGGCGGCGCCTTGCTCGCCGATCTGGGTGTTGTACCCGTTCGGCAAGCGCACGATCAGTTCGTGCACGTCGGCGGCGCGCGCGGCACGCACGATTAGCTCGGAATCGGCGTGATCATCAAAGCGCGAGATATTTTGCGCTACGGTGCCGGCAAACAGCTCGACGTCTTGCGGTAGGTAGCCGACGTGGCGGCCGAGCGCGATCGGATCCCACTGGTCGAGCGCGGCGCCATCGAGCCGGATTTTGCCGCGTGCCGGCAGCCAGGCACCGACCAGGGCTCGGGCGAGGCAGGATTTTCCCGAGGCGCTGGGACCGATGATGCCGAGGCCCTGTCCACGGTTGAGGGCAAAGGTGATGTCCGTGACGACAAACTTCTGCTCGCCCGGCGGCACGATGGAAATGTTTTCAACGGAAAAGGTATTGGTCGGTACTGGCAATGCCATCGGCTCGCCCGCCGACGGCATCATGGCCAACAGCTTGCTCAGCCGTTGCCAGCTCTGGCGGGCCGCCGCGAAACCCTTCCAGTGCGCGATGGCAAGGTCGACCGGCGCCAGCGCCCGCGCCGAGAGGATGGAGCCGGCGATGATGATACCGCCCGTCGCCTCCTGCATGATCACCAGGTAGGCACCGACGCCCAGCATCGACGATTGCAGGATCAGCCGCATGACCTTGGACACCGCGCCGATGCCACCGCCCACGTCGCTCGCCGCCTGATGCGCGGCAATGTAGTTGCGGTTGGCATCGCGCCAATGCGCACCCACGCGCTGCGTCAGACCCATGGCCACCATCACCTCGGCGTTGCGCCGGCTGGAGTCGGCCAGCCGTTGCCGCGATACGGCAAACTCGATGGCCGCCTTGGTGGGCTTGCGCGTCATGACTTCGGTCAAGGCGGTCAGGCAGACGAGCAGAATGGCGCCGACTAAGGCCGTGATCCCCAAAATCCAATGGAAGGCAAAAATGATGGTCAGATAGAGGGGCATCCAGGGCAGGTCGAACAGCGCTGTGGGACCCAGGCTGGACAGGAAGGAGCGCAGGCTATCAAGGTCACGCAGCGGCTGCAGGCTGTCGGCGCGGCCGCCCATGCGCACCGGCAGATGCACCATGGTGTCGTATACCCGCGGGCTCAAGGTTTCATCGAGGGTGGCTCCGACGCGGCTCAAAAGCCGGCTGCGGATCAGGTCGAATCCGCCCTGGGCCATGAACAAGACGGCCGTCAAAATCGCCAGGCCGACAAGGGTCGGAATGCTGCGGCTCGGCAGCACACGATCGTAAACCTCCAGCATGAACATCGAGCCCGTCAGCAGCAGAATATTACTCATGCCGCTGAACAGGGCGATGCCGACGAAGGCGCCGCGGCAGGAGGTGAGCGCACTCGCCAGCGCCGGGCCGGCCGAGCCCGGTTGCGCCTGATCGCGCCTAGCCACCGGCAGCCCAGTTGCTTCCGTGCTGATGACGCGGCGGCGCCGCCCGGCGCTGATGACGAGATAGCCGAGCAGAGCACCAACCAAGGCGATGGGGATTAGCAGCAACGGCTGCACGAGGTAGGCCCACACCCACGGCGGGGTGTGCTGCAACAGCAGGCCCTGGGCCGTTTGCAAACTGTTAGGATGGATGGCCAGCCAAAGATTTTCCAGGCTCGTCAGCGCGAGCCCGCTGCCCGTCCGGAGACATTGCCTCAGATCGAGGATCAATGAGATCAACGCGGCGGCGAAGATTCCGCCACCCAACAACCGCACCACCAGCATACCCCAACACACCCTACGCTTGGTCGCACACCCCTGACCGAGCTGCGCACCACAGCCACGGCCAATCAACGGATGTCCATCCGGGCTTTTTTGTTAATCCACGAAATTTCCCTCAGTGCAATCTACCACCTGCGCTCGGGAAGTGGCAATGCGAGCAACACGGTTCGCCTCGGCCGCTGCGGATTTTTGGCATCATGTCGGCCGGCGATGAACCATGCGAGCTCCCATCTCTGCGCAAGCCAAGCTCGACGTGCATTTTTGGGGCCAGAAAATTGCCTCACGGCGAGACAGGCGGCCGAGCGGCAGCTACAAGTCGTTGCAAGGCCGGCCCCGCGCTGGCTTTTTTCGCCGCGTCGGCGCCAGCTGCCAATGACCGAAAATCCTTGTCATGCACCGGGTTAGCGCGAGCCTTGTGATCTTGCTTTGCGTTGTCGCAACCGCGCCGGCGCCTGCGGCTGAGCCAATTGTTCTGGACCTGCCCCTGGCCTGCGCGGTCGGTGAGACCTGCGCCATTCAACAGTACGTTGACCACGACCCCTCGCCGGCGGCCCGGGACTACCAATGTGGGACGCTGTCCTATGACGGTCATAATGGCACGGACTTCCGGTTGCCCTCCCTCGCCGTGCAGCGCGCCGGGGTCGGCGTGCTGGCGGCGGCGCCGGGGGTCGTGCTGCGCCTGCGCAGCGACATGGAGGACGTCCCCGTCGCCGAGCGGGGCGCCGTCGCGCTGGGCAACCGCCTGTGCGGCAACGGCGTCATTATCGCCCATGCTGACGGCTGGGAGACGCAGTACTGCCACTTGGCGAAAGACAGCGTGCGCGTGCAACCCGGGCAGACCGTGTCCGCGGGTACCCCGCTCGGCCGCGTCGGCCTTTCCGGCGCGACGGTCTTTCCCCACCTGCACTTCACGGTGCGCCACCACGGGCAGATCATCGATCCGTTCGCATTTGCGGCAGCCGCCGACAGCTGCGGCGGCGGCGCCGCGCTGTGGCGGCCAAGCCTCGCTGCAAGCCTGACCTACCGGGCCCGCGCCCTGCTCAATTGGGGGTTTGCCGCCGCGCCCGTCAGCATGGAGGCGATCGAAAGCGGGGAAGCCGCCCGTACCCCCATCGATGTCGATGCCGCCGCCGTCGTGGCCTGGGTGCGCAGCATCGGTCTTAAAAGCGGCGACGTGCAGGAGCTGATCCTGACCGCTCCCGACGGGGAGACCCTGCTCGCCCAGCGGGCGCGCCCGCTTCAGCGCAACGAGGCGCAAAGTTTGTTCTTTGCCGGCAAGAGGCGGCCCCTGGGTGGCTGGCCGGCGGGCGCCTATCGCGCCATTTACCGAGTGTTGGTTGCAGGAGCGCCCGTGCTTGAGCGCAGCTTTTCGCTGACGCTGGGGGCGCCGTCCAGGTGAAACCATGTTGGCGGACGCTGCGCCCGCCTGCCTTCAATTGCTTCAGGGGCTGGGTTAGGGTGCCGGCCCTTGGGGAGTTTGCCATGCCGACCTACCGCAATCTTCTGCCAGGTGATCCGGCACCGTGGTTCCGGCAGCGCTCGTCGGTGAACCCGAACTATGCCTTTGATGCCGCGGCCGGACGCTACCTGGTCTTGTGCTTTTTTCTGAGTGCGGCCCACGAGCCGGCGCGGGCCGCGCTCGCTGCCGCCGCCGCCCGACGCTCCCTGTTCGACGACGAACGGGCGGCCTTTTTCGGGGTCAGCATCGACCCGGCCGATGAACAGCAAAAACGGGTGGCGACCAAGCTGCCGGGCTACCGCTATTTCTGGGATGGCGACAGCAAGATCAGCAAGCTCTATGGCGCCGTGCCGGTCGATGGGCCCGGGGCGGGGGCCAACGCGCGCCAGCTCTGGGTCGTGCTCGACCCGACGTTGCGCATTCTCAAAGTCGTGCCCTTCGGCGAGGATGGCAGCAGCACCGCGGAGGTGCTGAGCTTTCTCGAGCAACTGCCACCGCCGGCGCGCTTTGCGGGATTTGAAATCCAGGCGCCCGTGCTCGTCCTACCCAACGTGTTTGAAAGCGAATTCTGCGAACGTCTGATCGCGTTCTACATGGCGGACGGCGGGCAAGAGTCGGGCTTCATGCGCGAGAAGGACGGCAAGACGGTGATCGCGCACGACGCTGGCCACAAGCGGCGCAAGGACTACGAAATCGCCGATACCGAGGTGATCAAGCACGCGCAGAACCGTATCATTCGCCGGGTTGCACCCGAAATCCTCAAGGTCCACCAGTTCCAAGTCACGCGCATGGAGCGCTACATCGTCAGCTGCTATGCGGAGGAGGACGGGGGACATTTTGCGCCCCACCGCGACAACACCACCAAGGGGACCGCGCATCGCCGTTTCGCCGTCTCGATCAACCTCAACGCCGACTTCGATGGCGGCGAGGTCAGTTTTCCCGAGTATTCCCCGCGCGGCTTCAAGCCGCCGCCGGGTGGCGCGGTGGTGTTCTCCTGTTCGCTGTTGCACACGGTGTCCAAGGTGAGGCGGGGCCGCCGCTATGCCTTTCTGCCGTTTCTCTACGACGAGGCGGCGGCAAAGGTTCGCGAGGCCAACAATGCCTTTCTTGGCGAAGGCGTTGGCGCCTATCGGCGCTGATCGCCGCTGCTGCCTCCTCGACTGACATTTGAGGGTGGGGTTTCGTGCGGATACTGTTTGTGCACCAGAATTTCCCAGGGCAGTTTCCGCACCTGGCGCCGGCGCTGATGGCGCGCGGGCACGATGTCACGGCCCTGACGGTGTCGAGCAACAAGCGCCCCTCGCCGGTACCGGTGCTGCACTACAGCTACCCGACGCCAAGCTTCGATCGCAGCATCTCCCGCTATGTCGGCAACTTCGCCGACCGCGCCGAGCGCGGCGCCGCGGTCGCCAACGCGGCCGAAAAGCTGCGCGCTAAGGGTTACGTACCCGACGTTGTGTTCGGCCATTTCGGCTGGGGCGAAACGCTGTACTTGAAAAACATCTGGCCGGCCAGCAAGCTCGCGATCTACGCCGAGTTCTTCTACCATCCGCGCGGCCTCGATGCCGATTTCGACCCGGAACTGCAGCGGCCCAATCTGACCGCCAACATCGTCACCACCACGCTGCAGGCACACCTATTGCTGGCGATGCACACGGCCGACGCGGCGCTTGCGCCGACGCGCTGGCAGGCGCAGACCTTTCCGGCCCACTTCCAAGAGCGCATTGCGGTCATTCACGACGGCATCGACACGGAGCGCGTGCGGCCCAATCCGGCGGCCCAGATCACTGTCGGAAGCCGGATCTTCCGGGCGGGTGACGAGGTGTTGACCTTCGTTAGCCGCAACCTCGAGCCCTATCGCGGCTTCCACATTTTCATGCGCGCCCTGCCGCAGATACTGAGCGCCCGCCCCAATGCCCACGTTGTCATCGTCGGTGGTCAGGAGGCCGGCTACGGCCCGCTGCATGCCTCGCGCAAGCCCTGGAAGCAGATCTTCCTCGACGAGGTCAAGGATCGTCTCGATCTGACGCGGGTCCACTTCGTCGGCATGATCCCCTACACCAGTTTCGTCAACCTCATGAGCGTGACGCGGGCGCACGCCTATCTCACCTATCCGTTTGTGCTGTCCTGGTCGATGCTCGAGGCCATGAGTGCCGGCGCGCTGATCGTTGGCTCGGCCACGCCGCCGGTCCAGGAGATCATCCGTCACGACGCCAACGGATTGCTGGTCGACTTCTTCGATCGCCAGCGCTGGGCGGAAACCTTGATCGAGGCGCTGTCGGAGCCCGACAAGTTTGCACCCCTGCGCCAAGCCGCGCGCGCCAGTATTCTCGAGGGCTACGATCTCAAGGGCCAGTGTCTGCCGCGCATGATCAAGTTCGTCGAGGACCTTGGCTGCGCGAGCGGCGCCGCCGGCTAACGCAGATGGCAGGCCACCTGGTGCCCCGGTTGCACCTCGCGCAGCAGGGGAATCTCGGATCGGCAGCGCGCCTCCGCGTAGGGGCAGCGCGTGTGAAAATGGCAACCGGGCGGCGGCCGCAGTGGGCTCGGCACGTCGCCTTGCACCACGCGTCGGGCGCGCTTGATCGCCGGATTGGGTATCGGCACGGCCGCGAGCAGTGCCTCGGTATAGGGGTGCAGCGGCCGCGCAAACAGCGTGGTCTTGTCGGTGTACTCGACGATCCGGCCGAGGTACATCACCGCGATGCGGTGGCTGATGTGCTCCACCACCGCTAGGTTGTGCGAGATGAAAAGGTAGGAAAGCTTCAGATCGCGCTGCAAGTCCCGCAACAGGTTGATGACCTGCGCCTGGATCGACACGTCGAGCGCCGAGACGGGCTCGTCACCGACGATCAGGCGTGGATTGAGGGCGAGCGCGCGCGCCACACCGATGCGCTGGCGCTGTCCGCCGGAGAATTGGTGCGGATAGTTGTCCATCTGCGCCCGGCGCAGGCCAACGCGTTCGAACAGTTCCGCCACCCGCTCCCGGCGCGCTCGCTTGCCGCCGTCGCCGTGCAGCTTCAAGGGCTCCGCGACGATATCGCCGACCCGCATGCGCGGATTGAGTGAAGAAAAGGGGTCTTGGAAGATGATCTGCATGCGCTGGCGCAGCGGCCGCAACTCGGCCTTGCTGAGAGCGGAGATCTCATGTCCCTCGAGCCGGATGCTGCCCGCCGTCGGCTCGATCAAGCGCAGAACCGTGCGCCCGACCGTGGTCTTGCCGCAGCCGGATTCGCCGACCAGTCCGACCGTTTCGGCGGCGCCGATCGTGAAACTGATATCATCGACGGCGTGCACGTGGCCCACAGTGCGCCGCAGCAGACCGCGCCGCACGGGAAAATATTTCTTGAGTCCATTGACCTCCAACACGGCGGCCGGCTTGTCAGGCATTGGCGGCTCCAGCGAGCTTATCGGAGTGCCAGCAGGCCGCCCAATGGCCGCCCTGCTTTTCTTCGTAGCGCGGATACGCCTGCCGGCACACGTCGCTGGCAAAGGCACAGCGCGGGGCGAAGGAGCAGCCCGGCGGCAGGTTGCTGAGCGCCGGCACAATGCCCGGAATTTCCTGCAGCCGTTGCACCGGCGGTCCGTCGCTGCGCCTCTCGATGCTGGGTAGCCGGGGGATCGAGTTCAACAGGCCGCGCGTGTAGGGGTGCAGAGGCGAAGCGAACAAGGCCGCGACGGGGGCCTCCTCCACCTTGCGGCCGGCGTACATGACGATGACGCGCTCGGCCGTTTCCGCCACCACCCCCAAATCGTGGGTGATCAGGATCACGGCGGTACCGAGTTCTTTCTGCAGGCGGCCAATCAGGTCGAGGATCTGCGCTTGAATGGTGACGTCAAGGGCCGAGGTCGGCTCGTCCGCGATCAGGACCTCGGGGTTGCAGGCAACCGCCATGGCAATCATGGCGCGCTGGCGCATGCCACCCGAGAGCTGGTGGGGATATTCCCGGATGCGTTGTTGCGGCTCGGGAATGCCGACCAACTGCAGCATTTCGGTCGCCCGCCGCATGGCGGCCGTACGCGATAGGGCTTGGTGCAGAATGAGCGCCTCGCTGATCTGGCGACCGATGGTCATCACCGGATTGAGCGAGGTCATCGGCTCCTGGAAGATCATCGAAATGCGATTGCCGCGAATGGCCCGCATGGCGGCGGCGTCGAGCTCGATGAGATCGACACCGTCGAGGCGTGCCGAGCCGCCGACGATGCGGCCAGGCGGATCGGCCACCAGGCGCAATATGGAGAGCGCCGTCACGCTCTTGCCGCAGCCCGACTCGCCGACGATGGCCAGTGTCTCGCCGCGCTTGAGCGCGAACGACACCCCGTCCACGGCCTTCATGAGGCCGCCGCGTGTGTAAAAATAGGTGCGCAATTCCTCAACTTCGAGCACGCGATCACTGACGGTTTGCGCCGGCGCGGTCTTGTCGGGGGAGGGTGGCAAGCAAGCCTTCACTAAATGCGCTGACGGGGATCGAGAATGTCGCGGATGGCGTCGCCCAGCAAATTGGTGCCGAACACGACCAGGCTGATGGCGATGCCGGGGAATATGACGAGCCAGGGAGCGGTGCGTACGTATTCGGCAGCCGATTCGGAGAGCATGCGACCCCAAGAGGGATGCGGCTCGGGTACGCCCAAGCCCAAGAACGCCAGCGCCGATTCCACCAGGATGGCCGACCCGAACTGGGCGGTGGCCAGTACGATGAGCGGTGCCAGCGTGTTGGGCAGCACGTGCTGAACGGCGATGCGGGCTTCGCTCATGCCGACGGCGCGCGCCGCCTCCACGAACGGCATTTCTCTAAGCGCCAGCGTGTTGGAGCGGATGATGCGGGCGACGTTGGGTACGAGCGGAATGGCAATGGCGATGATGGTGTTGGTAAGCGATGGGCCCAGCGAGGCCGCCATGATCAGCGCCATCACCAATAAGGGCAGGGCCTGCATGATGTCGATCAGGCGTTGTACGATGAGATCGACCCAGCCGCCGAAGAACCCGGATAACAGCCCAATGGTGACGCCGATCAGGCAACCGAGCGCGGTGGCGCCGATCGCCACTGCCAGCGAGATGCGCGCACCATAGACGATGCGTGAGAAGACATCGCGGCCCATGAAATCGGCGCCCAGCGTGTGTTGTTCGCCGGGCGGCGCCAGCGATACGCGCGGATTGGTGGAGGTCGGATCGTAGCTGGTGATCTGATCGGCGAAGATCGCCGTGGCGATGAACAGCAGCATGATTAGGGCGCCGATCGCACCCAGCGGATAGCGCCGCATGAAATGCACGAGCGCGCCACCCCAGCCACGTACGTGGGCGCCGGCCCGCCTCAGTTCCACGTCATGATCGATGACCGCCACTTGCGATCTCACTCCTCATACTTGATGCGCGGATCGAGGACGACATACAGCATGTCGACAATGAAGTTGGTGACCACCACCACG
Source organism: Hyphomicrobiaceae bacterium (assembly GCA_035714005.1). Classification (GTDB taxonomy): domain Bacteria; phylum Pseudomonadota; class Alphaproteobacteria; order Rhizobiales; family Hyphomicrobiaceae; genus AWTP1-13. The sequence goes on from DASTMQ010000116.1 coordinate 13,457, forward strand.
ATGGCGATGAACATGACAAGGTTCTGCACGATGGGGTAATCGCGCCAGCGGATGGCCTCGACCAGGAAGCGCGCCACGCCTGGAATGTTGAAGACCGTTTCGGTGACGATCAGGCCGCCGATCAGGAAGGCCGCCTCGATACCGATGATGGTGACGACCGGCAGCACAGCGTTGCGCAAGGCATGGTCGTAGTTGACCGCGGGTTCGGAGGCACCCTTGGCGCGCGCCGTGCGAATATAGTCCTGCCGCATGACTTCCAGCATCGAGGAGCGGGTCAGGCGCATGACCAGCGCGGAGCTGCGGAAGCCGACGGCGGCGGCGGGAATGCTCAACAGCGCGAGGTCGTGCCAGAGACTACCGGTATTGCTCTTGTAGATCGGGATCCAACCAAACCAGTGCACGAACGCCATCAAAATGAGCAGGCCGAGCCAAAAGGACGGCAGCGATAAACCGCTCAAACTGATGACCCGCAGCAGGTAGTCGAGCGCCGTATTTTGCCGCACGGCACTCATCACGCCCAGCGGCACGCCGAACAGGACCGAAAACACGAGCGCCAACACCGCCAGCTTGGCGGTGACCGGGATACGCGGCAGGATCTCCTCGATGGCGGGCTTTTCCGAGACGTAGGCATAGCCGAGATCGCCACGCGCCAGGCCGCTGATCCAGCTGACATACTGGGTGACGATGGGCTGGTCCAAGCCGAGCTGGCGTTCGATTTTCTTCTTCGCGGCCGGATTAACAAAGCCGGCGGAGTCGAAAATGATGTCGGTGATATTCCCCGGCACGAGCCGCAGCATGACGAAGATCAGGACCGACATCCCGAACAACGTCACGAGCATCAGGAGCAGTCGGCGAATGAGATAGGCTCCCATTGCAGTGCTCCCTTGTGCGTCAACCTCCGCCGGTGACGGGCGCTATTTGTCGAGCCACACGTCCTCGAACCGCCAGTTATTATAAATGCTGTTGGCGTGCAGCACGAACCCCTTTAGGTGCGGATGCCAGCAGGTGGCGGCACGATCATACATGATAATGGGACGGGCGAGATCCTCGGCCAGCTTGCGTTCGATCTCCCACACCAATTGCTTGCGTTTGCCGGCGTCGGTCTCTTGCGACTGTTTGTCGATCAGCGCATCGAGGTCCTTGTTGCAGTACTGCGTGAGATTGCGTTCCGAATTGCAGCTGTAGTTCTCGTACAGGTTGACGTCGGGGTCATCGACGCCTACCCCGGTCAGATTGAGGCCGACGGAATATTCCCCGCGCGTCACCTTGGCGTGCCAGATGCTGGTGTCGATCACCTCGAGTTCGCCGTCGATGTAGATTTTTTTGAGCTGGTCGATCAGGATCACTGCCGGATCGCGGTAGATGGCGATATTGCGCGTGGACACCTTGATTTTGAGCGGCTTGGCCTCGCTGTAGCCCAGGCTCTCCATGATCTTGCGCGCTTCGGCGCGGCTCTTTTCGACGTCGGCGGCGTAGCCGGGTAGCTTTTGCAATTCCTCGGGCGGCATCCCCCAAAGACCCTCCGGCGGCGGCAGCATCACGCCGCTGATATCGGCCTTGCCGCCGCTCAGAATATCGATATAGGCCTTGCGGTCGAGCGTGAGCGCCATCGCCTTGCGAATCTTGGGGTCGTTAAAGGGCGCCGCCTTCGGATTGATGATCAGGTTGGTCGACACATAGGTCGGCACCAGTTCGCAGATCGCCTTGGGAGCCTGCGAGGTGACATCCTTCAGGAGTGGTACCGTGACGTCGGCGTTGAACGTCATATCGAACTCGCCGGCCACGAACGCCAGGATGCGGGTGGAGCGATTTTCGATCACCTTCCACTCGATGCCGTCGAGGTAGGGCTGCCCCTTCTTCCAGTAGTCGGGGTTGCGGGCGAACCGTACCGATTCGCCGCGCTTGAACTCCACGAACTTGAAGGGCCCGGTGCCGATCGGATTGGTGCGCATGTCCTTGGTCGAGACGTGGCAGGGGTAGACTGGCGTGTAGCCCGAAGCGAACAGCGACAGGAAGGAGGCTTGCGGTCGATTGAGGTTGAACGTCACCTCGTGGTCGCCATTGACCGTGACCTCCTTCAAATTGTGCCACCAAATGGCGCGCGGATTTTTGCGGAAGTCGTCGTTGTCCTTGCCCGTCAGCTTGTTCCAGGTGCACTGCACATCCTTGGCGGTGAACGGCTTGCCGTCGTGCCATTTGACGCCCTGGCGCAGCTTGAATGTGAGCTTGGTCTTGCTGGCGTCCCAGGCCCAGCTTTCCGCCAAGTCCGGGACGATCGTTTCTGGAGCGTTGAGCTTCTTCTGCTGGTCATAAATGACCAAGTTGTTGAAGACCCCCATGAAGGGTTGAACGGTGGAGATCGTGGCTTCCTCGTGGATCGAGCCGCTGGGCAGGTTGTCGCGATGGTAGATGCGCAGCGTGCCGCCGGACTTTTGCGCCAGTGCCGGGACGGCCGAACCGCAAATCGCCGCCGTCACCAGAACGCAACCGAGCGCGCGCTTCAAGGGCATTCGCCGTCCTCCCAGAGTTGCCCGCCGGCCAACCACCAGCGCTGGCTTATTGTTCTGCCGGTTACGCTAGCCGCCGCGTCGCCAGCGAGCAAGCCCCGCCTTTGGACTATTGGCGAGCGCTTGCCGAACGCGGGATGTCGACGCCGGCCTCAGGCCTGCTGTTTGACCAGGAGCGCATCGACCACCGAGAGGCCATTGCCCTGGGCGTGGACGATGACGGGGTTGAGGTCGATTTCGGCGATCTCGGCGGCAAAGTCGTGCGCCAGGGCGGCCAAGCGCACCATGGCATCGACCAGGGCATCGACGTCGGAGGCCGGGCGACCCCGATAGGCCTTGAGCAGGCCAGCACCTTTGAGGCGCTCAAGCAGGCCTCGGGCCGCATTGGGCACCAGCGGCACGGGGGCGACCACCACGTCCTTGAAGCGCTCGACATTGACGCCGCCAAGGCCAACCAGCAGCAGGGGACCGAAGGTGGCGTCGCGTTTGATGCCGAGGATCATCTCCAGCCCGGGCGGCGCCATTGCCTGCACCAGCACCCCGCGGATGCGCGCCGACGGCGCGTGTGCCTTGGCGGCGGAGATGAGGGCAGTGTAGGCGGGGCCAACCTGGTCCGGGCGCGCGAGGTTGAGCTTGACGCCGCCGGCCTCGGTTTTGTGCAGGATTTCGGGGGATTGGATCTTGAGCGCGACGGGTGCGCCGATGGCCACGGCTGCCTCGACCGCCGCGGCGGGGCCATCGACGAGCCTGGCGGCGGGCAGCGTGCCGACGCCATAGGCCGCCAGCACGGGGCGCGTCTCCCATTCGCAGAGCACGCCATCGGCCTCGGCGAGCCGGGCGCGCGCGGTCGCGCGCGCGGGCTCGGGCGTACTCACAACCTCGATCGGCTTCAGGAAGGCAGAGCGCAGCGCGCTATAGTCCGCCATCGCGGCAAACGCGCGGGCGCAGTTGCGGATGTCCGTCGAGAGGGGATAGCCAGCTTCGCTGAGGATCTTGGTGGATTGTGGGGCCGGCAGCGTGTAACTCCAGAGCAGAATGGGCTTGCTCGCCTCCCTCGCCAGCCGCGCCAGCTCGGCCTGCTGTTTTGCCAAGTTTTTCGGCGAGCGTGCGGTGATGACGACGATCAGGCCATCGATCCCGGGTGCGTCCATCACGAGCCGCGCAAGCCCCGCGTAACCGATCTTGTGCACGGCTTGTGCCGTGGCATCGACGGGATTTTGCGAGGTGCCGTAGGCGGGCAGGTGCGGATCGATACGGGCGCGCGTGTCGGCATCGAGGATGGGCACTTCGAGCCCGGCCGCCGTGCAGGCATCTGCCATCCAGCCGCCGCCGCCGCCCGATGCCGTACAGATCGCCACGCGGCGGCCGGCCGGCAACCGTCCGCGCCAGGCGATCATGGCACTCGCGAGATCGAGCATCTCATCGATATCGTGGCCCTCGATTATGCCATAGCGATCGAACATGGCGCGGTAAGCCTGATAGGAGCCGGCCAGCGCCGCCGTATGCGAGGCCGCGGCGCGCACGCCGGCCTCGGATCGGCCGATTTTGGCGGTGATGATCGGGATGCCGGCCCGCAGCGCCTTCTCGGCGACCCGACGCAGGGTGTGGGGGTTCTTCACGTCTTCCAGGAGGACGATCAGCGCCTCGGTCTTGCCCTCATCGAGCGCGTACTCGGCGATGTCCATGATCTCCAGACATGCCTCATTGCCGGTGGTGACGATGTAGCGGAAGGCCAACTCCTTGGCGCGACCATGATCGAAAAAGGAGAAGCCGATGCCGCCGCTCTGCGCCAAGACGGTCACCTGTCCGCGCCGCGTCGGCGTGGGCGGCAGCGGCTCGGTGGGTTCGAGCGCCGGGCTGAAGGTCGGGCACAGGGCGGCCACGATGTTGGCGAACCCCTCCGCGTTGGGTCCGATCACGGCCATGTCATAGCGCTCGGCAATGCGTCTGATGTCGGCCTGCAGCAGAGAGCCGTCAGCGCCGCCGGCTTCGGCAAATCCCGAGCTCAAGACCACCGCCGCCTTGACGCCGGCGCGTCCGCAGCGCTCCAACTCCTGCGGGATATATTGAGCCGGGATGATCAGCACGGCCAGCTGTGGCGCCTCGGGCAGATCGTGGATCGAGGCATAGGCCCGGCGGCCCATAACTTCAGCATGGCTGCGCGTCACCGGATAGATCGGTCCTTGGAAGGGATGGCCGGTCATGGTGTGCATGATGCGACCGCGCAGGCTCTCCAAATCCGCGGAGGCGCCGATCAGCGCCACGTGGCGCGGCCAGAGCAGGGCATGGATGTCGGGCATGACAACCTGAGTGGGGGGCACTGGGGCTCAACAGTAGACCGCAGCCTGACACCCTTGTCGATGGGCCTCGGCGAGCGGGATGGCCGGCAGGGGCCCGAGCCTGTATAAGGCGTCGTTTGCCAAAAAAGAGACCCGAGGACGGTGCGTGCAGAAGGACGTTGTGAGCCGCGAGTTATTATATCATGAGGATCTGGAGGTCGGCCGCCCCTATCTTTCCGCTGCCAAGACCGTCACGGCCGAGGAGATCATAGCCTTCGGGCGCGCCTATGATCCGCAACCCATGCACGTGGACGCGGAGGCGGCAAGGGCCTCCATCGTCGGCGGCCTGTGTGCGTCGGGCTACCACATCTGCGTCATCATGATGCGGCTCGTCTGTGATGCCGTCTTGAACCGGGTGGCTTCCCTCGGCTCGCCCGGCGTCGACGAAGTGAAGTGGCTCAAGCCGCTGCGGCCGGGCGATCAGGTGCGCTGCAGCTACCGCATCCAGGAAAAACGCGTCCTGAAATCGCGCCCCGATGTCGGCGCCTCCAAGGTGCTGGTGGAACTCCTTGCCGCCGACGATACCGTCATCGCCAACTGGGTCACCAACCAGTTCACGCGCCTTCGCCTACCCAGCCACGCCGACCAGTCGGGCGCCGGCCAGGGTCAAGCCCACGAGGCGGCCCACG
>DASTMQ010000117.1:0-2362 GCA_035714005.1 Hyphomicrobiaceae bacterium
CGGCAAGATAGGCGGGGGCGGCATAGGTCACAACGCGCAACTCGCCCAGTCGCTGGGCTCTGAGCCGAGAGTCGGGCAGGTGCCTGATGCGGACCGCCAAGTCGAGGCCTTCCTCCAAGAGATCGACATTGCGGTCGGAGGTCTTGAGCTCGATTTCAACGCGCGGATAGCTGCGCATGAAATCGCTGATGGCGGGCACGACGTAGGCTGGAGCAAACAGGACGGGCGCGCCAAGTCGCATCGAGCCGGACGGTTCGGCGTGCCGGTTGGCGGCATCGAGCCGGGCCGCGGCGATCTCCTGAAACGCGGGGTGGACCCGATTGTAGAAGGTGCGACCGGCCTCGGTCGGGCTGGACTTGCGGGTTGTGCGCCGCACCAGCTCAACGCCAATACTACGCTCAAGGGCGAGCAGCGAGCGATTGATCGACTGCAGCGACCGGCGCAGCTGGCGCGCGGCAGCCGTCTGACTGCCCCTTTCCACGATCGCCAGAAAGGCCTCGAGATCGCCCAGCCGGTGCATCGAACGTCTCCCGGTTTTCGGGAGAGTATAGCGCAATCATCCGCCGATTATCACGTCGGCGCGGAGACCCGGTCTGCCCCGAAGGCGCGCTCGCCCAGCTTGGGCGCTGACGGCAAACTTAGGCGAGCAACGCACGGCCATTCGTCAAGGGCTGGCAGAATGACCTCGTCGAGCCTGCCGGCGGACGCCTCCGAAGCCAGCCGGTTTGGGCCATCGCGCCGCGCTCCGCTATCGTATCACGCCCTCCCACTCAATCGTTCGCGCCTGGGCTCGGCGATTAAGATTTGGGGTTGGGCTTGGAGCAATGGCCCTGCCACGGCGCTCGCTGTGAGCCTTGATGGGGGAACGAGCTCGCACCCGGCGCGGCTTGAAGCCGGTGCCGATCGCCGCTGGCAGCGCTTCAGTGCAACGTGCGTTTCCAGGCCGCCATGAGATTGCCGCTTGTGCGCACGCGGCCGAGGGACGCGTTATCGGGCCGCCGGCTGCCATCTGGCGACGAGGTGCATCTTGCCCACGTCGCGGCTCCCCGCGCAGCCGGAATGTGCCGCACGGGCCGGCGGCCCGCCGCCGGATCGCCCCTGGGGTTTGGCCTATCAACTTTTTGGCGCCAAACCGTTGGCCAGTTCGGCAAGGGAAGGGACCAGCCGGCGCCAGCCAAAGGCGGGATGGGAGCTTGGGCCCTCGACTTTCTTTCACAAACGCGAGCTAATGTCTTATTCTTGTTGTAGAATTAGCTCATGCAATCTCTATGCTGGCCAAATTTCCGTTCATAGTGCCCTCCCTGCCTCGCCTGCGCTCACGGCCGCCGGCGGGCAAGGATTGGTTGCACGAGGTGGCCTTCGATGGCTGTCGCGTGCAACTGCACAAGGTCGGCGCGGAGGCAACCATATATTCCCGCCACGGGCTTGAGCTTACCTGCGGCCGGGCTCTCATTGCCGAGGCTTTGTCACGTGTGCCTGCAAGCTCCGTGGTCCTCGATGGCGAACTCGTCGCTGACAGCGAAGATCAAGCTCGGCTTGTGAGTGCTTGTGAGGCCACCGGCGATCTCATCGTCGTGCATTGCTTTGATCTGCTCGCTGTGAATGGCAAGGACTTGCGCTCGCTGCCGCTGCTTGCGCGCAAGGAAAAGCTCGCCGACCTGCTCGGCCAGGCAAATACCGACGTTCTACTTTATTCAGACCTTTTCACCGATCCGAAACGCCTGTTGGCCGCCTGCGAGCAAGATGGTCTCGAAGGCATTATCTCAAAGCACGCCGATTCACCCTACCGGTCGGGTCGTGGGGACTGGATCAAGGTAAAATGCCGGGCACCGCGTCAGGCAAAGGTCCGCGCTGCTCTACGAACCGGCGGGTTAGCAAGCGAATGAGGATCAGCAATTTACTGCGGTTCTTGTCGCAACGGCGCTCTCGGCGTTCGTAGCAGCGGGCTGCCGCTTTTCCGCTCTGGTGGGCTCGGCAGCCCGGTAGGGCGCGGGGGAGGGTTCGAGCTCAAAAATGGGAATGGTCGCGCCAATGGGTCCCCTTCCAAAGCGGTCAACGCCCAATTTTGACCTAATCTCGCCGAGCCCCGTCTTACGGTTGGGTCGGCTCCGTTCGATGCCGATGTAGGTGAGCCGAGGAGTATGTCGCGGGGGCCGGGGCAGGTAGTACAACCAACGGCGTTGCTTTAACGAGGTTTCGCGACGTGGAGCCGAGCATCTGCCCCGCGATTTAATGCGGAAGGTGGGAGTACTTGGGCTCGGTCACGTGCGTCGCATCATAAAGCTCTTTCAGCTTTTTCAGGTGATCAAGCTGCCGCAACATTTTTTTCAGCTGTGCTTTGTCGCGCGCCACCTCGTCCTTA
>DASTMQ010000118.1:0-20333 GCA_035714005.1 Hyphomicrobiaceae bacterium
AGGACGGCAGAGCCCCGAGGAGGGCCAGAATCAGGATGATGAGCAAAACGGTTGATAGCGTCATGGGTGAGCTCCTCGCACGAGTGAAATTTGCGATCTGTGCGCCAATGCGGATCACCCTGGCACGGTTCCCGCTGCACCGCGGCGGCGCTGAGCTGAGCGTCAGCAAACCCATGCGCGTCCCAGCGCCCATCCCTGCAGGGAACAATGCTCCAGCGCGGGCGTTGCGCTCGAGCCTGAACTTTGCAAGGAGCTTGAGATGGTGCGACGTTATTCCAAAAAGGCCGGCAAGACGGTCAAAAGTGCCATGAGCCGCCGCAAGCGCGGAACGCTGAAAAGCGGCCGCAGCGGCAAGACCGTCAGGAGCCGCAAACAAGCGATTGCCATCGGGCTTTCAGAGGCGCGCCGAAAGGGACAAAAAGTTCCAGCCCGCAAAAAGGCGGGCAAGAAGAAATAAATGCGTTCGAGCCGTGCGTAAACGGAGCGTTTCGCGGTCGGCGGCAGCGACGACCTTGGCGTCCAGCATAGGCCACCGGCCCTACTTCCTCTAAAGCCACCCGACCGGCAAGGTGGCGCGCTTGCACGCTCGCCAACGTTGGCGCCGCCTCAGAGTCCTCGCGGCGGTGCCGAAAAAGGGATTAAGCCGGGTGCACAACACGGCGAGCCAACGACATCCCGCTGCGAGCCAGCGGTTGGCGCAGCTGCTCCAGCCCGCACTGCCGAGGCGACTTGTCCGGGCGCCAACGCATCAACTTGGTGCCGTGCCGGAAGCGCTCGCCGCTGATATGATCGTAGCGCACTTCTACTACCAAGCTTGGCCGCAACGGCTCCCAGGCACTCGAACGCTCGTTGCTCCAACGGCTGGGCGCGCCTGGCTGCGCGCCGCTGAACCCCGGCGGCGCGATCAGCTTCTCAAGGCGCTTGGTCAGGCCGGGCTTGTCGGCGGTGGGGATGGATGCGGTGAAACCGACGTGATGCAAAAGGCCGTTTTGGTCATAAAGCCCAAGCAGCAGCGAGCCGACCAGGCGCCGCCCCGCCTCATAGCGGAAGCCGCCGATCACGCAGTCTGCCGTGCGCAGGCATTTGACTTTCAGGGTCGCACGGACGCCGGGCAGATAGGGCAAGTCGAGCCGCTTGGCGATGACGCCATCGAGGGATCGATCTCGCCCCTCCAACCAGCGCCGCGCCACCTCGAGCGAGCGCGTGAAGGGCGTTAGCGCCAGTCCGCGAGCCTTGCCGTTGCCGCGCGCAAAAAACGTCTCGAGCGCGGCGCGGCGTTCGTGAAACGGCGCGCGCAAAAGCGGTTTGCCGCGCCGGGCGAGCAAGCAATCGAAGGCCACAAACGTAGCCGGCGTCTCCAGCGACAGGCGCCGGATGCGGCTTTCGGCCGGATGCAGGCGGGCCTGCAGGGCATCGAAGGAGAGCACGCCTTGGCGTGCGATCGTCAATTCCCCATCGAGCACGAAGGCGGGCACCCTCAGCCTGCGCAAATTGTCCAACACCTCTGGGAAGAACCGCGCCAACGATTTGCCGGACTTGGCCTTGATGTCGACCTCACCACCGCCACGGAAGGCGAGACACCGGAAGCCATCCCATTTCGGTTCGTAGTGCCAGCCTGGGCCCGCCGGCAGTTCGGCCGCGGCACGCGCCTCCATCGGCTGCAAGCTCAGGTCAACGCCCAAGGTCGCAAATCGGCAAGTCGGCGTCTTACGCATCACGAAGCGTTAAGCCTTAGGCGTGCTCGCCGACAATTTCGCAATTGCGGCCTCGAGGGGACGCTCGGCGTCGCCGTAGTCCCGCCACGGCCAAGACTTGGCGATCAGGCTCGGCGCGGTGGCGAGCGTAAACCGGCCGGGGTCGAGGCCAGCGCGCAGCTGGCTCCAGGCGAGCGGCATGGAGACCGTCGCACCGGGTCGGGCGCGTGGCGACAGCGGCGCCACGGCTGTTGCGGTGCGATCGTTGCGCAAATAGTCGAGATAGATACGGCCGGCACGCAGTTTCTTGCTCATCTTGACGAGATAGCGCTGCGGCGAATCGTTGGCCATGTCGCGGCAAACGGCCTCGGCGAACCGCTTGGCCGCGTCCCAGCCCACGCTAGCGCGTTTGACACTGAGCGGCGTGACGACGTGCAGGCCTTTGCCGCCCGTCGTCTTCAAGAAGGCGACGAGGCCGAGGCGCTCGATTCGTTCGCGCAGCTCCTTGGCCGCGGCAATCACCTCCGCGAAGGCCACATCGCTGCCCGGGTCGAGGTCGAAAATTAACCGACCCGGCCGTGCCGGCTGGTCGGGGGCACAGTTCCAGGGATGAAATTCGACGGCGGCGATCTGAGCCAGCGCAATCAGCGCCTCGACCCGATCGATCTGCAGGTAGGGTTTGCGGTCACCGGCAACCGACGTGAGCGTGACGAGCTTGGCCACGCCCGGCAGGGCGTGGCGCTGAAAGAAGATGGCGCCGTCGATGCCATCGGGCGCACGAATGATTGAACAGGGGCGACCGCGGATGTGCTCGAGCATCCGCGGCCCCACCTGCTCGAGATAGCGCGCGAGATCGAACTTGGTGACGGCGCCGCCGGCGCCCGCCGCCGGCCACAACTCTTTGTCGGGTTTGGAGATCCTGACGCCCAAAACCATGGCCTCCTGCGCATCGCCGCTGTTGGCGGGTGGCCGCCGCGTTGCGCGCCCGGGCCGTTGGGCGTCTTGTTGGCCGATGGTCTTGCCGATCCATTGGGCGCGTGGATCGGAGCGTTGCTCAGCGGCCCGCATGAACGGCTTGGGGCCGCGCCCCTTGCCGGCAGCGATTTGCCACATGCTACGGCCGGAGGCGACAGAGCGATCGCGCGTGAGCAGGGAACTATCGCGCTCGCGTTCAAAGCCGTCGCGGTGCTTGATCAGCAGCCAATTGTGGCGCTGGCCACGCGTAGCTTTCGACTGCATGCGCACAAGGACCCAGCCGCCCTTGAGCTTGTTGCCGGCGAGGGAGAATTTGAGTTCGCCCGCGCGCAAGGCCCGGACCGGATCAAGCTTGCCCTCCGGCAGCCAGAAGCCACGGTCCCACAGCATCACGGTGCCGCCGCCGTATTCTCCCGCCGGGATGGTACCCTCGAAGTCGCCGTAGTCGAGCGGGTGGTCCTCGACCTCGACGGCCAGGCGCTTGTCGGCGGGATCAAGCGAGGGACCTTTGGTCACCGCCCAGGACTTGAAGACGCCGTCGACCTCGAGCCGCAAGTCGTAGTGCAGGCGGCTGGCGTCATGTTTTTGTATGACGAAACGCGGGTATTGGCCGCGGCCAACGGGGCGTTTGCCGCGCGGCTCGGGTGTCTTTTTGAAGTCGCGCTTGGCCTGGTAGAGCGCAAGGGCCTTTTTCGCCATCGGGGGGACCTTCCGGGTTTGCCGCGCAAGCCACTGGCGCCGCCTGCGCTCAACGGTCAATGCGCTGTTGCTGTTCCGCAGCGGCAAGCCGGCAACCCCGAACAGGGCGTCGCTCGTGCCCGGCCTGGGCCGGCGGTTGGACGCCGCGCCTCCCGTCGCCGCGCGGTCCTCGCCGGCAACGATCACCTTTCCCTCCAACAGCGCCGGGCGCGGCTCGAACGGCGCCGGGGCAAAGCGCGAGCCCTCCTCGAAACCAGGACCGTGGCGCCGGCTGTCCCCACCGCGTTTGCCGGCGCGGATCGCGCAGGCTCCAGCGGGAGAATGCTGCCGCTCTTCGATGTCGCGCAGATTAAGGCTCTTGCCGTCGACGCCCTCAACGATGCGACCGAGGGGATCGGCATAAAAGGCGCGGCTTCGCCCGAGATCGGCGACACCCAAGGCGGCGTGGCTGCTGCGCACGATGTTGAAGGATGGGTCGAAGATGGGTTTCGGAACGGGCATTTGCCGGGCTCAAAAGACGAAGCCATCACCGGGCAGCCGCGAGACGGTGGGGCCGGATATTCGTTGCGGGCGGGGGTGTGCAATGCTAGGTCTGCCCTGCCTGCCGCAAGCCCTGCGTCGCGCACAAGCATGGCTGCCGGTGAGGTTTGTTGCATGCGCGTGCCTCAACGCGCAGGGCCCTTGGGCTTAGAGGCTTAACGCACCCCGAATGGCATAACCCGAATAAACCAAAGCAAACCGATGGCCAGGCAGTCCGAGCGCGGCATGGGCCTTTCGACCTACCGGCAGCGTGCCCGCGTCGAAATCGAAATCGGCACCTGGGGCAGCCTGCTGACGGCGCTGCTCTTTTTTACCTCCGGCATCGTCGACTACTTCACCACCGACGACGTCACCTGGATCAGCCTGCTCGGCTGTCTCGCGGGCCTTGGCACCATCGCCATCATTCTCGTTCGCGCCCACCTGTCGAACGCAACCGTGCGCGCCCGGCGGGCGCTGCGCCGGCTGCGCGCACACTAAAGGCAGGCTCGGCCGGCATTTGCTTACCTCGCGGCCGCGCCCGAGGCGTATTGCGCCTCCCCCCTACCAAAGGACCAGTTCTCGGGTTTGACCTCGACAAGGTTGATGAAGATGTCGTCCGGCCGCAGGCCCGGCCGCTGCGCCAGCCGCTCGGCGATCGAGGCAAACAGCCGGCGCTTTTGCTCAAGGCTGCGCCTATCGCTCACGGTCAGCTGAATGATGGTCAAGTCATCGGAGTATTCGATGCCGAGGTAGCTCGGCGCATGGACGATCGGGCTATCGGTATCGTGTTGCGTGATGATCTGAAACAGATCCTGCTCGGGAACCCCGAAGGTTTCGACCAGGGCCGACTGGACCCCTTGCGAAATTGCGCGCCGAAATTCCGGCGACTTGCCCTTAGGCATGGCGATGCGAACGAGCGGCATGGGCGACCTCGAAAGGCTAGCGATGTTGCCCTAAGGAGTTAGGGTGGCGGTGCCGGGTCGACAAACGACAATGCTTTGCCGTCGCTGTGAGAAATATTCAGCTTGCGTTCTCAGCCGCGCGGCCGGGCCTTCCGGCGCGGCGCACGCTGGGCCAGCAGGATGCCGCCTAACACCAGCACCAGGGCGACGGCGTGGAACGGGGCAAAGGGCTCGCCCAGCAGAGAAACCGCCATGATTGCCGAAAACAAGGGAACCAAGTTCAAGAAAATTCCGGCACGGCCCGGACCGATCAGGTCGACGCTGCGCAACAGGAAGATTTGGGCCAGACAGGAGGGAAAGATTGCCACATAGGCGATGATCAGCATGCCCTTGAAGGTCGGCGCCGTCGCGCCCTGGGCGACAACCTCGTAGAGCGCCAGTGGAATCGAGGTCAGGGCCGCGATCATCGCCAGCAGGGTGAAAAAGGCGGCCCCCGGCATGTCCGGACGATCGCGCAGGGCCACCGTGAAGAAGGCATAAAGCACGCAGGCGATCAGCATCAACACATCGCCGAGATTGAGCTCAACGTGGAGGACCGAGAGGGGGGCGCCGCGGCTGGCGATCACCACCACGCCAAGCGTCGTTATCAAGGCGCCGACCACCTGCAGCAAGGTCGCACGCGTGCCGTGTGCCACGAAGGCACCGGCCAGCACAAATATCGGCATGCAGCCTTGCAGGATGCCGATGTTGATCGCCGTGGTGTAGTGGGCCGCCACATAGTAGAGCGCATTAAAGCCGGTGAAGCCAAACACGGCCATCAGCACCACCCTGAAAAGGCGGGCACGAATGTTTGGCCAGTGCTGGCGCACCTGGCCTCCATAGATTGGCCATAACACGCCGATCACCAGCACCCAACGCAGCAAGGTCAGCTGCATCGGCGTGACCTGGCCGACGGCGAGGCGGCCGGCAATGGTGTTGCCGGCCCAGAACACGCAGGTCAGCGTGAGCAACAGGCTGGGCCAGCTGTAGAGCCCGAACAATACGCGTTGTAAGCCATTGCGCATCGCAGCGCCGATTGTGGTGGGAAAGCCGCCGTGGACCGGTGACACCTAGCAGAATTACCGCGTCGTGAAAGATCTGGGCACCCGCGGGTTTGCCCAAGTGCTGACTTTGAGCCTAGTCCGGACGCCAGCCGTAGAGCCAATCGTAGCCTACCATCAGCCAGCGACCCGGCAGCACGCGCAATAGCGCATCGCGCGCCCAGGCCAGCGGCGGAGCAAGGTGGTAGAGCTGACCGTTGCGGCGGCTAAGGGCCTCGACCCTGGCGGCGCGCCCGCGCCGTTGCAGCGTAAATTCACGCAAGGCTGCGGCCACGTCGAGGTTTGCTTGGCCCAGCATCGAACCCAACAGCAAGCCATCTTCCAGCGCGAGCGCACCCCCTTGAGCCAGGTGCGGCAGCATCGGGTGGGCGGCATCGCCGATCAGGCCGATGCGCCCGCAAGACCAGGTCGGCAGCCGAGCAAGCCGATAGAGCGCCCATTTGCGATAATCGGCGGCGCGGCCGAGCACGTCGGTGAGCGAGTGGTGGAAGGCGCCAAGCGGTGCCAAGGCAGCCTTGGCGGCGACGCGGCTTTCCGCCGCAGACGCCGACCACGGCTCGCGCACGATGATGACGACGGCGACCTCGCGGCCGGCACGCACGGGATAGTGCACGACGTTGGCGCCGGCTCCGAGCCAGAGCCCCACGTGCGGCTCGGCCAGGGCGCCGGCGACCCCGGCCGCAAGGAGCGCGCGCGCCGCCGTCGCACCGGCCAACTGCGGCCTGGCAGCGGGACAGATGGTCTGGCGAACCGTGGACCACAAACCATCCGCCCCAACCAACGCGGCTCCAACCAGGCGCTGCCCGGCCCGGTCTTCCAGCAACACGCCGGAGGGCTCTTGTCGCAGCGCCTTCAGCGCATAATCGGCGCGCAGCTCAACGTGCCGCTGTTGCCTTGCCGTCGCCACGAGCGCGGCATGCAGATCGCCGCGGTGCATGGTCCAGTAGGGCGCACCGTGGCGGGCCGCAAACCATCCGCCCAGCGGCAGCTGCGCCAGGCGGCGGGCCGAGCGACCGTCAAAGACCACGAGACTGGCCGGTTCACCGACCTCGGGGCGCAGCCGTTCGGCTAGTCCCAGCCGCTCAAGGACCTTGACCCCGTTGGCTCCGAGCTGAATGCCTGCGCCTTCGGTCGCAAAGCGGGGACGGCTCTCCAGCACGATGGCGCCACGGCCACCGCGCGCCAGCGCCAGCGCCAGCGCCAGTCCGGCAATGCCCCCGCCGAGCACCAGAACGGGTCGCCCGTTTTTCAAGGGGGCGATCGCCTTCGAGCCTCAAGATCCCCGTCGGTCTTCGCTGACGAGGCAGCCCGGCGGGTCGGACTGATCGGGCGCCAGCCGGCCATCATGGATGTACAGGGTCGAACAATAGGGGCACAAAATCTGCGGGTCGGCCCCCATATCCAGAAAAACGTGGGGATGGTCGTGCGGTGGTCGCGCGCCCATGCACTGGAGTTCCCTGACGCCGACATAAATCTTTTCCAGGCCCGGATCATTGGCAAGGTGGGGGATGATCGAAACTGCCATGGGCGGGCCTGCTCAAAGGATCAAGAACGCCCCAAATGTAGTTGCTCGCCGCCCGAGATGATAGGGGTTGGCACGTCGCAGGGTGGTGGCTGAGGAGGAGCGAGCCGTGCAGGCCTTCGATTCGGACGGCGTTTGCATCCGCTTCATCGACGAGGGCACCGGCGACCCGGTGCTGCTCGTGCATGGTTTCGCCTCGAGCGTCAGGTACAATTGGCTCGATCCCGGTTGGGTCAGCTTGTTGCGGCGCAACGGCTACCGGGTGATCGCCTATGACAACCGCGGACACGGTGAGAGCGAGAAGCTGTACGAAGTGCAAGCCTATCAGCCATCGGCGATGATGGAGGACGCGCGCCGTCTGCTCGATCACCTCGGCATCGAACGCGCCGACGTGATGGGCTACTCGATGGGTGCGCGCCTTGCGGCATTCCTTGCCCTGGTCCACCCGCAGCGCGTGCGCAGCGCCATCTTTGGTGGGCTCGGCGGCAATATGATCCGGCCGATGGCCGGCACCGGGCCCATCGCGCACGCCCTGGAGGCGGGCTCGATTGACGAAGTCGTCAATCCGACGGCACGCACCTTCCGCGCCTTTGCGGAAAAGACCAACAGCGACCTCAGGGCGCTCGCCGCCTGCATCCGCGGCTCGCGCGAACCGATCAGTCGGGAGATGGTGGGCAAAATTGCCTGCCCGGTTCTGGTAGCCACCGGCACCGAGGACGTCATCGGCGGCGCGGCCGAAGAACTCGCCCAGCTCATCCCCGGCGCCCAAGCCTTGCCGATCCCGCGGCGCGATCACATGCTGGCCGTGGGCGATCGGGTCTACAAGGACGGCGTGCTCGCCTTTCTGGCGCGACGGCCTTAGCCGGCGCAACGGTAGCTCGCTAGTAACCGCGCTCCCAATCAATCGCATTGCGCAACGGCCGGCCCTCGAGATAGGCGCGCAAATTATCGCAGAACACGTCGATGGCGCCGTGCCGGTCCTGATCGCTGAGGTTGGAAATATGGGGTGTGATCACGACCCTGGGATCAGACCACAGCTGCGCGCTCGGCGGGTGCTCGAACTCGCCCGTGTAGACATCGAGGACGACGCCACGCAACCGGTCGCGGGCCAAGGCATCGGCCAGGGCGTCCTCGTCGATGATCTCACCGCGCGCGACATTGACGAGCACGCTGCCGGCCTTCATGCGGGCGAAGCGCTCGGCGTTGAACAGGCGGTTCGTCTCAGGCGTCCATTGACAACAGATGGCCACCACATCGCTTTCGCCCAGGAAACCATCGAGCTCGTCGGGCCCACCGATGCTGCTAAAGCCCGGCGGCAGGCTCACCGCGGCGGTGGGCCGCCGGCGGGTGCCGACGACGCGCATGCCCACTGCGGCACAGAGCCTACCAACCTCCAGGCCGATGCCGCCGGCGCCGACAATGCACGCGGTCTTGCCCTCTAGCAGCAGCGGACGATAGGCGCGATGGTTGAAGGCGTCGGCGTCGCGATCGATCGCCGCCCGGTTGAGCCCTTTGGCGAAATAAAGGATGCCGGCCAGCGCGTACTCGGCCATGGCCAGCGTATTGCCGGCGCCACGCGAGGTCGTCGTCAGTACATCACTGCCCCACAAATCGCCCAGCATGAGGTTGCTGGCGCCGGCGGGCCGCTGGTGGAACCACTTGAGCTTTGGCGCGCGGGCGCGCAGGTCACGCGGAAATGGCCAGCCGCCCAGAATCACTTCCGCTTCGGCGAGGAGACGGTCGCGCTCCTCACGGCTGCCCGCACCCGCGGCGCCCGGCGGCAAGTAGCGCGCCGAGGTAAAGGGCGGCCAAGTCTCGCGAATTTCCCCGTCGTACCAGCCGCCGGCGTCGGTCAGGCGAACGGCAGGATCGACGGCCTCAATCTGGCGACGTTCCTCGGCGCTGGTGCGCTGAATGCTCAAGACGTTGATGTGACGCATAAAGGCTCCTGGCCAACGACGGGCTTGCCGCGGAGCGATATCATCGACTTGCGGCCGCGGCGCCGTCGAGAACTTTTTTAGCCCGCGGCCGTCCCGCGCATCTGTGAGCGTTGGTTAGGTGCCCAGCGCGAAGGCCGGCACCGTGCGCACGCCCTGCGGCGCCCGCGGATCGACCCGGAAAATCGATGATCCGCGCCATCTTCCTGCGCGCCTGAGCGCCCGAATATTTATGCGCGGCCGCCAGACCCAGCCGCGCATAAAGCCCAAGGCCGCTTTCCGGCCGGGGCAAGCGCTCGAGCCCTAGCGCTCGGCGCAAAACTCCGTTGGCATAGTTGACGGCGTAGGCGTTGCGCAGCTCGCGCGTCATATGCTCGGTCGTGAACGAGACATTCAGGCAATCTTGATTGACAATGCGATGCGGGCAGTTGAGCGGCCAATGCAGCATGCGGCCAGGTTCGAGGTCGACGACCTCGGCGCGCGCATCAAACCAGGGCTCATAGTCGAGCGCCATTTCGTGCGCCCCACCCAAAACGATTTTCTCAAGCGCGGCCTGCGGCAGAAACGGCGGCGTGTTGGGATAGACGTAGACGCGTTTGGTCCCGCGCACCTGCCAGAGGGTCTGTCCCGGCACGTCGGCGTGGTAATAGACCTGGACCCTGGGTGAGGAAATCAGGATCGACATCTTGTGATTGAAGGACTTGAAGCCCTCGATCCGCAGCGCGAGCTCGGCGTAGATCGCGCGCAGGATCTCCGCATAGCGGCTGTCGAGCCGGTGTGGCTGCTGCAGCAGGATCCAGATGTGGCCGGTGCGAACGGCATCGAGCGCGTCGGTGCCGCTCAGGCCCTCCAGCGTGCCTTCGCGCCGCGTGCTGGGGTGGTGGCTCGTCACGTCCATGGTGTTGACCTGACAGGCCTGCGCCGGCGTACGTTCGATCAGGCGGGCGAGCGCCGCATCGCCAAACAAGCCATCGTTGGCGTCAAAGCGATGGCCGAGGTTCACCGTGTGTCGGCCGAACCGATCGGCATGTTGGGGGGCAAAATCGGTAAATACGGGCTGCAGCATTGGGGCGGTTCACTTTGACACAAGGCAAAGGTTGGTGCTGGAAACGTGCACGAACCACGCCAACCACAAGCCGCCGAGCAGCGCCCCGGCAAGGTCGCAAGCCGGCGGCCCTCGACCAGACCGGCGGCGGCGAGGCGGTCAGTTGATAGCTGAACTGAGACCCAAGGCCGAAACCAAGGGCGAGCCAAGGCGCGCGCCCAAAAATTGCCCGCGGGCGGCGGGTTCGTGCTTGGCCCGAAACTTCCGCGCCCCGGCCGCGCCAGGCCCGCCGTCTGCACGTGGCCCGGGCGTGCTCCCCTGGCGCCTCAGCTATCGGTGCCAAGGCCGACGGCGCGGCGGGCGTTCTCGACCTGCACACAGTCCTGCGCCGTGATGCCGGCGGCAGCGCCGGCCAGATCCGCGCAGGCCGACACGAAGGAATCGGCCGCATGCACCAGGCTCGAGGTGGCATTGAGCTTGGTCGTCAAGGCTCGGTAGGCGATGCGCGCCAGCTTCTGGCGGCCGATCCCGTTGACCGTCTGGCCCTTGTGCTCACCACCCTCCGAGATCAAAAAGGCGAGCTTGTTGAGAACGCCGCTGTTGAAGTGCACGCAGCCGTTCAAATAGTCCCAGGTCGTGTCGCACAGGGCATCCGTGCGCGCGACATACTCGGAATAGTGGTCGGGTTGGCCGCGGTTCGTCACTGAAAACGGCTGGGTTTTGTTGAACAGCGACGGACTGCCCGGACCCTTCAGGTGGGGCTCGGCCATGCTGCGCATGGGGCTCACCTCCGAATAACCCGGCAGGCTCTCGCCAATGGCCCAATTGCCGGCGCCGTCCCGGGCCTGAAACTCGATCAGGGTGCCGAAGATGTCGGCCAGCGCCTCGTTCACCGCACCCGATTCGTCGGCGTACACGAGGTCGGCTTCGTGGGCGATGATGCCGTGCGTCACCTCGTGACCGACCACGTCGAGCGCGCCGGCGAAGCCCGGCCCGTAGACCATGACATTGGCCTTGGGGCAGTTCACGCTCTGGTCCTTGCACCAGCGCGCATTCTGCTCGCTGCTGTAGCGCACATAGGACTCGAGCGGCATGTTCGCCTTGGAACCGGTCGCCTCCAGGCCGCTCCGGCCGAGCACGATGTAGAAGAAGTCGCGCACGAAGCCGGTATTCTGAAAGGCGCGCATGGCGTCCGCCGGCACCAAGTCGACGCGCTCATTGGTCTCCTCGTCCAGCACCTTCTGCCCGGGGAACACGTTGTTGCTGGACAGATCATAGACCCGCCGCACCATGATCGAGGGATGGTCGCGGTAGAAAAACAGCACATTGCGGTTTTCGGCATCGACGAACACGCGCAAGGAGTCGACGGACACCAGCCAGGTCAGGCGCAACGCGCCGGGGTTGGCGCCGCGCGTGCGCAGCAGCGCCGGGTCGAAGATCGTCAGTTCCGACTTGGGCTGGATGCTATCCAGACTGGAAAACAGCCGATCGAGACCGGGATCGCGCGCGCGTTTGGATAACAGGTCGCGCACGTGGGCACGCGCAACCGTGGCGGCCTCGTCCGCGGTGATGCTGGGTGTCGTGCTGCTGATGGCAACGGTCGAGTAGCTGGCCGTGATGTCGGTCACCGCCAGGGCCGGATTGACGACATACTTGGCGGAGGAACCGAACACGGGAATGCCGTTGAGACGCTGCGTGACGTGGGCAACGCTTTGCCCCTTGATATCAGGATCGCGGCGAACCTGGGTGACGACCTTGCGCTCCTGCGCGTTACCCTGGGGAAAGGCCGAACGGATTTGGCTCGTCGCCATGAAGGCCTCGACCGCGCGGCGCACGTCGTCTTCGCTGGGCTCGCCACTGAGGCTGCGCGTGGCCGTGAGCGCGATCGAGGGATCGGGCCTCGGCGTCAGACCCTTCATCGAGGTCGGCAGTCCCGTGCTGCGATCGACCTCGACGGCGATGCTCTGATTGCTTTTGCGCAGCTCGTCGACCGCCCGGGTGACTTCACCGCGCAGGTCCTGGGCGCTGGCGCTCGGCATCAAGCTCAGTATGCCGACGGCCAATAGGCTGGCGCCGACGGCAACCACGAGGCCGGTGAATGGCACTGACACACGCATGGCCCGCTTCTCCTCTTTGCCGACTAAGCTTGCTAGTGGCAGGCCAGCGCCGCCAGCGAACCCGTGATCGGACCGGCCGCCTCGCTGCGCTGCCCGGCGGGGACACTGGCGACGAGGGCGGTGCCGCCCTGTGCCGCACGCCATTGCGCCATCAGCTGCTCGAGGCCAACCTCGCTCATGGCCGCCCTGAAGGCTTTGATGCTGTCGGTCCAGCCGTCCTCGACCATCTGCAGGTCGGTGCGAGCCGCGGTGGATGCCGCCGCGGCCGGCGGATCGAAATAGAGGGCCTTGCCAGCCCCGACGAAATCGATCAGCGGCCAGCAACCCTCGCTTTCGTTCACATCGCCGTCGCCGTTGAGGTCGATCGGAACAGGCGTGCCATTGCGCCTGGCGTCCTCGAGGATGACGAGATGGGTCTTGAGAATTTCGAGGTCGGCGCTGTCGACTTTGCCATCGCCATTGAGGTCGACCAGATATTTGAGGTTGTCTTTGGACAGTTTGAGGACGGCGGCGAGCGCATCGGCACGTGGCGTCCCACCTTCGGGGCCGGGCACCGCCGAGCCACGAATGATTTCGGCGATCTCGGCGGGTGACTTCTTCGGCTCAAGTTCAAACAGGATCGCCGCCAGCGCGGTTACATGCGGGGTTGCTTGTGAGGTGCCGCTGCACAACCCATAGGCATCGCTGACGCCCGCCAGCGTGCTCATGATGTCAACGCCCGGCGCGGCAACATGGCCGCCGGAATTGGAAAAGGAGGCCCGCTTGCCGTCCCGGCCGAGGGCCTCGACAATAAGAATGTTGCTGGACTTCTGGTAGGTCGGCGATTCGTGGGTGGCCGCAAATCCAAAGGGACTGGCAAATTCCGCCCAATGCGGCGTGGTCAGACCCTCCGAGTCGTTGCCGGCGGCGGCCACGATCAAAATGCTGTCCTTGTATTTGGCGGCCAGGCGCTGCACCGAGCGCGCGCTGTTGAAGATGTGCGCCTTGACGTTTTCGTCCTCCTCCGGATCCTTGCCGAACTCGAAGCCGAGCGCGGACCAGTTGTAGCCAAGACTGGCGTTGACGATCCGCTTCTCCCCGGGTTTGAGCGGATATTGATCCATGAAGTCGATGAGCGAATCGACCGCACCGCTGAACAGCATGGCGCGTTGAATCAGCTGGTTGGTGAGGCCGAGATTAGAGCCCTCCAGCCACACCTCGCTGCTGACCGGGATGGCATCGATCTTGGAGTCGGGCACCATTCCGTCGATGCCACGTCCTTTGCCGAACAAGGCGCCGGCGATGCCCGCTACGTGCGTGCCATGGCTATAGGTACACTCGGCCTTGGGCGGGTTGGCGGGCATGCCGCCGAACACGGCATTGTAGGTGATGTGACCGTGCGTGCCGAAGCCGACGTCGAGAAAGGCCATGCGCGTACGCGGTCGGTCGGGGTCGATTTTGCGCACCCGGTTGAGGATGGTCCACACCGGCGGCATGCGCATCATCTTCAAACCCCAGTTGCCGTCGCTGCTGTCGCCGGTACGCCAATTCCAGCTGTAAGTGTTGGCACCCGACGCAACCTTGGTGTCGGTCCGTCTCGGCAATGACTTCGGGCTCACTAAAAAATCGACGTAGGCCGCGTCGACAAACGGTTCGTTGCGCAGATCCTTGATGATCTTCGGCTCCAGGGCCGCCCCCAGCGACTCAGCACTGGGCGATGGCGCCAGGCTGCGCGTCGCCGATTGGCGCGGCGAAACACGGATCTCGCCCAGCTTGTTCGCCCGGGTGATCTCCAGATTGTATTTCTGGCTCAAGGTCGCGAGCGCATCGTCGAGCTGTTGGCCATTGAGATCGGTCTTGAGCACGATCACGTAGCTGTCGCGCCGGGCCTGCACGCGCTGGGAGCCGCGCGGCGCCGCCGCTGCTGCGGGTTCGCTCCCACGGTCGCCTTCGGCGGCTAGGGCGGCACCGATGCCGATAAGCCCGGGCGCCTCATAGGCCGAGCGCTTGCCGGGAGTGAGGTTGGGGTTGTCGCGCCCATCCTGCTCGCGGCGGCGAATCGAGTAAAAATCGTCCGACCGCAGCGGCCGTTCGCTTTTGCCGAGACCGCGGGTGCGCGGCGCCGCTGGCAGGCGCTCATCCAACATGCGCTTTAGTCGGTCCAGGTCTTCCGGTGGGGAGGATTGCGCCATCGCGCTTCCGCTCCACGCCGCAAGCGCGGCAGCGATGACTAGCGCTCGCATGGCAAGTCTCCGTCTTTGAGCGTCCCAAGCGTCGTCGGGCGTGGCCGCCAGGCGCCGCCAGCGGGCAAGGTCATTTCCACCAGCGGTTCCATAGCTCCATTGCCTTATCGACGCCGCGCTGCCACCAGCTCTTGGGCTGCTCGGTGGGCGCGGCCGGCGGGGTCGAAGCCGGCGGCGCAGGTGTGGGGGCTTGCGGCGCGGGCGCCGGGGTCGGCGCCGGTGGGGGGGTGGGTTCGGGCGCCGGGCTCGGTGGCGCCGGCGGGGGGCTCGGCGCGGGCGTGGGGCTCGGCGGCGCCGGCGGGCTTGGCGCCGGGCTCGGTGGCGTTGGCTCGCTCGGGCTCGGGGCGGGCGCAGGCGGCGTCGGCGCCGGATCGGAGGGCGGGGTTGATGGCGCCGGTTGCGGCTCGCTCGGGGTCGGTGCTTGCGGCGGCGCCTGGGCAACGGCGCCGATCTCGAGCCCAGGATCGGGCATCAGTTCGCCTGTCGCGTCGACGCCCGCGTCCAATCCCTTGCCGCGGCGGTAGGCGGCAATCAGGGAGGCATAGGGTGGAACGTAAACCTCGAGCACCTTGTTGCCGACTTCAATGCGCTGGCGAACATTGAAGTGCAAATGGTAGGTCGTGCTGCGCGTGCCGTTCATGTACTTGGAGACACGGCCCACGACGTCGCCCTGCTTGACCTTGCTGCCCTCCTTCACCTTGATCGAATTGGGGTGCATGTGGAGGTATTCGTACACAGTGCCGTCATTGCCCTTGAGTTTCACCGTGGTATTCGAGGTCACAAGCGTGATGATGCCGTCGACCACGGCAACCACGTCCCAGGTGTTGTCCTTGCAGCTCGGCGGGCGAATGTCCTGACCCTGATGACCCTCGCCGCTGGGACACAAAGGCATGCTCCAGCCGCGCACTTCGCAGAAGTTGTCGCGCTGCTGCATCGGGTCGTAGTTGCGCGGGTCGCACTCGGTGCCACCGGCCTCGCCGACGCCGTTGTAGCCGCCCCCGCCGTAGCCCCAGATCTGCGAGTTCATGGAGGCGAAACGGCCGGCCTCAAGCCGGATGGGAAAGATCATGTTCGGCGCATAGACCTTGCGATCATCCATGCGCCCGCGCTTGGCGCTGGCGTCGCGGACCGCCAACAGACCGGGAGGATAGTAGCGAAAACCAGGATCGGCGGCGGGCGGCGGCGGACTTGCGACCTTGTCGGGCTCGTTGCTGTTGGCGGGCGGCGTCGGCGGCTCGGGCGCCGTCGGCGCCGGCGGTACGGTTGGGGTGAGAATGGGACCCGTGATCGGCCCGAGCCCGCCGGGCGGTACCGTGCACTTGATCTGGCGCACGCCCTCGCCGCCGGCCGCAGTGGCCTCCTCCGCACAGATCTGCAGTGACCCGCCGGCAGCAGCTAAGGGCCGAACGGGTAGCTTGCCGATCGCCGCGACACGGATGCTAGGGGCTCCCTCGCCGTCGTGCGCGGCAGCTTTGGTCTGCGGTGCGGCCGTTGGCGGAGGCGTTGGCTCATAGGCCAAGGCGAAGGGAAACAGCGATACCACGGCGGCGACGGCGCTCACTGCCAGGCCAAACGCAAAGCAACGCTGATGATTTGGCCGCACTGCCCCCAACCCCCTTACACCCCAAGAATCGGGCTAAGCCAAAGACCGCTCTTATGGTGACCGTCAGCCCAGCAGCATACCTTTTTCGCTTCCGCCAGCAAGGCAAATTGACCCGCAACATCCCAAGCCTTGCCGCGGGCAAGCCATTCCACAAGTCTCTCGAATTTGCCGGCCCGGTAGGCTAGCTTTTGCGCCGACCATTCGACCCAGAGGTGATCGGGAGGCTGTTGCCGTGTTGAAGCTGTACTACGCCCCGGGCGCCTGCTCGCTCGCTGCCCACATCGTGCTCGAGGAAAGCGGTGAAAAATATGACCTGCAGCGCATCGATCTGGCGAAGGGCGAGCAGAAAACCGAAGCCTACCTGAAGATCCACCCGCAGGGACGCGTGCCGGCCCTGCAGTTGGAGAGTGGCGAGAACATCACCGAGAACACCGCCATTCTGCCCTACCTTGGCAAGCGCTTCGGGCTATGGCCAAGCGATCCGGTGGCGGAGGCGCGCGCGCTCTCGCTGATCGGCCTGTTTGCCGCCAGCGTGCACCCGGCCCACGCCCACATTAGCCGACCGGAGCGGTACGCCAGCGAGGCGGGTATGTTCCCAACCATCCAGGAAACCGGCCGCAAGGCCTTTCACGGCTATCTCTTGCAGATCGATGGCCTGTTGCAGGGCCGGCAGTGGCTTTCCGATCACTATTCCGTGCTCGATCCCTACGCGCTCACCTTTTATGCCTGGGGCGTGCGGCGTGAGTTGCCCGTTGCCGACATGACGCACTACCGTGCCTTCAAGGATCGCATGCTGGGGCGCCCCGCCGTTGCGCGCGTGCTGGCCGACGAAAAAGTGAAGGTTTGAGAAGGGTCTTGCCCCAGCGCGGGCGTTTGTTGCACCCGGCGCCCCTGGGGGTGCCGGGCTAACGCGGAGAACGAGGTAGCCATGCGCTTGAGCAAACTACGCCTCGCCGGCCGGGGCGCCATCGTCGCGGCCGTTCTGGCCGCGCAGTTGGCCATTGTGCCGGCGGCGATGGCCGAGAGCACATTGAAGGTCTCGCTGCACTCGGATCTCAAAATCATCGATCCGATCTGGACCACGGCGCTGATCAGCACTCATCACGGTTTCATGATCTATGACACGCTGTTTGCGCTCGATGAAAAGCTCGCGGTCAGGCCGCAGATGGTTGAGACCTGGACGGTAAGCGAGGACAAGCTCACGTGGACCTTCAGCTTGCGTGATGGCCTTGAGTGGCATGACGGCACCGCCGTCACGGCCGAGGATTGCGTGGCCTCCCTCAAGCGCTGGGCCGCTCGCGACGGCATGGCGCAAAAGCTGATGAGCTTTGTCGGCGAACTCAAAGCCACCGACGCCAAGACTTTCGTCATGCGCTTGAAGGAACCCTACGGTCTGGTGCTGGCAACGCTCGGCAAGCCGACGTCCAACGTGCCGTTCATGATGCCCAAGCGGGTGGCAGAGACCGATCCCAACACGCAGATCACGGATACCACCGGCTCGGGACCCTTTATTTTCAAGAAAGACGCGTGGAAACCGGGCGAGAAGGCCGTCTATCTCAAAAACCCGAAGTACAGACCGCGCCCGGAGCCGGCATCGGGATTTGCCGGCGGCAAACTGGCAAAGGTCGATCGCGTCGAATGGATTTGGATTGCCGACCCGCAAACGCAGGTGAACGCCTTAAGCAACGGCGAAATCGATTTCATCGAGGCCCCGCCGCACGATTTGTTGCCGCTGTTGGGGGCCGATCCCAACATTCGCTTCCTGGTGGTGGCACCCATGGGTCGCCAATACGCCTTCCGATTCAATGCGCTGCACAAGCCCTTCGACAACGCCAAAATCCGGCAGGCGGTATCCTACGCGCTCAATCAGAAGGATTTTTTGGAGGCCACCATCGGCAACTCCAAATACTACGTGCTGTGCAAGTCGCTCTACCCCTGCGGCTCGCCGCTCGAGACCAGCAAGGGCTGGGAGGACAAACTCGAAAGCACGGCCGCCAAGGCCAAGGAACTCTTGGCGCAGGCCGGCTACGACGGCACGCCCGTCGTGCTCATGCAGTCGACAGACATCGCCTCGCTCTCTAATCTGGCCCCGGTCGCCAAGTCGCTGCTGGAAAAAGCCGGCTTCAAGGTCGACTTGCAGGCGATGGACTGGCAAACGCTGGTGGCGCGCCGCGCCAAGAAGGATGCGCCGGCCGCGGGTGGCTGGAACGTCTATCTGACCTCCTGGGGCTCCGTTGACGTGCTCGACCCGGTCTCGACCAATTTTCTCAACGCCAGCTGCGAGAAGGCAACCTTCGGCTGGCCCTGCGATCCCGAGTTGGAGCGTCTGCGCGATGCCTTCGCCAAGGAGACGGATGCGAGCAAGCAGAAGGTACTAGCCGAGGCGGTCTCCCAGCGTGCGGCCGAGTACCCGACCCACGTTGTTCTAGGCCAATACCTGCAGCCCTCCGCCTTTCGCAAAAACGTCGAGGGCGTGTTGGTGGCAACCAACGTTGTGTTCTGGAATGTCGAAAAAAAGTAGGCTTTGATCGCTTTACCGCGGGCGCAATGCCATGACTTGGTCGATCGTCGCCCACGATCCCGCCAGCGGCGCCTTCGCCGTGGCGGTGGCGACGCGCGCCTTTGCCGTCGGCGCAAATTGCCCCTATGTCCGCTCCGGCGTCGGCGCCGTTGCCACGCAATCGATCACCAACCGCTATCTCGGGCCGGCCATTCTCGACCTGCTCCAACGCGGCATTGCACCCGCCACGGCGATTGCGAGCGCGCTCACGGCGGATGCGGGCCGGCATTTGCGACAAGTGCACGCGGTCGACCGCTTTGGACGCGCGGCGGCCTGGACCGGCAATCACTGCGTTGAGTGGTGCGGAGATCGCGCCGCAAACCAATTCTCGGTCGCCGGCAACATGTTGGCGGGCGAGGAGGTCGTGGCGCGCACGTTTGCGACTTTCGCCGCCGGCAGCGACCTGGCGCTTCCGGAACGCTTGCTCAGGGCCATGGACGCGGGCGAGCGCGCCGGCGGCGACCGCCGCGGCAGGCAGTCGGCCGCGCTTTTGCTTACGACCAGCGAAGATTTTGCCGACCTCAACATCCGGGTCGACGACCACACCGACCCGCTCTTCGAGCTCAACCGCCTGCTCGCCATTTGGCGCGGGCAATGGCCGCAACGAGCCGCCTGGGCACCGAGCAAGGCCAATCCCTCGGGCTGTACCGACCTCGATGCGATCGAGGCCGCGTGGCGGGCGCAAGGTCTCGACCTTCGCTTTCGTCGCTGATGAAGCAGCCATGCGCGCGGGCCGCCTTGACCCGCCAGAAGCGATTTGCTTCCCTGCGGCGGCCGCGCCGTTTTGCCAGGATTTCTGCAATGCCGATCATCAATCGCGCCGCCGCCCTCAAGGACGAGGTGTCGTGCTGGCGCCGCGATATCCATGCCAACCCGGAGGTGCTCTACGACGTGCACCGCACGGCCGCGGTGGTGGCCGATAAACTCAAGGTCTTCGGCTGTGACGAGGTGGTGCCCGGCATCGGCCGCACGGGCGTGGTCGGCGTCATCAAGGGTCGCCGGCAGGCTTCCGGCAAGGTGATCGGCATGCGTGCTGACATGGATGCCCTGTCGATGACGGAAATCACCGGTCTGCCCTATGCCTCTCGGGCGCCGGGAAAAATGCATGCCTGCGGCCACGACGGGCACACCGCCATGTTGCTCGGCGCCGCCAAATATCTGTGCGAGACGCGCAATTTTGACGGCACGGCGGTGCTGATCTTCCAACCGGCCGAAGAGGGCGGGGCCGGCGGCAAGGCCATGGTCGACGACGGCTTGATGGAGCGCTGGCAGATCCAGGAGGTCTACGGCATGCACAACATGCCGGGCCTGCCCGAAGGCCATTTCGCAACGACGCCCGGCGCGATGCTCGCCTCCTCCGACAACATCAAGATCACCGTTCATGGCAAGGGCGGCCACGCCGGCGCGGGTCCGCACAAGGCGGTCGACAGCGTCCTGA
>DASTMQ010000119.1:0-17434 GCA_035714005.1 Hyphomicrobiaceae bacterium
CAGCCCGGGCCGGATGGCGGTAAGGTCGATCATGGCCGTGCTCGTCGTGTTGAGTGCCAACCCACAACCTTGCGGCTACCCCCGAGGCATAGCATGAGAAGCCGCCGCTGCGGCAGCACAGGGGGTGGCCAATGCCGCCCCACCCAATGCGAGCGCGCGTGCGCGCGCGCGCCCCGAATTCTTCTCCGTCGGCGCCTCGCCTGCGGCGCCAAACCCAGCCGCGGGCCGCGACGCCCAAGCTTTGGGTTGCGCGGCGGGCCGCGGCCGAGCGGCCGGCCGACCCGGGAGGTGTCGCCGAGGCGCGGCGCTTCCGGCGGTCTATTACTCTTTCGCGCGCTCGATGTAGGATCCGTCATCGGTAGAGATGACGACCCGCGTGCCGGCCTGGATATGCGGCGGCACCATCACGCGCTGGCCATTTGCGAGCACGGCCGGCTTATAGGACGAGGAGGCCGTCTGACCTTTGACGACGGGATCGGCCTCGACGATTTCAAAGACCACGCGCGGGGGCAGTTCGATCGCCACCGGCACGCCCTCGTGCAGGCTCAAGGTGACGGGCATGCTTTCCTGTAAATAGGCGGACTGGTCGCCCAGCAGATCCTTGGGAACGGCGATCTGGTCGTAGGTGTCCGGATCCATGAAGGTGTAGCCGGTATCGTCTTCGTAAAGATAGTTATAGGTCTTGTCCTCGAGGTAGGCGCGCTCAACCTGGTCGGTGGTACGATAGCGCTCGGTGATTTTCACGCCATCGGAAATGCGCCGCATGTCGAGGTGCGTCACCGGGGTGCCCTTGCCCGGGTGGATATTCTCGGCCTTCATGACGACGCACAGCTTGCCGTCCACCTCCAGCACGTTGCCTTTGCGCACCGAGCTTGCGATAACCTTCACCACCGTCGATCTCTCCCGAATTGAAAAGGCTTGGCCGCGTGCGCCAGGAACGACGGCAGGCTCGCCATGAGTCGTAAAGCTGGCGCTTTCTAGCGGCCTTTTCGAACCTCGCCAAGGAGCAAACGCCTGCCCTCGCAAAGCCCAAGTCCCTGGTGGAACCCGCAGAACCATGCCGACCGGCGCGGATTCCTGCTGGCGCGCGGGCGGATCTTGGCGGCGATCCGCCGCTGGTTCGAGGCCCAGGGCTTTGTCGAGGTCGACACCAGCATTCTACAGACCTCGCCCGGTAACGAGACGCACTTGCACGCGTTCAGCACCACCCTCATCGATCCGGATGGCACTCAGCACCCGCTTTATCTCCACACCTCGCCCGAGTTCGCTTGCAAGAAGCTGCTGGCGGCCGGCGAGGAGCGGATCTTCACCATCGCCCCCGTATTCCGCAATCGCGAGCGGGGCGCGCTGCACCACCCCGCCTTCACCATGCTCGAGTGGTATCGTGCGCACACACCCTACCAAGAGCTGATGGGCGATTGCGCCGCGCTCTTGCGGCTTGCCGCGGAGGCTGCCGGCACCAACCACTTCAGGCATAGGGCGCGCAGCGCCGATCCCTTGGCTCCGCCCGATCGCCTCAGCCTGGCTGAGGCCTTTCACCGTCACGCGGGCATCGACCTGTTGGCGACGCTTGCTGCGGCCGTCCCGGATGCGGCCGCGCTCGCCGCGGCGGCCACCGCCGCCGGCGTGCGCGTCGCCGCCGATGATACCTGGGAGGACACCTTCAGCCGCATACTCGTCGCCAAAGTCGAACCCAATCTCGGCAACGGCCGCGCCACCATACTTGATCAGTATCCGGCCCAGCTTGCGGCCCTGGCACGGCCCAACGCCCATGACCCGCGGGTAGCGGACCGGTTCGAGCTTTATGCCTGCGGCGTGGAATTGGCCAATGCCTTCGGCGAGCTGACGGACGCCGCCGAGCAGCGCCGGCGCTTTGCGGCCGAGATGAATGAAAAGCAGCGTCGCTACGGCGAACGCTATCCAATCGATGAGGACTTCATCGCCGCACTTCCCCAGCTGCCGCCCACCGCCGGCGCCGCCTTGGGTTTAGATCGCCTGGTGATGCTTGCAACCGGTGCCCAACGCATCGAACAGGTGTTGTGGGCGCCGGTGGCCGAGACGCAACCCTGATCACTGCGCCGCCACCGGATCCTCCTTGAGAAAGCGTCCCGCCACCCAGCCCTGCTTGCCGTGAAACTCGACCCGGCACCACTTCGTGTTCGCGGCGCGGCGCTGCGCCTCGCTCATGCGCGCCCACTGGTCGAAGGGAAGCTCGCCCCGCCGGCAGCCGAAGTTTTTCAGCCCGCGCGCGTTGAAGGGGATGTCGGCAAGGCTCTTGCTGTCGGCGGAGGGCACATCGCGCAAGTGCAGGACGTCGTCGGGAGCAACGCCGGTGACCGCCCAGAAGCTGGGGCTTACGCGGATATCCTCCTCCTCCTGGGCAGCGGCGATCACGTCGCCGCCGCAGCTTAGGAGAGCAGCAACGGCGATGATGCAAAGTTGGCGCATGGCGAGGCTCCCCCCGAAACCTTGTCGGCGCGGCAGCAGGGCGCAGGAATGTGCCGGGCCGATGGCAAAGGCGCGGCCGCGACCGCCGGCCGCGCCATTCCCCCCGCACCAAATAGGCCTTGCCGGCCAAGGGCATCCGGGCCTAAAGGCTGGCGAACGAGAGCCAAGGGACCCCTGCCGCGTGCCCGGCACCACAGCCACACTGCGCAGCCTTGAGGAGCTGGAGGCCGCGGGCCTGCTGCCGGCCGGGGCGGCGCACACGCTGGCGGCGGTGGCGGACCGCTATGCCGTCGCGGTGACGCCGGAGATGGCGGGGCTCATCGATCGCGGCAATCCCGACGATCCGATCGCGCGCCAGTTCCTTCCCAGCCACAGCGAGCTCGCCCCATTGCCCGGCGAGCTCGCCGATCCCTTCGATGAGGCCCGGCTCTCGCCGGTGCCCGGTGTCGTGCACCGCTATGGCGACCGCGCGCTCCTCAAGCTCACCCACGTCTGTCCGGTCTACTGCCGCTTCTGTTTTCGGCGCGAGGTCGTGGGCCCGGGCGGGCCGCCCCCGCTTGCTGCCGACGCCCTCGACCGGGCGATGGCCTATATCGCCGGCGCGCCCGAGATCTGGGAGGTCATTCTCACCGGTGGCGATCCCTTCATGCTCTCCCCGCGGCGCCTGGCCGACGTCAGCCAGCGCCTGGGGGGGATTGCCAACGTCAAGGTGCTGCGCTGGCATACGCGGGTGCCCGCCGTCGATCCGACCCGGGTGAGCCCGGAATTGGTGGCGGCCCTGGCGGTCCCCGGCAAGGCCGTCATGGTGGTGCTGCACGCCAATCACGCCTGCGAGCTGACCGCGGCGGCGCGGGCCGCCTGCGCGCGCCTGATCGATGCCGGCATTCCCCTGCTGAGCCAGACCGTGCTGCTCAAGGGCGTCAATGACACGCCCGACACCTTGGCGGATCTGCTGCGGGCCTTGGTCGAGACGCGCATCAAACCCTACTATCTGCACCAGCTCGATGCGGCGCCGGGCACCAGCCACTTTCGCGTTCCCATACCGCAAGGACAGGCCCTGCTGCGGGCCTTGCGCGGCCGCCTCTCCGGGCTCGCGCAACCGACCTATGTGCTCGATATCCCCGGTGGACACGGCAAGGTACCGATCGGCCCCAACTATCTGAGCGCGGATGCCACCGGGATTGCTGACCCGCACGGGGTCGAGCACCGGCTCGGCGATCGCGGCTGATTGGCGGCGCCGCCGCACGCCGGCAACCACCACCAATTCGAGCCGAGGACATCCCGTCGACTTGCCCAGCGGCAGTGCGACGATGGCCCTCACTCCGCGGGCAGCGCTTTGCCACCCACCAGCACGGTCTCGTGCCCCGGGGCTGGCTGGCGCGGTACCAGGAAGGAACAGCTAAGCGAAACGCTCGCCACGCACGCCCCCAGCCAGAAGATGATGGCGGGATCGATCATCCCGAGCGCCCCGAACGCCACCGGTACCACCACCGCGGCGACATGATTGATGGTAAAGGCAACCGAGGTGGTGGCCGCCACATCGGCGGGATCGGCAATCTTCTGGAAATAAGTGCGCTGCGCCAAGGTGAGCGTGAAGAACACGCCATCGATGACGAACAAGAGGCCGGCCAATGTCGCGCTCGTGGTCGTGGCATAGCCGGCAAACACCACGATCAAGACCACGTTCTCGAGCGTGATGGTGTGGCGCTCGCCGATGCGCATCACCAATCGGCCGAGGCGCGGCGCCAGCACGGTGTTGGCGGCGGTGGTGACCAACATCAGCGTCGCCATGTCGGCAACGTCGTAGCCGAACTTCTTGACCAGCAGAAAGCCGCCGAAGGCGACGAACAGCTGCCGCCGTGCCCCGGTCATGAAGGTCAGCGTGTAGTAGAGCCAATAACGCCGGCGCAGCACGATGCGCTTGCGCTGCGGCACCGGCCCCTCGAAGCGCCGAAACCAAAGCGCCGCCACGCCGGTCAAGAGCATGCAGGCGACCCCGACGGCCAAGAACAGCTGCTCGTAGGCGCGGCCTCCCGCCCACCAGGCGATGGCAAGTCCGCCGTAGCTCGTAAACTGCGCCGCTGCGCCCGCCGCCGTGATGGTGCCGATCAAACGTGGCGCTTCGGCCTTGGGCAGCAGCTGCAATTGCAGCGAGACGTTCATGGTCTCGAAGTAGTGGAAGCCCACCGACATGATGAAGGTGGTTATCAGCACCCCGGTCAGCGTCGGAAATTGGCCCGTGAGGGCGACGCCGAGCCCCATGATGGCGAGCGCCACGTAGGCCAGCACCTGTTCGCGGACCACCAGCAGCCAAAAGATGGCGGTAAAGGCCAAAAACCCCGGGATTTCGCGAATGCTCTGGGTGAGGCCGGTCTCGAACCACTGGAAATTGGCGCGCTCGACCGTGAAGTTGTAGAGCAGCGCCGCCCAGCCCGCGTAGCCCAAGTAGTTGATGAAGGCCAAGCTGCGCAGGAACACCATCGGCGTGGTGCGCAGCTCGGCTCGGGAAAGGTGACCCACGTCGGAGAATCCAAAAGGCAAAAATGGGGGCTTATGGAGACCCACCTCTGCCTTTTCGCGCGCGGGCGGTCAACCGCCCCGCGGACACAGCCGCCGCCAAATGCGCCGGCGACGGCCGCCCCTTGACTTTGTCTTTCGCCTGGCGCCCGCGCCACCTCCCGGCTGCTTGCGCTGGCGCGAAGTGCGAAAAAAGTGGCTTAGTCCTTGTCCGTCTCTTCCTTGGGCTTTTTCGGCGGCTTCTTGGACTTTTTCTTTTTGCTGGCATCGTCGGCGGCCGGTGCGGCTTGCGGCGCAGCGAACATGACGGTCGCGGCCGCGCCGGCACCGAGCCCCAATGCCCCCAACAGTGAGCGACGCGTTACGCTGCGCTCGGCGGTGATGTCGTCATCGGTCAGTGTGACCGTTGCCTGTTCGGATACGGCGGGTACCTTGCGTGCCACGACGATCTCCTTTTGTGGAAAGTCGCCTTCAACAATCGACTAGGGCCAAACTCAAGTCAAGTCTCAGCTTTAAAGGGCTGCCGTGACGCGAGCGCGGGTGCGCCGAAAGGCGGCCGAGCGCGGCGCCCGCGCCACAACATCGAGCGCCACCGCGCACTCAAGCGGTTCGCAGCAACAGGCCCTCCCGCAGCAGGCGCCGCGCCAGCACGATCTTGCCAGCGTCGTCGAGCCGGCCCGGCAAATCCTTGACGCGAAAGGGGGCGCCGGCGAGCGCGAAGCGCAGCGGTTCGGCCGCGGCCGCCGGCAAAGTGAGTCGCGAGGCGCCAAACAGCAGCGCGACCTCGTTGCCGTCCTCATTGAGGCGATAGGCGAGATGCGGTCGGGCCACCAAACGGGTGTCGCCCACCAGCGGTGCCTTGTGGTCGATTTCTTGCAGCGTGCCCGCAAGATCGGGCCGGCGCGAGGTTACGAAGTCCTCGGCCAGCTTTTGCAGGATAGGCTCGAGCGCGGCCGATTGCGCAAAGCTGTCGACCAGCGCGCGAAAGGTGGCCCTCGCAGAACCCGGATCGAAATCGGGATTAGCGAAGCCCGCCGGCAGATTGCGGCGAAAGGCCGGCGCGGCGAGGCAGGCGGCCGAGACCGCTTCCAACATCACGTCCGCCCAGGTCTTGCCGATCAGGCCGAGGGTGATGTGGAGCGAGGTTTCCTCGGTCGAGCGGGCGGAGTGGAAAAGGCCGCGCGGGCAATAGAAGAGATCGCCGGCGCGAATGCTGATTTCCCGGCTCGGCGGGCCGGGCTGGTGCTTGGTCTTGTCGAAGGCCTGCCCGTGCAGCGGCAGCTCGATCAGCGTGTCGTAGAGCGTCCACACCTTGGATCCCGACACCTGCAGCACGAAAACGTCGTGGCTGTCGAAATGCGTGGCGAAGCCCTGCGCCGCCGGCGGCGAGAGGTAGATGTTGGTCTGGAAATGGCCACTGAAAACCTGTTCGACCGCCCGGCACAGCGCGCCAAGTTCGGGCAGGCTTTCGTTGAGGCGCCGCAGCGAGATGGTGGCACCGGTGCGGAAAAGCTCGTAGAGGCGCGGCAGGTCGAGCTCGCCGTTGCCGTCGGGCTCGGCCAGCGTGTAGTCCTCGGCGCTGAGCTTGCGAGCCGCATCCACCAAGAACACATCCGGGTGGCGCGGCGAGGTGGTGGCAAGGAAGCGGTCGATGGCGCCAAGTGTCAACAGCGCCTCAAAGCGCCGAGGCTCGCCGCGCGCGACCAAGAGCGGCTGGCGCTCGTAGTACTGGGCGAAAAAGGCCTGCGGCGTGATGGGCTCGAGCAACCACTCGAAGGACAACGTCATCGGCTCACCCCGGGCATGGGGCTCAGACCGCGCCCCTGGCATGACCCGCCAAGCGCGGGCCAACGCTGATGTTGATAGCGGAGAGCCGGCGCGCTGGCTATCGCGGCGCGGCCAGCTTTTTTCAGGGCCTATTTGATCAGGCCCATCAGCCGCGGCAGCGCCAGGGTCAGTTCGGGAAAAAGCGTAATTGCCAGCAAGGAGGCCATCAGCGGGATCAGCCACGGCAGGATCGCCATGGTGGTGCGCTCGATCGAGAGTTTGGCGATGCGCGCCAGTACGAACAGCACCATGCCGAGCGGCGGATGCAGCAAGCCGATCATCAGATTGAGCGTCATCATGACGCCGAAGTGGACGGGGTCGATGCCTACCTTGGTGATGATGGGCATCAGCACCGGCACCAGGATGCTGATCGAGGCGATCGGCTCCAAAAAGCAGCCCACCACCAGCAGCAGAATATTGATGAGCAGCAGGATCAGATAACGGTTGGTCGTGAAGGACAACAGCGCATCGGCGGCATACTCGGTGAGCCGCGTGGTCGTCAGCACCCAGCCGAACAGCGAGGCCGCGGCGACGATCAGCAGCACCGCCGCCGTTGTCTCGATGGTATCGAGCGTGACCTTGTAGAATTGCTTGAAGCTCAGCGATCGGTAGAGAAGGAGCCCGAGAATGATGGCCCAGGCACAGGCGGCAATCGCGGCTTCGGTCGGCGTGAACCAGCCAAAGGTCATGCCGCCGATGATGATCAGCGGTGTGAGCAGCGCCGGCAGGGCGGCGACGAAGCTGGTGGCGAGAATGCGCAGTGAAAACGCCTGATCCCGGCCTATGCCGTACTTGCGCGCGCAGTAGGTGACATAGGCCATCATGAAGATGGTCATGACCGCGCCTGGGACCACGCCACCCAGAAACAGGGCGCCGATCGAGACGTTGGCCATCATGCCGTAGATCACGAACGGCAGCGACGGCGGGATGATCGGCCCCAGCGTCGAAGAGGCCGCCGTCACGCCGACCGCGAACTCGGTCGAGTAGCCGTGGTCCTTCATGGCCTTGATCTCGATGGTGCCGAGACCGGCGGCATCGGCGATGGCCGTGCCCGACATGCCCGCAAAAATCACCGAGCCGACGATGTTGACGTGGGCGAGGCCACCGCGGGTCCAGCCCGCGATCGCCACCGCGAAGTCGTAGATACGGTTGGTGATGCCGGCGGAGTTCATCAGGTTGCCGGCGAGAATGAAAAAGGGCACGGCCAGCAGCGGGAAGCTGTCGACGCCGCCCGCCATGCGATGCAAGATCACGAAATCGGGAATTGCGGCGATGAAGTGGGTATAGAGCAGGGAGGAGGCGGCAAGCGCGATGAAGACCGGCAGGCCGGCAAGCAGCACCAGCAGAAAGACGAAGATCACCGGGGTCATGAGGAAGCGCTCGCCGGCTCAGTCGGGGCCGCAATGAGGCTGAGAGCCGTGCGCCAGCCGTCGCGGGCGTTGCGCCACACCTTGAGCGCCTGCCGGCCGAACATCAGGAAGCAGCCGACCGCAACCGCGCCGTAGACGAAGCTCATCGGCAGATCGATCACGGTCATGCGCTGATATTGCATGCGCTCGAGGATCAGCACGGAAAAGTAGGCGAGCAGGCCGAGAAAGCCGAGCGTGGCCACGTCGACGGCGGCGAGCAGGGCCCGGCCGTAAGCCGCCGGCAGCAGATTGGGCAGCAGGGCGACGGCGATGTGGTTGTTGCGCCGGGTGACGACGGCGCCGCCAAGAAAGGTCAGCGCCATCAGGCCATAGCGGGCGATCTCCTCGGTCCAGGCCAGGCTGTCGTTGAGCACGTAGCGGGTGAAGAATTGCAAAAACACGATGCCGGCCAGCGCCCAGAACACGGCAAAGGCCAGCCAGTCTTCGAAGTGATGCTCGATGACGATTTCCTCTTGCGTGACCTCGATCAGGCGCTTGGGCTCGGCGGCCGCCGTCTCGGACGCTGGTTCGTGCATACTCGCTCCTCATCTTGACGGCCGGCGCCCGCAAGGGCGCCGGCTGGCGGCTCCGCTCGGTTTTGGCGATTGCTGGCTCGGGCAGAATTGCTACTTCAAGGCTTGCAGGGCGTCGTATTCGGCCTTGCTCCAGCCGCCGCTGCCATCGTTGTGCAAGGGCAGGGCCGCGGTACGGAAGGCCTCGCGATCGACATCGACCACGGTCTTGCCGAGCTTGCGGAATTCCTCGGCGAGCTTCTGCTCGGAGAGGCGGATCTGGTCGGTGGCTTTCGCCGCGGCGGCAATCAGCACCTCGCCAAACACCTTCTTTTCCTCGTCGGAGAGCTTCGACCAGACATGGTTGCCGACGATCACCAATAGCGATTCGGTGATGTGGCCCGACAGCATGATGTGGCTTTGCACTTCGTAGAACTTCTTGGCCATGATGGTCGGCAACGGGTTCTCCTGGCCGTCGACCGTGCCTTGCTGCAGGGCAAGGTCGACCTCGGCGAAGGCGATTGGCGTGGCGTTGGCACCGACCGACTTGGTGAACATGAGAAAGAGCGGTGCCGGCGGCACCCTGAGCTTCATGCCCTTCATGTCCTCGGGCTTCTTGATCTCCTTGTTGGCGGTCACCATGCGCTGGCCGTAGTAGGTGAGCGACATGACCTTGTGCTTGGTCTTGTCCTCGTAGCCCTTGGCGATGTCGCGGAAGAGCGCGGAGTCGCGATAAAGCTTCCAGTGCTCGAAATCGCGCAACACGTACGGCGCATTGGTGATGGCGATCGGCTTGTGGATGGAGCCCGCAAAGGCGACGCCGGTGTAGATCATATCGACGGTGCCGAGCCCCAAGCCTTCGTTGATCTGGTTCTCGTTGCCGAGCTGGGAGGCGGGAAAGACGTCGATCTGGTACCTGCCGCCGGTGCGCTTTTTGATTTCTTCGGCGGCCCACAGCGCCTCGGTGTGATAGGGCTCGCCGGTCTCGTAGACGTGGGCCCATTTGAGCTTGGTTTGGGCGATCCCCGCCGGCGCGCCGACAATGAGCAGCAGCGCCGCCAGCAGCAGATACTTGACAACTCGCATGTCGTTTCCTCCGTCCCGCAAGGCTTAATGCCCGAGGGAAGTTATCGTATAAGCAGACGAATTGGGGTGCTAAGCGATTTTTTGCCCGACTTCAACCGCCGATCTTAAAGGGATTGAAGTCGGTGTCGCGATCGAAATGATCGACGCCCTCGGCGCGCTTGAGGTAGCCGACGGCGGCATAGGTGACCGGCGTAAAGATCACCTCCACCAAGGTCTTGGTCACGAATTGCGCCAGCATCACCGCCGGCAGGGCGGCATCGGGAATGATGCCGGTGCCGTAAAAGGCCAAGGGATAAAACAGCGCACTGTCGACGGCCTCCCCGCCGATGGTCGAGCCGATGGTGCGCGTCCACAGCGCCCGCCCACCGGTCCACACTTTCATTTTTGCCAGCACGTAGGCGTTGACGAACTCGCCGCAGAAGTAGGCGATGATGGAGGCGGCGACGATGCGCCCCGTGTTGCCGAAGGCGACCTCGAACGCGGACTGGTGTGGCCAGAACGGCGCCGGTGGCAGGGCCACGACAATGGCGGCCATCAGGGAGGCAAACAGCAGGGCGCCGAAGCCCACCCAGATCACCTTGCGCGCCTCGGCATACCCATAGACCTCGGTCAGGATGTCGCCGAACACGTAGGACAGGGGGAAGAAGACGGCGGCCGCCCCGAACACAAAGGGGCCCCACAGCGGCAGCTCGACGACGGCGATTTTGGCAGGGCCGATCAGGTTGGAGCAGACCAACACCACCACAAAGCCGACCATCAGGATGTCGAAGTGGCGGTAGCGGCGGTTGGCGGGCATCGGCGGCGTCCAATGGCTTCGAGCTGGCAACGGCTCCCCCTTAGCAAAGCCGGCCCGATTGTCTAAACAGAATTGTCGGTCTAGCTTCGAGTCTAGTATTACAATACAGCCTCTCGGCCCCATACGTCGGGACAGCAGCCATGATCGCCAGCCTTCGCCCCGAGCTCGCGCCCTTGGGCAAACGCATTCAACAGGCGCGCCGGGGAGCGGGTCTGACCCAACCCCAGGTCGGCCGTGCCCTGGGGGTGAGCAAGCAGCAGGTGAGCCATTGGGAGACCGGCCGCTCCGACATCACGCGCGAGCACCTGCTGCATCTGGCCAAACTGTTCGAGGTCGAAACGGATTGGCTGGCGCGGGGAACCTTGATCGAGGTCGCCGACGGTGGCGCGGGGATGGTGACCGGCGCCGACCTGACCGCGGGCCTGGCCGCGGGTCTCAGCGCTCTGGGACAGAAGGCGCCGACGCCGCTATCGCCGGCAACGGCGCTGTTGGAGCGCGTCGCCAACCCGCACCCCGATACCAGCTATCTCGCGCGCTTCACGGCGCCGGAGTTCACCTCCCTTTGTCCGGTGACCGGTCAACCTGACTTCGCGCATCTTGTCATCGACTACGCACCCAACCGCTGGCTGGTGGAATCGAAATCCTTGAAGCTCTACCTCGCCTCCTTCCGCAATCACGGCGCCTTCCATGAAGACTGCACCGTGGCGATCGGCAAACGCCTGGTGGCCCTGCTCGAGCCCCACTATTTCCGCATCGGCGGCTACTGGTATCCACGCGGCGGCATGCCGATCGACATCTTTTGGCAAACGGGCACGCCGCCGACCAACCTGTGGTTGCCGGATCAGGGGGTGGCACCCTACCGCGGCCGCGGCTGAGGCAAGCCTCAATCGCGCTTCTGGGCCGCGGTCACCGAGCCCCCCGTGGCGGTGCGGCCGCCGTCGACGACGTAGTGCGCCCCGGTGATGTTGCCCGCCAAATCGGAGCACAAGAAGAGCACGACATTGGCCACCTCTTCGGCGGTGCCGTAGCGGCCGATCGGCAGGCTCGCCCGGTAGCGGTCACCCACGCTTGCGGGATCGCCGGGATTGAGTTGGGTCTCGAGCGAATGGATCATGCGCGTGTCGATCGGACCCGGACAAACCGCGTTGACGCGGACGCCCGAGCGCGCCACCTCGCCGGCGGCGGCCTTGGTCAAGCCCAGCACGGCGTGTTTGGAGGCGACGTAGGCCGACATGCCCGGCGTGGCGACGAGGCCCGCCACCGAGGCGGTGTTCACGACCGCGCCCGCCTGCTGCTTGAGAAGGACCGGCAGCACGTGCCGCAGCCCCAAGAACACGCCCTTGACGTTGACGCCGATGACCTGGTCGAACACGGCTTCGTCGTATTCGGCGGTGGGGGCAACCTTGCCCTCGATGCCGGCGTTGTTGAAAAAGCAATCGATGCGGCCGTAGGCGTCGAGCGTCGCCTTCACGTAGGCCTCAACCTCGGCCGATTTGGTCACGTCCGCCGGCCGCGCAATCGCGCCGCCACCTTGCTGCTTGATGGTGGCGACGGTGCGCTCGGCCGTCGCCGCGTCGACGTCGACGGCCACCACCTCGGCGCCGCGCGCCGCAAAGAGGAGGGCCGCGGCCCGGCCAATGCCGTTGCCGGCACCGGTGATGAGTGCGACCTTGCCCTTGAACTCCATGGCTGCTCCTCCAAAACCTTGGCGCGAATTGCAAAAGGATAGCATGCGTGCGCTGCAGGGCCAGCCCGCAATGGCCGAGCCTTGCCAGCGGCCAGCAAGCCTGAAAGGCTCGGCGGCCCTTCCCCACCGGGACGACGCGCCGAACCCATGCACGACCTGACAGCAGACGCCAAAGTCCGCCATTGGCTCGCCCAATTCGAGCGTGCCTTGGCGGCGGGCGACG
This sequence comes from Hyphomicrobiaceae bacterium, assembly GCA_035714005.1. Classification (GTDB taxonomy): domain Bacteria; phylum Pseudomonadota; class Alphaproteobacteria; order Rhizobiales; family Hyphomicrobiaceae; genus AWTP1-13. Next base: position 12,506 of record DASTMQ010000119.1, read on the forward strand.
TGGGCCAAACGCTGGCACTGTTCCAGACGCGCTGCTTCTGGCGCGACATGGTGGCCTTCACCTGGAACATCAAAACCATGGAAGGGCAGGCCGAGATCGCGCCCTTCCTGTCGGCAACGCTGGCGCAGACGGGACCCGCAAACTTCCAAATCGAGGGCGAAGCGCGCGAAAGCGAAGAGGGCACGGACGCGCGCTTCAGCTTCGAGACCCGCGTCTTCAGGGGACGCGGCCACCTGCGCTTGCAAGGGGGCAAGTGCTATACGCTGCTCACAACCGCCACCGCGCTCAAAGGTCACGAAGAGAAGGCGGGCCGCAGACGCGCCAACGGCGTGGCCCATGGCGTCCATCCCAACCGCAAGAGCTGGCTCGAGCTCAAGTGCCAGGCGGAGGCCGAGCTCGGCACTTCTCGCCAGCCCTACTGCGTGATCGTCGGCGGCGGCCAGGGTGGCATCGCCTTGGCCGCGCGCCTCGCCCGCTTAGAGGTGCCGACCATCGTGCTGGAACAACATGCGCGCGCCGGCGACAGCTGGCGCAAGCGCTACAGGTCGCTGTGTCTGCACGATCCGGTCTGGTACGACCACCTGCCCTATCTGCCCTTTCCCGATCACTGGCCGGTATTCACGCCCAAGGACAAGTTGGGCGACTGGCTGGAGATGTACGTCAAGGTGATGGAGCTCACCTACTGGACCTCGAGCGCCTGCCGCAAGGCCAGCTACGATGAGACCAGGAAAGAATGGACCGTGCTGGTCGATCGGGACGGCGATCAGGTCACGCTGCGACCCAGGCACTTGGTGCTGGCAACGGGCATGTCGGGCTTCCCGGAGGTGCCGAACATTCCGGGCAGCGACAGCTTCAAGGGCGACCAGCACCATTCCAGCCGCCACGGCTCGGGCGAGGCCTATGCGGGAAAACGCTGTGTGGTGATCGGATCGAACAATTCCGCCCACGATATTGCCGCCGATTTGTGGGAACACGGCGCCGACGTGACGATGGTGCAGCGCTCGCCGACCGTGGTCGTCCGCTCGGAAACCTTGATCGAAATGGCGCACGGGCCGCTTTATTCGGAGGCCGCGTTGGAAACGGGCATCGGCACCGACGTCGCCGATCTGGCGCTCGCCTCGGTCCCGCACCGGTTGGTGCCCGAACGCGCCAAGGCGCTCTACCAGGAGATTCGCGAGCGCGATTACGATCTCTATGATCGCCTGGAACGGGCAGGCTTCTGGTTCGACTTCGGCGTCGACGGCACAGGCATCCACTGCATCTATGCGCGGCGCGGCTCGGGCTATTACATCGATGTCGGCGCCAGCGAGCTGATCGCCGATGGCCGCATCAAACTCAAAAGCCGCGTCGCGGTCGAACGCATCACGCCAAGCGCGGTGCACCTTGGCGACGGCAGCGCGCTGCCGGCGGACCTCATCGTCTATGCCACCGGCTATGGCTCCATGAACGAATGGGCCGCGCAATTGATCAGCCCCGAGGTTGCCGACAAGGTCGGCAAGTGCTGGGGCCTCGGCTCCGATACCCCAAAGGACCCCGGCCCTTGGGAAGGCGAGCTCCGGAACATGTGGCGGCCGACGCAGCAGCACGCCCTCTGGTTCCATGGCGGCAACCTGCAGCAGTCGCGGTTTTTTTCCCTCCAGCTTGCCTTGCAGATCAAGGCGCGCGCGGCGGGGATCGCCACCCCCGTCTACGGCCTGCAGCCGGTGTATCATCGGCGCTGATCTCAGCACGGCTTGGCGCCCGGCCTCCCCGATTGGCCGCCCCGTTTGCCGCCGATTGCCGGGGCCGGATTGCCCGGGAGGGCTGCCAATGCCATGCTTGCCCGGACCTCAAAGCGCGAAGGAGGAGACATCCCATGAGCACGGCCGATCCCAACAAGGTGATCTTAACCGGCGAGAACCCGTTCATCCGGCTCAGCCCCGTCGACAGCGACGACTACACGACCAATGCCAGCTATTGGCGCATCATCTTTTCACCGGCGGGGCCGGGGCATGTGCTCTACCTCAAGAGCGAGCTCACGGAAAAGCGCTGGCGCATCTATACGGACAACATCGCCATGGCGCGCTGGCTGCAGACGACGGTGCAGGGCATGCTCAATGCCGAGCTCCTCGACACCTCCATTCCCGTCGTCGATGCCGAGTTCAGCAAGCAGGGCGATGCGCGCGCCTTTTGGACCGAGAAAATCGCCGCCCGCGGCGAGGAGATCGCGCTCACCTGGTTCGATCTGGGCGACCCCTTGTTGATCCACACCCAGCCCAAGGCCCTGCCCAACCGCCCCTACGGCGTGTGCACGGTACTGGTGCCGGCGCTCGGCACCCGGCTTGCCCGCAACGGGGTCGAGGCCGCGGGCCGGTCCTGGCAACGGGAGCGCGAGGGACGCCCCTTTAGCACCTCGGCGCTGGCGTTCTCCGAAAGCTGGACCGACCTGCGCTAGGGTGTCGCCGGCTGCCCAAGCAATTGTGGCTTGCGCGCCAAGGCTTTGGCGGCTAGCCGCGGATTCGCGCTCCTCCTCCTGCCGCTGCCGCCGAGATCTTTGATGACCGAAACCCTGCCCTTCAAAACGACGATGACCTTTGCCTACGGCGAGCCCCGCCAACTCGCTGCCGGCGTCGTGCGCATCGTCGCCAACAACCCCAACCACTTCACCTTCAAGGGCACCAACACCTATCTGATTGGCACCGACCCCGTCGCCCTAATCGACCCGGGTCCCGATGATCCGGCCCATCTCGCCGCGATTTTGCGGGCACTCGAAGGGCGGCGTCTCTCCCACATTCTCATCACCCACACCCACCACGACCACGTCGATGGCCTGCCGGCACTGCTGGCGGCCACGGCGGCAAAAACCGTGGGCTATGGCCACAAGGCTAAAAAACGCGGCGCCAAGCGCGCCAGCCCCGCGGGGGGCGAGTACGTGGAGGAGGATTTCGTGCCCGACCTTGCCATGCGCCACGGCGATCGGCTGCAAGGGGTGGGTTGGGCGTTCCAGGCCCTCTTTACGCCGGGGCATGCACCGGACCACCTGTGCTTTGCCTTGGAAGGGACCGGCATCTTGTTTTCCGGTGACCACGTGATGGGATGGAACACGTCCGTGGTGGCCCCTCCCGAAGGCAACATGGGGGCCTATATTCGCTCCCTCGAGCTGCTCACGGAACGCTCCGATCGCACCTACTTTCCAGGCCACGGCGGTCAAGTGGAGGAGCCGCAGCGCCTGGTCAAAGCCTACCTCCTGCATCGCCGCATGCGTGAGCACGCCATTCTCGACTGCATTCGCCAGGGCCACAACACGGCCGAAGCGATCGTGCCGGTCGTCTACCGCGGCCTCGACCCCAAGCTCCTCAACGCTGCTGCTCTTTCGGTCCTCGCTCACGTTGAGCACTTGAAGGAGCGCGGTCTCGTGGCGTACGAGGCGCCACTTTCGGGGTCTCGCGTTCTTTCAGCCGTTTCATCATAGCGGCGCCGCGGGTCGTGCGCAGCCGCCGCCGGCCGGCCACCGTGGTCGGCAGCGTGGCGTCGATTTGCGCTTGCACTTCGCCATAGAAACGACGGATGCGCGTCGCGTTCTGGCCGAAGTCGAAGTCGCCGTAGCGCGACGCAGAGCGGATATCGATGCGCGAGCGCGCGTTGGTGCCGATCACGCGGATGGCAATGTCGTCGGGAAAGGCCAACAGCAGCGTTTGATCGGTGGCCTCGATGATGCCGGGGCGACCGGCTTTGGGGGTCGGCGCCTCGGAGGCGGCAACCTTCCATTTGAGCTTGCGCACGGCCTCCTCGACGAGCTCGAAGGTTTCTTCCGCCGAGCGCTCGAGCGTGATGCCGCGCAGGTCCGGGTAGGCCCCCTGCTGCAAAGCCGCAACCGGCTCACCCGGGTAGGCGGCGGGTTTGGCGCCCGCGGCGCGCTGCGACGCTAAGGCCTCAAAGCGCGGCGGCGTCGACAGGTCGGTGCTGAGGTCGTTGATTCGCGGCAGCTTGAACAGCGCCGGCAGATAGGTCAGCGGCCAAGTGAGAAAGATAAGCGCCAGGAAAATCCCGAGAAAGGCCGTGCCGGCGCCCGCGTAGCCCCGGCGCCAGATCCCGAACAGCGACAACAGGCCGATGAGGGCGGCGAGCGCGAACCCCAGGGCGCTCAAGGCGAACAGATTGATGGCTGCGGGGGTTGGAAACGCGGTGAGGCGGTGGAGCAGCATGCCCGTGACCGTCAGCCCGGCCGAGAACAGCGCCAGCCGACCCGACCAGCGCGCCAAACGTGAGTGGATTTTGTGCCCGTGGTCGATCATTGCGCCGCCATCTGCTAACCTCGGCTCATAGCAATGTTGGGGCGGGACTGCCAGGGCTCGCCCCCAGGTTGCCCCCTTTTTGGCTGCCCCCCTTTGGTCGCCCCCCTTGGCCGCCCCCCTGGCCGCCCTGGTCGCCACCAAGGCGGGCCTCAGCTAGGTTCCGCCTAGGCCTATGCACACTACCCGACCAGACCCTCCCCCCGGTGCGGACCAGCAAACCGCCGCCTTCGGCTACCGAAAGGTTGCATCAGAAACGCGGCAAGGCCTGGTCAATGAGGTCTTCTCCGCGGTGGCCGCTCGTTACGACCTCATGAACGACCTGATGTCCGGCGGCCTGCACCGGCTCTGGAAGGATGATCTCATCACCTGGTTGAACCCGCCTCGCTCGCACCGGCCCTTCGAGCTGATCGACGTTGCCGCCGGCACCGGCGACATTGCACTGAAGGCGCTCCGCGACGGCGGCCCCTGTTGCCGGGCGACCCTGTGCGACATCAATCCGGCCATGCTCGGGGTCGGCAGCGATCGCCTGCGCCAGGCCGGGCTCGCCGGCCGAGCCAATCTCGCCATAGCCAACGCCGAGGCACTGCCCTTCGCCGACCAGCGCTTTGATGCCTTCACCATCGCCTTTGGCATCCGCAACGTGACGCGGATCGAT
>DASTMQ010000120.1:0-4646 GCA_035714005.1 Hyphomicrobiaceae bacterium
GCCGCCCGGCATTTGCGGCGCGGCCGGCGCCTTCCCGACCTCGCCCTGCCGGCGACCCGGGGCGAGCCCGTGAACCTCGCCCGCGTTCAGGGCCGCGCCATCGTCTACTGTTATCCCTGGACCGGTAGGCCCGGCCTGCCCAATCCTGAAGCCTGGGACGAAATTCCAGGCGCGCACGGCTCCACGCCCGAGAGCGAAGGCTTCCGCGACCTTTACGACGGCTTTCGCCAAGTGGGCGCCGAGGTGTTTGGCCTGTCGACCCAAACAAACGTCTATCAGCGCGAAATGGCCGAGCGCTTGCACCTGCCCTTTGTGCTGTTGAGCGATGCGGCCTTCGCCTTGCAGCGCGCGCTGGCGCTGCCGACCTTCACAACCGGCGGCGTCACCTATCTCAAACGCCTGACGCTGGCGATCAAGGCCGGGGCCATTGAGCGCGTCTACTACCCCGTTGATCCCCCCGCCGCCCACGCCCGGGAAGTCTGCGCCTGGCTCGGCATGATCGACCGCTCGCACTGATCGGCACGGGCGGGCCACCAGGCCGGGGCGCCGGCGCAGCCTCCACTCAGCGCGGCGTGGCGGGCGTCTCGGTCAGATGGGTTTTGATGCTGGCAACCACGTCGCGAAACATCTCAGCCGTCAGCCGGCCGGTGTTGGTGTTGTAGCGCGAGCAGTGATAGCTATCGAACAAGACCACGCCGTTGCCCAGGGCGTGCTGGGCCCCATGCCGGAACGGGAAAGCCGCCTTGCGGCTGCCCGTGGCATCGAGCGTGCTGTCGTGGGCGATGCGTCCCAGCGCCAGAATGGCGGCAAGGCGCGGCAGGCTGGCGATGCGGCTCGCCAGGTAGCGGCGGCAGGTGGCGATTTCCGCGGGCGTCGGCTTGTTCTCGGGCGGCACGCAGCGCACCGCGTTCGTAATCATGCAGTCGTTGAGCGTGAGCCCGTCATCGGGGCGCGCCGCATAACTGCCGCGGGCCAGGCCGAAGGCCAGCAAGGTTGCATAGAGGAGGTCACCGGCATAATCGCCCGTGAATGGACGACCGGTGCGGTTGGCCCCGCGCAGGCCCGGTGCCAGCCCGACGATCAACAGGCGTGCCTCAAGCGGACCGAAGGAGGGCACCGCACCGTTGAACCAACCGGGCTCGGCGGTTTGATTGCGGCCGCGAAAGGCAACCAGGCGCGGGCAAAGCGGGCAGTCGGCTTGGGCTTCGGCCGCTGCTGCCTCCGCCATCGCCGCGCCCCCCGCCATTAAAGCTACGGCCGGTCGTCGTCTTCCTCGTCGGGATAGCTCAGCGTTGCCGGCGCGGGCGCCTGTCGCCGCGCCGGGCTGGCGCGGGAGCCGCCCTCGCGGGCCTCGCGCACGGGCCGGGACGCCGGGTCGCGGCACACCTGATCTTCGAGGTCGGCAAGGTCGATGAATTGGTCGGCCTGCCGGCGCAATTCGTCGGCCACCATGGGCGGCTGGGTCTGCAGCGTCGACACCACGCTGACGCGGCGTCCGCTTTGCTGCAGGGCCGCCACCAAAGCGCGGAAATCGCCATCTCCGGTAAACAGCACGATGTGATCGAGGCGATCGACCAGGCGCATGGCATCGACGGTGAGCTCGATGTCCATGTTGCCCTTGATCTTGCGGCGGCCAAGCGCGTCCGTGAACTCCTTGGTCGGCTTGGTAACCATGGTATAGCCGTTGTAGTCGAGCCAATCGACCAGCGGCCGGATCGAGGAATACTCCTGGTCCTCGGCAAGGGCCGTGTAGTAGAGGGCGCGAACCAGCTGACCTTTGGTGCGAAACAGCGCCAACAGGCGCTTGTAATCGATGTCGAAACCGAGCGCCTTTGCGGTGGCGTAAAGGTTGGCGCCGTCAATAAACAGGGCAATACGCTCAGTCTCGTAAAAATGCATTGAATGCATTTGAGTGCGTCTCCTGAGAAGGCCGCCAGCCGCAGCGCACTAACGTGGGCGCAACCAGCATGCGAGGGAGTGACCTAGGCTCATTCCAAAGCAATGCCAAGGCGACAAATAGCCATGATCAAGAATAGCGCAAATGTCTACCCACATAGACTTAAATTTTCGCAATCAGACCCGTGCTGTGGAACAAATCGCCTCATTTTAGGGCTTGGCGGCAACATTGCCGGCGCCTGGGGCAGCCCCAAGGTCACGCTTTTGCGCGCCTTTGACGCCCTGCGGCAAGAGGGGCTGGAGCCGCTCGCCCGCTCAGACCTCTTTCGCACCAAGCCCGTCGGCGGCGGCCGCCAGCCCGACTATCTCAATGCCGTCGTGCTCGCCAGGGCAAGCCTGGCGCCCGCGGCGCTGCTACGCCGCCTCAAGGGCTTGGAACGCCAGGCCGGCCGCCGTCCCGGCCGCCGCCTGGGGCCGCGCCCGCTCGATATCGACATCTTGGACTATGGCGGCCGGCGCCTGGGCAGGCCCGGGCGTGGGCGGCGCCGTGGCGGCCTCGTTCTGCCCCATCCCGAGGCGCACCGGCGCGCCTTTGTGCTGGTGCCCTTGGCCCAGGTCGCGCCCCACTGGCGCCATCCCGTGCTGGGGGTCAACGCGCGCACCTTGCTCGCCCGCCTGGGTGGCAACGCCCGGCATCAGGTCGTCGCAAACCCTTGATTTCGTGCCCACCTCGTGCGAAAAGCCTGGCCAGATGAGGTATGGCTGCGGACCATGGGTTTCCGGGCCCCATTCCATTCGCACTGAGACCAGAGGGATCATCGCATGGCGCGCGTGACCGTCGAAGACTGCGTCGACAAAGTTCCGAACCGGTTCGAGCTGGTCCTTTTGGCAGCGCACAGGGCCAGAGCCATTGCCAACGGTTCCCACATCACGGTCGACACCGAAAACGACAAAAACCCCGTGATCGCCTTGCGTGAGATTGCGGAAAAGACGATCCCCGCCGACGACATGCGCGAGGGCCTGATCCACTCCATCCAAAAGAACGTCGAGGTCGACGAGCCCGAGCCCGGCGCCGCCCCCACCCTGCCGCAAGAGCGCAGGCCGATTTTGGGGCGCGACGATCAGAGCACGGACACCCAGGTCGACGTCATCACCGAAGAACAACTGTTGCGCGGCATGGAGAGCCTGACACCCACCGAGCCCTCGGCCAATGGCGGCGGCTCCTCCGGGGGTGGCTCCGGCCGCGGCGGCCTCTGAGCCTGCGTGCGCCGCCCTTGAGCGCGGCGCCCTTGGGGCCGGCGCCCTCGAGCGTGGCGCCCTTGGGCGTGGCGCCCTTGGGCGTGGCGCCCTTGGGGGCGATCCTTGGGGCGATCGCACGCTCGATTGTGGCGGGCTTCGGCCTAACAGAGGAGTAAGATCATTGCCTGCCGGAGGGCAGGTGCGCGAGGCGTGGCATGATGCGCCAATACGAGCTGGTGGAGCGGGTCCAGAAGTACGACCCGAGCGCCAATGAGGCGCTGCTGAACCGTGCCTACGTCTATGCCATGCGGGCGCACGGCCACCAAAAGCGCCTCTCCGGCGATCCTTATTTTTCCCATCCCCTCGAAGTCGCCGCCATCCTGACCGAGCTCAGGCTCGACGATGCCACCATTGCCGCGGCCCTGCTGCACGACGTGATCGAGGACACCGACGTCACCCGCACCGAGATCGACCAGAAGTTCGGCAAGGAGATCGGAGCGCTGGTCGACGGCCTCACCAAAATCAAAAAGCTCGACCTCGTCACCAAAAAGGCCGAGCAGGCCGAAAACTTCCGCAAGCTGCTGGTCGCCATCTCCAGCGACATCCGTGTGCTGCTGATCAAACTGGCCGATCGGCTCCACAACATGCGCACGCTCGAGCACATGCGGCCCGAGCGCCGCCGCCAGATGTCGGAAGAGACGCTGGAGATTTATGCTCCCCTTGCCGGCCGCATGGGCATGCAAGGCATGCGCGATGAGCTGGAAGAGTTGGCCTTCAAGTGGGGCTATGCCGAGGCCCATGAGGCCGTGGTCGGCAAGCTCATTGAGCTGCGCGCCCGCAACCAGGGCCTGGTCGAGGAGATCAGCGCGGCGCTCAAGGCGCGCCTGGCCGGCGCCGGGCTCGAGGCCGAGGTCTACGGCCGCGAGAAGAAGCCATTTTCGATCTGGCGCAAGATGGAAAATCGCGGCATCTCGCTCGAGCAGCTCTCCGACATCTACGCCTTTCGCGTCGTCGTCGGCAGCGTCGATGCCTGCTACCGGGCGCTGGGCGTCATTCACTCGGCCTGGCGCGCCGTGCCGGACCGCTTCAAGGACTACATCTCGACGCCGAAGCAGAACAACTACCAGTCGATCCACACCACCATCGTCGGCCCACGCCATCAGCGCGTCGAACTGCAAATCCGCACCGCCGACATGCACCACATCGCCGAATACGGCGTCGCCGCCCACGCCCTTTACAAGGACGGCATTGCGGGTGCGGAATACCGGGCCGGCAGCAACGGCGGCCAGCCGCGCGAGAACCCCTACATGTGGCTGCGCCGCCTGGTCGACACCCTGCTCGAGGGCGACAATCCCGAGGAGTTCCTCGAACACACCAAGCTCGAGTTGTTCCAGGACCAGGTCTTTTGCTTCACGCCCAAGGGCCGCCTGATCGCGCTGCCGCGCGGGGCCACTCCGATCGATTTTGCCTACGCGGTCCACACCGATATCGGCAATGCCTGCACCGGTGCC
>DASTMQ010000121.1:0-2930 GCA_035714005.1 Hyphomicrobiaceae bacterium
GGGCGAGGGCGCCATCAGCTTCATCTACTATTCCGGACATGGTGCCGCCGATCCCGACACCAAGATCAACTATTTGATCCCCGTCGACGTCACAAACGCCGACGATGACAACCTCTGGATCAATTCGCTCAACCTCAACAACATCATCGAGAACCTGCGCGAGCAGGCCAAGCTCGCCACGCACTACGTGGTGTTCGATGCCTGCCGCAATGAACTCAATCTCACGCGCAAAGGTCAAAAGGCGCTGGCCGGCAAGGGTTTCGTGCCGCTGGCCTATACGCCGGGCGTGATGATCGCCTATGCGACGGCGCCGGGACGCACGGCGTCCGACACCGGCAGCGAGGGTGGACCGTATGCACGGGCGCTCAGCGACGAGATCGTCAAGCCCGGCGCGGAGGCTCTTTATATGTTTCGGCGGGTGGCGCTGAGGGTCAATCGCGAGATCGGGCAGGATCCGTGGATTTCGGCTTCGACGTTGCCGGAGGTTTATTTCGCGGGCAAAAAACCGGAAGGACCAACGCCCGAGCAGCAGCTGGAAATGGCCTTTTGGGCCTCCGTCAAGGACAACACCGATCCCACGGTCCTCAAGACCTACCTTGATCGCTATCCCGACGGCACGTTTGCCACGGCCGCGCAGGCGCTGATCGAGCAGCAGGAGCAGCGTCTCAAGGCGGAAGCGGCGGCCCGCGAAGAGCAGCGCAAGCGTGCCGAGGAAGCCCGCAAGGCCGCCGAACTCAAGCGCAAAGAGGAAGAAAAGAAAGCGCGCGAAGCCAAGTTGGCGGAGGAGCGGCGGCGCGCCGAGGAGGCGCGCAATGCCGGCGAGGTCAAACGTCTGGAAGAGCAGCAACGGCAAGAAGCGCTTATCCACGCTGAGGAGCTGCGTAAGGCGTTAAAGGAGATGGAAGCCGCCAAGGAGGCGGCAAAAGTGGCGGAAGGCGAGCGCGTTGCCGCCGTGAAGGCGCTCGAGGAGGCGCGGCAGACAAGCACCCTTGCCCTGGCCAAACCGACCGAGCTCAAGGCTGGCGCGCGGCCAGCGAAGCATTCGGACGTGCAAGCGGGAGGGCTCTTCAGTGACCAGGATGCGAAAGGGATCCGCGCGCACGCCGCCAAGCATGCGATCAGCGTCCCCGACTTTCGCTTTGAGGTGCCGGCAGACGATGTTCCCCTCGCCTACCGGCGCTTTGTCGGCGCTTGGGTCGACGAAGGCCGTACCGGCCGTCGCCTGATGATGATCATTACCCGTGTCAGCAAAGACGGGAGCGCCGACGGCTATTGGGCCTTTGGTCCGCCGGTGCCCAAGGGGGTGACGCAGAATCCAGCCAGCGTTTTTAAAATCGCCGGTCGCATTTCCGATGACACTTTGAGATTCTCGTCGCCTGATGGCCGTGCCCAGTACAAACATGTGCTGAACGGAAAGACGATCAGTTACGCCTATGCCAATGCCAAGGGACAAACGGCGACCAACGTGCTCATTCCGCTGTGGAACCTCGTCGAGTCCCAGCAGGCGGCGAAGCCCTAGCATCGCGCCGTGATCGTTTGGCCCGAACAGAGTGGCCCGAAGAGAGGGGGAGGAGCGTTCGCCAGCGCGGGTCGCAGGCAGCAGCGACGGGTACACCTCGCCATATCATCCGAACGGTCGGAGGAGCTTCTTTGAAAATCGAGAGCGTTGATTTTTTCTATCTGGCAATGCCGGTGGTGACGACGGAGGCCGACGGCAGTCAGGATGCGCTGCTGGTGCGGGTCTCGGCTGGCGGCCATGTCGGCTGGGGCGAATGCGAGGCGGCCCCGCTGCCCTCGATTGCCGCCTTCGTCTGTCCCATGTCGCACGGCGTGTGCCGTCCGGTCGGCGCCTCGATCCTGGGACAGACGCTTGAGGGACCCGCCGACATTGCGCGCATGTCGGCCCAGGTCGCCTACGACAGCATGGACTTGCTGCAGGCCGCGCACACCCTATCGGGCGTCGAGATGGCCATGTGGGATCTGTTGGGACGCGCGCGTCAGGAGCCCGTGTGGAAACTCTTGGGCTACAATGCCAGCCACCCCAAGATTCCCTACGCCTCGCGTCTTTTTGGGGATACCCCACAACAGACGCTCGAGGCAGCCAAGCTGTCGCGGGCCCAGGGCTTCAAGGCGGCGAAATTCGGCTGGGGACCGATTGGGCGCGGCAGCGCCCGAGAAGACGCCGAGCATTTTGCCGCCGCGCGGGAGGGCCTGGGTGCCGACGGCATCCTGCTGGTCGACGTCGGCCAGATATTCATTGAGGACGTGGCGCGTGCCGCCGAGCGTCTGCCGTCCCTAGAGGCCGCCGGGGCGCTGTGGCTGGAAGAGCCTTTCGAGGCGGCGGCCTATGAGGCCTATGGGTCGCTCGCCCAACAATCGCGCAAGGTGAAACTGGCCGGTGGCGAGGGCGCCCATAATGGGCACATGGCCCGGCATTTGATCGACTACGGCGGCGTCGGGTTTGTGCAGATCGACTGCGGCCGCATCGGCGGCATCGGGCCGGCCAAGGCGGTTGCCGACTATGCCAGCGGCCGCGGCGTCACCTTTGTCAACCACACGTTTACCTCGCACCTGGCGTTGTCGGCGTCGCTGCAACCTTATGCGGGTTTGGCCGAGCATCGATTGTGCGAGTACCCCGCGGCGCCGAAACCCGTAGCGCAGGCCTTCACGGCCAACAAGCTGGCGCGCGACCGCAATGGCGAGATTCGCGCGCCCGAGGCGCCGGGTCTCGGCATCGACACCGATGCGAACGGCGTACGCCAATACCTGCTCGACGTCGAGATCAAAGTCAGCGGCAAAGTCCTCTACCGCACGCCGGCGCTCTGACGGCGGTGAGCCAGATTTCTGGCCGACTCCCATCCCACACCGGGCCAACCGTCAGAGGGACGCCGCGTATTAAAGTCACTCACAGGCGGTGCGCCGCAGCACTC
>DASTMQ010000122.1:0-15011 GCA_035714005.1 Hyphomicrobiaceae bacterium
GCGGCTAGCCCGGCCGGGATGGGCATGCGACCTCCTACGGGGCGTTGGGCTCAAGGCAAGCCAAAACGACGGCTTGCCATGCAAATAAACGGCCGCCCTACCGCGAAGTTGCGGCTATGGCCATGACGCAATTGGCAGCAGGCGGCGTCGGCTCTGCCGCAGGGCTTCAGCGCGGGGTTGGGCCAAAGCCACCAGGCGCGGGGCCGCTTGCCCTGCCGAGACCGGCGGCGCCGACGAGGATCCTCGGGGCCGTTCCGGCCGCCCCGACGGGCATTGGGCCAGCCACCTCAAGCCCCGAAGTCCATCTCAGTCGAGCGCGAAGGCATTTTTATAGTCCTGGCCCAATGCAGGGTTCTGCTGCTCCTTGCTCAGCATGGCATTGCCAACCACCAGGCGTTCGATATCGGTGCCCATAAAGCAGCGAAAGGCGTGCTCGGGCGTGCACACGATCGGCTCCCCGCGCACATTGAAGGAGGTATTGACGATCACCGGGCAGCCGGTGAGATCGCGGAAGCGCGCAAGCAAAGCATGATAAATCGGGTTGGTGTCGCGGTGCACGGTTCGAATACGCGCCGAGTAGTCGACGGGCGTGACAGCCGGGATCTCCGAGCGGATGGCATTGAGCTTGTCGATACCGAAGCGGGCCTGTTCCTCGGTGGTCATGGTGCGGCGACGATCCCGGACGACATCGGCCACCATCAGCATGTAAGGGGAAGCTTCATCGATCTCGAACCAGTCGCTGACATGTTCGCTCAAGACCGAAAGCCGTCCAACGGGGATCTTGGCCCGCAGCAATGGCCAGGCTGCCACGGTGGTAAAGACGGCCGCAAAGATGAGGCCAAAGCTGCGATCGGAACCGATCCTGACGGAACTGTGTGCTTTTATTTGGTGCATGGCGCCTGGGCACGTGCAACTTCGGCGCCAATTTGCCGGGCGCGCCAATGCCATGACCGGCCATCCCGGGCACGGGTTTTGCGGGTTCAGGCCTGGTGGGCGAGGCAAGCCGGCTGGGCGCTCAAAAGCGGGTGCCGACGCCCTTGGCCATCAGGGCGGCGCAGAGGAGAATTATGACAATGCCGGCGAGCTCTAAATGAAGGATCAAACGGATTGATCTGAGCCGTCCCCCCTCGACCGCCGGCACCTCGCCCTGCTTGACGGCGCCGCGCCAGGCCAAAAACTCCCTGGTGGGCACGATCGAGGCGATGGCGATGAGAACGAACAACGAGAGTTTGGCGATGAATGCCCAATTATGAAAATAGTAGTAGGCCCCTTTGTCGAAATGGAACACGCGGCCGAGACCCACGAGGAACACGACGCCTGCGGCGATGCCGAGGATCATGTCCGCAACAAGAATTTTGCGTGCACTCTTGAGCGTCAGCTCGTCCTTGAGGAGCACGAATTCGACCACCAAGGCGGCCACCAGTGTGAATGCCGCAAGATGATGCAGGAAAGCAAAAAACGGCGCCATGCGGGTGCTCTCCATTCCACGACGATCAGCTGAGCAAGCGCCGCTCCACGCTGCTCGTCAAGGGCCGAGCATTGCGGCGCACCAAGGGCCTGCCTGCAAGGCGACGGTGGCCACCGCAGCGGCGGCGCGATAAAATAGCCGGGCGCTCAATGCGCGCTGTGCTGCCATCAAGAGGTGCGCCGACTGTGGAGCCAAAACCCGACGACTACGACTATGAGCTCGACCGGACCCTGTCGGCGGTGGTGGGTATTAGGGCGCTCATTCCCGCCGACGCCTTCACCGCCGAGACGCTTGGCACCGAGCGCCGGGGCAACGGTGTTCTCATCCGCGATGACGGCCTGATCTTGACCATCGGGTACCTCATCACCGAGGCGGAGACGGTCTGGATCAGCCACAGCGGCGGGCGCGCTGTGCCGGGGCATGTGTTGGGCTACGATCAGGAGACCGGCTTTGGCCTGCTGCAGGCCCTGGGGCGACTGGATCTACCGGCGCTGCCGCTGGGCAGCTCAAAGGCCGCAGAGGTGGGCGAGCGCGTCGTCGTCGGGGGTGCCGGAGGCCGACCGCGCTCGGTTGCCGCCCGCATCATCGCCAAGCAGGAGTTCTCGGGCTACTGGGAGTATGTGCTCGACGAGGCGATTTTCACGGCCCCGTCGCATCCGCACTGGGGCGGCACCGGCCTGATCGGACCCGAGGGAGATTTGATCGGCATTGGTTCGCTTCAGATCCAGCAGGTGGCCGCCAATCCGACCGGTCGAGCCCAGCGGCAAGCCGAAGACGCCAACATGATCGTGCCGATTGACCTGTTGAAGCCGATTTTGGACGACATGCTGACGATCGGTCGACCCAACCGTCCGGCCCGGCCTTGGCTCGGCCTTTATGCTACCGAGGTCGGCAGCAGCGTGGCCATTCTGGGCATCGCCAGTCGTGGTCCGGCGGCGAACGCCGATCTCAAGGCCGGCGACGTTGTTGTGAGCGTGGCCGGCACGCCAGTCTCCACTTTGGCGGGCCTGTTCCGGGGGGTCTGGTCGCTCGGCCAGGCCGGCGTCAACGTCCCCTTGCAAATCCACCGCGACGGCAGGACCTTCGACATTACCTTGCGATCCTCCGACCGCCGCCGTTTCCTCAAGGGACCTGTGCTCCATTGAACCATCGCAAGGGCGTCTAATGCGAATTGCCGTGCTGGGCGGAGGCCCCGCCGGCCTCTATTTCGCAGCGCTGTGGAAAAGGCGTCACCCCGGCGATGCCGTGCGGCTCTGGGAGCAAAACCCAGCCGATGCTACCTGGGGTTTCGGGGTCGTGTTCTCGCAAACGGCGCTTGAGTTCTGGCGCGAGGAGGACGCGACAACCTTCGAGCTGATCGCGCCGAGCCTCGAGAGTTGGCGGGACATTGCCATCGTGCATCGCGGCCAACGCGTTACGATCGACGGCGTCGGCTTCGCGGCCATCGGACGGCTCGAACTGCTCGCTCTGTTGCAGGGTCAGGCACGCGAGGCCGGCGTCGAGATGGAGTTCGCTTGCGCGATTACCTCGTTGGCATCGCTATCGGGTTACGACCTTATTGTCGGCGCCGATGGCGTCAATTCCCTTGTGCGCAACGGGCTCGGTAACGGCTTTGGCAGCTCCACCGTAAACCTTGAGAATCGCTTCATCTGGTACGGCACCAATCGCCCATTCGACACGCTGACGCAAACCTTCCTCGCCAACGAACTGGGCACATTCAATGCGCATCACTACCGCTATGCCGCGGACCGCAGTACTTTCATCGTGGAGTGCGACCCGGCGACCTGGCGCCGCGCCGGCCTGGATCGGGCCGCTGCGGCGAGCTCGCGCCGGCTGTGCGAGGAGATTTTTGCCGCGACTTTGCAGGGTGCACCGCTGATCGACAACAAGTCGATCTGGCGCAATTTTCCGTGCCTGCGCAACGAGCGCTGGGCGGTGGACAACGTCGTGCTGATCGGCGATGCGGCACATACCGCGCACTATTCGATCGGCTCGGGAACACGGCTGGCGCTGGGCGACGCCCTGGCGCTTGCCAACACCCTGGCTGACGTCGAAATAGGGCAAATTTCCGCGGCGTTGCAGCGTTACGAGGCGAAACGACGGCCAAGCGTGGAGAAATTGGTGGCGGCCTCGCTTCGCTCCGCCGCTTGGTATCATCGGTTCTTCGAGCACATGCGCCTTGAGCCGATGCAGCTCGCCATGAGCTATCTCGGGCGCTCGAGCCACATCGACGGCGAACGGCTGCGATCGATATCGCCGTCGTTCGTTCAGCGCTATGAACGCAAATACGGCAACATCGATTGGTCTTGAGCCCCG
This sequence comes from Hyphomicrobiaceae bacterium, assembly GCA_035714005.1. GTDB lineage: Bacteria > Pseudomonadota > Alphaproteobacteria > Rhizobiales > Hyphomicrobiaceae > AWTP1-13. Next base: position 3,785 of record DASTMQ010000122.1, read on the forward strand.
CGCGCCCTAGAGCAGGACGCCTTGGCGATGCAGGAAGCGACGCCGCGCGTCGAGCTTCAGTCCGCGCACGGGCACCGACACCGGCAAGCGCCGGGTCGCGCGCAGCATCGTCCTGACCGACGGATTGGCATGATCGGACGGCCGACCGCGCGCCGTGTGCGGGCCGATGATGGCGAGCAGTCGCTGCAAGTCGCGCTCGCGGATACCGAGCTCGGCGAGGTGGTTGAGGGTGCTGATCAGATAGTCGAGGTTGAGGCCGGACGCACCGCGGGCGCCCCGAATCAGGTGCGCCTGAAGGGTCAAAGGCAGGCGGCCAGCATAGCTCGGGTGCGCGCGCTCCACCACATAGGTGAGCGCCATGACCTCGCGCCTGCTGCCGCCTAGCAGCGCCACCGCGACATTGACCTCACGATAGACGCCGCTCACCTGTTCGCGCGCGCGCAGATAACGCACGACCGTGGCATAGTGTGCAGCCGAGATGCGGTAGGCAATACCTTCGCTGGTGCCGCCGCGATCGAGGCCGAGCACCAGGCCGGGCCGCTCGGGCGTGCCCCGGTGATGCATCGAGTAGATGCAAAAACAACGCCGATAGCCGACCAAGCGCGCGTGTTGGGCCTCTTGATAGGGAAACCCGGGCCGCCACATCAAAGAGCCATAGGCGAAAATCCAGTGCTCGGCCGCCGCTGCCGTCATCGGGCTGAGGGCTTGCCACCTGCGTGCCGACCGAAATCGGGTGCCGCCGTGTCCTGCCCGGCCTCGATAATGCTGCGCCGCGTCGCCCGCGCCTCGGTGAAAAGCTGATGCAGAGTTGCCCCTTGCCCAAAGCGAATGGCCCGCTGCAGCGCCGTCAAATCCTCGGTGAAGCGGCCGAGCATTTCCAGCACCGCCTCCTTGTTGTTAAGGAAGACGTCGCGCCACATGATGGGATCGGAGGCGGCAATGCGGGTGAAGTCTCGGAAGCCACCGGCCGAAAACTTGATCACCTCGCTATCGGTCACGCGCTCCAGGTGCCGAGCGGTATTGACGATGTTGTAGGCAATGAGGTGCGGTACGTGACTGGTGATGGCCAACACGAGATCATGATGGTCCGCGTCCATGATCTCGACCTGGCTTCCGAGCGCCATCCAAAAGGCCTTGAGCCTTTCGACGGCCGCGGGGTCGGCTGCATTCGAGGGCGTCAGAATGCACCAGCGGCCATCAAACAACTCGGCGAAACCTGCATGCGGGCCGGAATGCTCGGTACCCGCGATCGGGTGACCGGGAATGAAATGCACGCCCGCCGGAATGCAAGGGCCGACCTCGCGGGCAACGGAACCCTTGACGGAGCCGACATCGGTGACGATGGCGCCGGTCTTCAGTGCCGGAGCAATCGAGCTGACAATCGGCGCGTAGGCCCCGATCGGCGTGCACAGGATGACGAGGTCGGCCTGCTCAACGGCCTCTGCCGCACTGGCGTAGACGGAGGCGACCAACCCCAGCCTTAGGGCGGTGTCGCGCGTCGTTTCTGATTGCGCATGCCCGACGATGCGGCGGGCGAGACCGGCCCTGCGCATGGCATGGCTGAGCGATGATCCGATCAAACCAAGCCCGATCAGAGCGACGCGCTCGAAAGCGTGAGCCGTCATGGCTACCCCATGAATTGCCGCAGGGCCGCAACGACCCGGCGATTGTCGTCTTCGCTGCCGATCGTCATGCGGAGCGCACCGGGCAATCCATAGGCCGCAACCCGGCGCAGGATGATGCCGCGACCTTTTAGGAACTCGTCGGCCGCGCCGGCGCAGCGGGCCGGCGCGGCGGGAAAGTGGATGAGCAGGAAGTTGCCGACGCTTGGCGTCACCTCGAGACCCAGCCGTTCGAGCTCGGCCGCCACCCACGGCAGCCATTTTTCGTTGTGCATAACGGCAGTATCGATGTGGGCGCGGTCCAAAATGGCCGCTTTGCCGGCGGCCAGGGCCGGGGCGGACACATTGAAAGGCCCGCGCACCCGATTGAGCACATCGGCGACGCCGGCCGGACAATAGGCCCAGCCGAGACGCAGGGCGGCAAGGCCATAGATTTTCGAAAAGGTGCGCGTCATCACCGTGTTGAGCGTGGTGGCAACCAGCTCGAGCCCGGCCTCGTAGTCGTTGCGCCGCACATACTCGCTGTAGGCAGCATCGAGCAGCAACAGCACCTGGGCGGGCAACCCGCGATGCAGGCGTCGGACTTCGTCGTGGGGAAGGTAGGTTCCCGTGGGATTGTTCGGATTGGCGAGAAAGACCACCTTGGTATTGGGCCTGACCGCGGCCAGGATGGCGTCGACGTCGGCGCGGTAATTTTTCTCCGGCACCGCAATCGGCTTGCCCCCGCTTCCCAGCGTGGCGATCTTGTACATCAGGAAGCCGTGCTCGCTATAGATTGCCTCCTCGCCCGGCCCGATATAGGCGTGCGCCAGCAGATTGATCAGTTCGTCGGAACCCGAGCCGCAAATGATGCGCTCAGGGTCGAGCCCATAGTGACCGGCGATTGTCTTGCGTAGCTCGTTGGCGCCACCGTCGGGGTAGAGCGCCAAGCTATCGGCGGCCGCCCGGTAGGCCGCGACCGCCTTCGGGCTCGGCCCGAGCGGCGTTTCATTGGAGGACAACTTGATGGGTTTTAGATCGCCCGCCACGCTGCTTTCGCCAGGAACGTAGGCGTCAATCTGCAAGATGCCGGGTTGCGGCACGGGTTGAGTGTTGGGCATGAGAGTACTCTTGATCTTTGCGCGGCGCAAAATAGGAGCAGACTGCCGACTTGACCAGCGGTTGCTGGCCTATTTCGCCAGCTCCCGTGAGCGGCGGGTGGCCGCAGCCACGGCCTCGGTCATAAGCTCCGCCAAGCCGCCTTCGCCCATCAGCACCTGCAAGGCGGCAAAGGTGGTGCCGTTGGGCGATGTCACGCTCTCGCGCAGCGCGCTCGGGGGCGCCTTGGCGCGATTGATCAGTTCACCCGCCCCGGACACCGTATGACGGGCGAGTTTCATGGCCAGGTCCGGGGCGAGGCCGGCCGTGACGCCGGCCGCCGCCAGGCATTCGGTCAGGTGGAAAACGTAGGCCGGACCCGAGCCCGAGACGGCGGTAACCGGATCGAGCAGAGCCTCCTCGGCAACCCATTCAACCTCGCCCACCGCGCGCAGCAAGGCATCACAAAGTTGGCGCTGCGCGGCGGTCACGTGCGCGTTCGGCACGGCCACGCTGATGCCGCGGGCGATGGCCGCCGGCGTATTCGGCATGGCGCGCACGACGGCGGCCTGCGGCGCAAGCTGCCGTTCGAAGCCCGCGAGCGTGCGCCCGGCGGCAATCGACAGAACGACCGTTTGCGGTCCGGCGTGGCGCGCCAGGCCGGGGAAAACCTCATCCATGACCTGCGGCTTGACGGCAACGACGATCACGGCCGGGGCCTTCGGCAGCGGCTCTAGCATCGGGCTGGCGGTGAGGTGGTGGCGCTCGAGCAGGGCCCGCGTTGCGGAGGGAGGGGCGGGATCCTGGATTTGCACCGCGCCCGGATCGAGGCCGCGATCGAGCCACCCGGCCAATAGCGCCGCGCCCATGTTGCCCGCACCGGCGAGCAGCAACGAGCCATCGATTTTGAGTGTCATGATACACCGCCCAATGCAACGGCCGGGCGGGTCCGCCCGACCAGCCAATCCGCACGATCTTAAGGTCGTGCGGCACGAATTGGGAGCTCGATCACGGCAAAAAAGACTTCAGGCCTGGCCCTCGGTCTCAAACATGGTCGCGGCCAGGGCCTCGCGGCTGTCCTTGCCGGCCCACACCACGAATTGGAAAGCCTGGTAATAGCGCTCGCAAGCCTCCAGGGCCGCCTTCAGCAAGGCTTCGCATTGATGCGTGGTCGCCAGGGCCCCATTCAGCATCAAGCCCTGGCGAAACATGATCAAGCCTTCTTGGGTCCAGACATCGAAATGACCAACCCACAATTGCTCATTGATTTGCGCCACCAGGCGATAGACCTCGGCCAGGCGATTGTCGGGGATCTTGGCGTCGAAGGCACAGGCGATGTGCAGGGTTTCAAGGTCGTGGCGCCAATTGAGCGACACGTGATAGTCGGTCCAAATCCCCGCCACGTTCAGCGTCAACTCGTCCTCGCTGCCGCGGTCGAAGGCCCAATCGTTGCTGCCGGCGATCTGCTCGAGCAAGGAGATGGGATTATTCGTGCGGGTGCGCGTCATTTCAGCGATGGCCATTCCGTCCCTCTATTTTTGCTCGTTGCGCGATGGCTGCGTTTCGAGTCTTGTCGAGTCAAGCCGCCCTTGCTTCGATCCCCCTCCTGCGTAATCGCATGCCGGCGTGCGTTGCAAGACGGCGGCCTGATTGTCCACGGGCAAAAAGGCCACGGCGAGGTGAAAGCCCTCGTGCCCTAAAAGCTGGGGACAGCCTGTCGATTGCCTGTGAAAGGCGGTTGCGCTGCGGCGCCGCTACGCCGGCTTGCGCAGGCTGGCGATCTCGCTTTCGAGCTCGGCAATGCGCGCCGCCAGGCGCTCGTTTTCTTCGCGCGCTTTTGCGGCCATTTCTTTTACCGCCTCAAACTCTTCGCGCTGCACGACATCGAGGTCGCGCAGGAGGCGCTCGCCCTGGGCCCGCATCAAGGTCTCGACCTCGCGGCGCATGCCTTGCGCGGCACCGGCGGCATCCGTCATTAGCTTGGCAAGTTCGTCGAGAAAGCGGTTGTTGCTCTGAGTCATGCGCGCATCCAATCGCCCCAGCGGAGCCGACGCCCACGTCATTACTATGGGGGGTGCGGGCGAGGGCTGCAAGACCGATTGCCGCGTCCGTCGGGCGCTCGGCCTTGACACGGCGCCGAGGCTACCGATAGGTCCGATCCATGCGCCTATTGACCATTGCCTACCCTGCCATCGATCCGGTCGCGCTGCGGCTCGGGCCCTTGTCGATCAAATGGTATGGCCTTGCCTACATGGCCGGCCTATTGCTGGGTTGGCTCTACGTCAAATATTTGCTGCGGCGAAGCGAATTGTGGCCGGCCGCGGGCCGCCCCTTCGCCCCCGAAAAGGCCGACGACCTATTGTTGGTGATGACCATTGGCGTCCTGTTGGGCGGCCGGCTCGGCTACGTGCTCTTTTATGAGCCGCACTTTTTTGTCAACAATCCGCTGGCGATCCCGGCCGTGTGGAACGGAGGCATGTCCTTCCACGGTGCCCTGATCGGTTCGATCCTTGCCATGATCTATTTTGCCCGCCGCGTCGGCGCCAACCTCTGGAGCGTCCTGGACTTGAGCGCGACCGCCGCCCCCATGGGGCTGTTTTTTGGGCGGCTTGCCAATTTCGTCAACGGCGAACTGTGGGGCCGCACCAGCGATGTACCGTGGGCAATGGTTTTTCCGGGCGCCGGCCCCTTGCCGCGGCATCCGAGCCAGCTTTACGAGGCCCTGTTGGAGGGCGCCGTGTTGTTTGCGGTGCTGTTCTGGTTCACCCACAAGCGACACGCCTTGCAACGACCGGGGCTTCTAGCCGGTGCTTTTCTCACCGGCTACGGGCTGGCACGATCCTTGAGCGAGTTCTTCCGCGAACCCGACCCCGGACACCTGTTCACCATCGGTCCCCTCACCGCCGGCATCGTCTACTCCCTGCCGATGATCGTCGCCGGCATTTTGATCGCGCGCTGGGCCAAAAAGAGCACGCCCAAGCCGTCGATCTTGCCTGGTCATGTCGAGCGCTGAGGCACCACTGAGCCAACAGGGGCTGCTTGCGCTCTTGCGCGCGCGCATCCGCCGCGAAGGGCCGCTGCGCCTCGACACGTATATGAAGATGTGCCTGGCCGATCCCGACCATGGCTACTGGAGCAAGGCTCACGTCATCGGCGCCGATGGCGATTTCATAACGGCACCCGAGATCAGCCAGGTGTTCGGCGAAATCATCGGCGTTTGGGCGGCCATGACGTGGCAGGGGATGGGCGAGCCCGCCGCGCTGAGGCTGATTGAGCTGGGCCCCGGCCGCGGCACGCTCATGGCCGACGCGCTGCGGGCGGCGGCCGTGCTATCCTCATTTCTGGCCGCCGTGCGCGTGCATCTGATCGAGATCAGCCCGACTTTGCGCCGCACGCAGCAGCATATGCTGGCCGCCGCCGGGCTCGCGGTCTCCTGGCATGCACGCCTGGCGGAGGTACCGCCCGGCCCGGCAATCGTGATCGGCAACGAGTTTCTCGATGCGCTACCGGTGCGCCAGCTCGTGTTTGGGGAGCGAGGCTGGCGCGAGCGAACGGTGCAACTCGACGGCGCGGGCGCCTTGCAGTTTGGCCTCGGCGAGGTCGTCGCTTTCCAAGGCCATGCTCCGCCTCGACCGGGAGACGTGGCCGAGCTCCGCAGCGGCGAGGACGCCGTCTTGGGCGACCTAGCAAAGCGGGCGGACGCGGTGATGGCCGCCTTCATCGACTACGGACCCGAGCGCGCGGGCTACGGCGACACCTTGCAGGCGGTGCAACGGCACGCCTATGTCGATCCCCTCAGCGAGCCCGGCGGCAGCGACATCACTGCCCACGTTCAGTTTGCCGCCTTCGCCGACAAGGCGCGTGCCCTCGGCCTTGCCGCCGACGGACCCATGACCCAGGCGGAGTTTTTCGGTCGCTTGGGCATGGTCGAGCGCGCCGCGCGTCTGATGGCGGCAAACCCCGCCACCGCCGGCCAAATCGAGGGCGCAGTGCAACGCCTGTTGGCTCCCGCCGGCATGGGTAGCCAATTCAAGGTCATGATCGTGCGTTCGCCTTCTCTTCCCTCGCCGGCACCTTTCGCTTAAGGAGGCAAGCATGCTCGACCCCCTGCTGGCTCCGAGGCTTGCCGCCCTGCCGGCACTGCGGCACGGTTTTTTTACGCGCCTGGGCGGGGTCTCGCGGGGCCTTTATGCGGCGCTCAATTGCGGGCCCGGATCGCGCGATGATCCCGCCGCGGTCTTGCAAAACCGTGACCGGGTGCAAAGTCATCTCGGCGCACGTGCCCTCTTGAGCGCGTATCAGGTGCACGGCACGGTTGCCATCGTGGCCAGCACAGCTTGGCCCAACGGCGAGCGGCCGCGCGCGGACGCCATCGTCACCGCCACACCTGGCATCGCGGTCAGTGCGCTCACCGCCGATTGTGCCCCCGTTCTGTTTGCCGAGCCGGTCGCGGGCGTGGTGGCCGCCGCGCACGCGGGTTGGCGCGGCGCCTTGGAGGGCATCTTGGAAGCAACCGTTGCAACCATGGAAGAATTGGGGGCCAAACGCGACAACATCACGGCGGCCATCGGCCCTGCGATCGGGCCCTCGGCCTACGAGGTGGGCTGGGAATTCCAGGCCACCTTTTTGGAGCGCGATCCTGACAGTGCCGCCTTTTTCAGGCTGCCCGAGGCGGGCGCGCGCCCCTCTTTCAACTTGCCCGGCTATGTCGCTGATCGCCTGCGCCGGCTCGGGGTCAGCCGCGACCTCGAGCCAATGCCGTGCACCTTTGCCAGGGAGGATATGTTGTTCAGCTACCGTCGGTCGGGACGCCGGGGCGAGGGCGACTACGGCCGCCAAATATCCGCCATCGTCTTGACTTAACGCACGTTTTCCACAACTTTAAGGGCGGCGGTCAGCCCCCGGCCGAGGGATGGGTGAGGTTTTCCCCTGCTAGGTTCTGGACGCCGCCGGTGACAGCCGTTAGGGAAACCACTGGGGTAAGTACCGGCACGTGTCATCCGCCGCAGGGTTTGTACGCCGGCAGCCGGTTCAGCAGATCATCGGTGAAGGGGGGACTTCGCTGTGAGAACCATGGACGCTGCTGCGGCGCGGCGTGAGCACATTGGGCGCACGCTCACCGTCCTCGCGATGCTTGCAGGATTGGGGCTAGCAGGGTGCGAAAGCGCCACGTCTCTGTTCGGCTCAAATGCGACCGCAACGCAAGATCCCATTACCGCGCCCGTAGCACCACAGCCGGCGCTGGCGAAAGTGATGGTGGCGCCGATCATCGGTGCGCCCGATGCGGTCGCCAAACAGATTCAGCAGGAATTCACGAACGCAATCGAAAAGCAGCGCATCTCGGTGGCCGTCGCCAAGGACGAGCGCGTCGACTACACGCTGCGCGGCTACATTGTCGCCGCCAAGGACAAGCAGGGGACCAAGGTCTCCTACATTTGGGATGTGACCGATCCGACTGGTAAGCGCGTCAACCGCGTCACCGGCGAAGAGATGGCCTCAGCGGGCGGCTCCAAGGATCCATGGGCGGCGCTCACACCCACGGTCGCGCAGTCGATCGCCGGCAAGGCTGCGAATTCCTTCGCCTCATGGCTCGCCACGCGGGGTCAATCGGCGGTCGCCAGCGCAGGCGCGCATCCTGCCGGCGTCGGCGCCCAGGCCAGTGCGGAAGCCGGCCAGGCAGAGGCGCGGGCGCCGGCGAAGCAGGCTGTGGCAGCCGCCACGCCCGCCCCTGCGGCACCCGCCGCCAGCGCTTCCACGACGGGCAGCATCGGCACGGACGGCCCTTTGGCCGCCGTCGTGCCGAACGTGAACGGAGCGCCCGGTGACGGTGGCAGCTCTTTGGCGAGTGCGCTGCAGCGCGAATTGACGGGGAAGGGCATAACCGTTGGCGGCAAATCGGCGTCGGCCTATCGGGTGGAGGGCACCGTAACGCTGGGTGCGGCCAAGGAGGGCAAGCAACCCATTCAGATCGAATGGCTGGTGCGTGACCCGCAGGGCAAGAAGCTTGGCACCGTCTCGCAACGCAACGAAATACCCGAAGGGTCCTTGGACGGCCCGTGGGGTAAGACGGCGGAACAGGCCGCCGGCGCTGCCGCGCAGGGGATTCTCAAGCTGCTGCCGCAGAAGGCGGTTAACTAAAGGGCCAAGGGCTGAACGCTGCTTAGCGTCCCGTGGGCGGGTTCCAGCACCCGCCCACACCGTTTACAGGGGGCCGATGTCCTTGCTAGAAGGCCCCGGCAGTGCGAACGGAGCGCGCGTTTGATGCCCTTCGATACCCGAGACGCGAACCGTGGCCGGGGGGCGCTGAACATGAAACTGGTGGCCGGCAACAGCAATCGCCCCCTCGCGGAGGCCATTGCCGGAGCGTTGAAGCTGCCGCTCTGTCGCACGGTCGTGCGCCGCTTTGCCGACATGGAAGTCTTCGTCGAGGTGCAAGAGAACGTGCGCGGGCAGGACGTCTATATCCTGCAGTCGACCTCGTTTCCTGCCAATGACAACCTGATGGAATTGTTGATCCTGGTCGATGCCCTCAAGCGGGCATCCGCGCAGCGCATTACCGCGGTCATGCCGTATTTCGGCTACGCGCGGCAGGACCGAAAGCCGGGGCCTCGCACGCCGATTTCGGCGAAACTCGTCGCCAACCTGATCGAGCGGGCCGGCGTGGACCGCGTGATGACGGTCGACCTGCATGCCGGCCAGGTGCAGGGCTTCTTTGATATTCCGACCGACAATCTGTTTGCCGCTCCCGTCATGGTGCGCGACATCCAGGAACGTTACGGCACGTCCAACCTGGTCGTGGTGTCGCCCGACGTTGGCGGCGTGGTGCGCGCGCGCGGCCTCGCCAAGCGCATCAGCGTTCCGATCGCCATTTGCGACAAGCGCCGCGAGCGGGCCGGCGAATCGGAAGTCATGAACGTCATCGGCGAGGTAGAAGGCAAGCGCTGCATCCTCATCGATGACATTGTCGATTCGGGCGGCACGCTGGTCAATGCCGCCAACGCCCTACTCGAGGAGGGCGCCACGGAAGTGTTGGCCTACGTCACCCATGGGGTGTTGTCAGGCGGGGCGGTCGCCAAGATCACCGGCTCGCGCCTTAAGACTTTTGTCATCACCGACACGATCCAGCCAACCGAGGCGGTCAAGGCGGCCGGCAATATTCGTGTGCTCCCCATGGCCCCGCTGCTGGCCGAGGCGATTGCACGCACGGCGCGCGAAGAAAGCGTCTCCAGTCTATTCTACTGAGTTGCCATTCGCGGTTCGCACCCGGATTCACGCCGACCGCGCCTTGAGGAGGGCGCGATGAAGACATTGCACAGAAAGTGCGCGGGTCTCGACGTGCACAAGAAGGAGGTGGTGGCCTGCCTCCGGCTGGTCATTCGGGGCAAGGCGACCTACGAGGTGCGCCGATTTGCGACAACGACGCGGGGGCTCATTGAGCTTGCGGACTGGCTGGAGCAGGCTGGGTGCAGCCATGTCGCGATGGAGGCGACCGGCGTCTACTGGAAGCCGGTCTGGCACATCCTGGAAGGGCGGTTCCAACAGATCCTGGCCAATGCGGCGCATATCAAGGGGGTGCCCGGCCGCAAGAGCGACATGAACGATGCGACCTGGATCGCCGATCAGCTGGCGCATAGCCTGATCCGGGCGAGCTTCGTGCCGCCACAGCCGATCCAAGAGCTGCGCGACCTCACGCGGGCGCGAAAGCAACTGACCCGCGAGATCGTGCAGCACACCCAGCGCATCCAGGCCGTGCTCGAGGAAGCCAACATCAAACTCTCCTCGGTCATCACGGACATCTTGGGGGCAAGCGGACGGCGCATCTTGAAGGCGATCGTCGCCGGCGAGGCGGATGCTGCGAAATTATCCGAGCTCGGCGGCCCACGTCTGGCGGCAACACGCGCAGAGCTTGCGGAGGCGTTACACGGACGCATTCGCTCGCATCATCGCTTTCTCATCGGCCAGCATTTAAAGACCATAGAGCAGCTTGAAGAGACGATTGCGGCCTTCGACGCGCGGATCGAGGCCGCGCTCGCGCCCTTTCGTGACGTCGTTGAACGACTGAAGGAGGTTCCGGGATTGAGCGAGACCTCGGCCCAGATCCTCATCGCCGAGATCGGCACGGACATGCGCCAGTTCCCAACAGCGGGTCATCTTCTATCCTGGGCCGGTCTCATTCCGCGCCTCGACGAGAGTGCCGGGAAGCGGCGCTCGACCCGCGTCAGAAAAGGCGCCTCCTTCAGCGGCTAGCCGACCTCGGATTCACTATAGAACTTGTACCCCTCACCGCCAATGTTTCCCCGTAGCGCCTGGCCTCATGGCGCGCGCTGCGGCACACCCCAGGCCGTCAAATACACGGCCGCCGCCGTCGCCGCGCCATAGGCGACGAGCGATGCCCCAACGAGCGCAAACAGGGTCCACAGCGGGGCATGGCTCCAGGCCAGCGCAACCGTGCCGATGGCAATAACGCCGAGCCGCAGGCTCGAGGCCAACACCGGCCCCAGCACTTTGCCCGCGCCCTGCGAGGCGAA
>DASTMQ010000123.1:0-4247 GCA_035714005.1 Hyphomicrobiaceae bacterium
GTGGGGTGCATAGACGCGCTTGATCGCGACACGACCAGCCCGCCTCGGCGCCGTCCGCTGGCTTATATGCTGGCGACCCATGCTCGCAACCTCGCTCAGTGCGCCGACGCATTCCTGTCACGCCGATGCGCTCAAGCGCCGACCCGGTACCGCGGTCGCCGGCGCGCCGTTCCCATAAGAGCTTAGGCGCCCGCACGCTTCGACGCTAGCGGCACGCTAGCGGCAATGGCGTGGCCGCGATAGATTTGCTGGCGCCGAGCCAACAACGGCCGCGGAGCTTGCGACAAACCCGCCTTCCACCTGATTCCAGGAAAGGGCAGCCATGATACGAAGACGCGCCGCCGCGCCTTTGCTCGCCGCATCGATCATTATGGCGACCGGATCCGCGTTTGCCCAGGTCGCCAACGACAGCGTCGAGGTCATCGTCTCCCAGTCCGACGCCTCGGCAAAGCAGCGCCTATCGGTGCGCGGCTTCTTCAACTTTGTCAAACGCACCGCCGCCAGCCTCACGGGTTTTGCGCTGCCGCTAACCAAGTGCGAGAAATGGACGCTGCCGAAGGCCCAGCTCGACAGCGTCAAAAAAGCCGCCGCCAAGCAAGGCTTGCTGGTCACGGAACTCGGCCCCGGCTGGGATCATGTTTTCCAGGCAACGCCGCCGGAGCTCAATGTTACGGCCAAGCAAAAATCCATCATCGATTTGGCAAAGACCGGCAAGGCGACGACGGGCGTCAAGATCATGTCCGGACCAGCCCCCTCGATGCTCGAATATGCCTTGACCAAGGACGCGAAGGCCAAGGTCGGCGCCGACGCCCCCAAGCTCACCGTGGCGCTCAGCGACGATCGCGTGCTGACCATCGCCCGCACCAGCGTCGACATCAAGCCCAGGCTATGTATTTGGCGCGGCGAGGTGGAGCAGACGGGCGGCCTTGTCACCTTGATGTGGTGGCCGAACGGCCAGATGGCTGGCACGGTGCAAGACCAAGGCAAGATCTATTCGATCCGCTACCTGGGTGGGCAATTCTACGCCGTGGTCGAGTTGAACGCGGAACGCATGCCGCAGGAACACGCCTCCCTGCCGTCGAACTTGCGCGCCAGTGATCCGAATTTGCGCGATGATCCGCTGGTGCAACAGGGTGATGCCAGCTTGCTGCGCCGGGTCATGACCGCCATACGCTCACCGCTGGCGCCGGCGCAGGGGCCGCGCCAGCGCACGGGCGCTGGCGCCAAGGACGCCGCCGTCCACAAGCCGGCGCCGCGCGGCAAGGCGGTGGTGATCGACGTCATCGTTGCCTACACGGCGAAAGCCGCCAGCAACTACGGCGATGTCAAACGCGAGCTCGTCGAGCTGGCCTTTGAGGAGGCCAACCACTCCTTTCGCATGAGCAATCTCGGCAATATCAAGCTGCGGTTGGTGCACGCCTACCAGACGAGCTATGTCGAGGAGGGTGAACACTTCCAGCACCTGTGGCGATTTGCCGACAGGGGGGACGGCTACATGGACGAAATCCATGGCCTGCGCGACAAATACCACGCCGACGTCGCCGTGCTCATCGTCGATGATCCTGCCGGTTGCGGCCTGTCAACGCGCGTCTACGCCGATGCCGAGGAGGCATTCGCCGTCGTGCATCACGAGTGCGCGGCGGCAGCCTACTCGCTGGCGCACGAGATCGGTCACATTATTGGGGCGCGCCACGAACTGGCGTTGGACAAGAACATGACACCGTTTCCCTACGGCCACGGCTTCGTCAACGGCAGCAAATGGCGCGACATCATGAGCTACAAGGCGAGCTGTGGCGGTTGTCCGCGCCTGCCGGTGTGGTCGAGCCCAAAGCTGCTGATCAAGGGCGAGGCGGCCGGCACCGCCGATCTCGACAATGCGCGCGTCATTTCCGAGCAGGGCGCGCGCGTTGCCGGCTTCCGCTAAAGGCAGCGGCCTCACAACCGAGGCTTGCCGACGATCGTCACGCTCAGGGCCTCGGTTTTGAGCACGTCGCGCGCCACGCGTTTGACGTCGGCGAGCGTCACCGCGTTGATCTTCTGATTGCGCCGCTGCAAATAGTCGGGCCCTTCCCCGTCGACCCAGATGCTGAGCAGCGAACTCGCCACTTTGGCGTTGGTATCGAAATCCAAGAGGAAGGAGCCGGTGAGATAGCGCTTGGCGTTCTCAAACTGGCCGGGGCTGGGCCCATCGCGCGCCGTCCTGACCAGGACTTCCTTCAGCACGCCCAAGGCCGATGCCATGGTATCGTTCTTGGTGGAAAATGCACCCAGCAGCAGCGAGGTGATGGAATCGTGCACAAGCCCGGTTTGCACGGAATAGGCTAGCCCGCGCTTGACGCGAATCTCCTCGGTCAAGACGGCATCGAAGTCGCCGCTACCGATGATATGGTTCAGCACCTCGAGCGCCGGAAAATCCGCATGGTCGCTGGCAATCGAGGCAAGCCCGAAGGCGGCGGAGGCGGACGGCAGATCCCTTTCGACCACGACCGGCGCCGCCGCGGCGCGGGGCTCGACCTTGGCCACGAGTTCGACGTTGGCCCGCTCGGGCAGGTCGCCGAAAATACTGTCGAGCGCCGCGGCGGCCGCCGCCTTGTCGATATCACCGACGATCACAACCTTGAGCACGTCGCGGGCAAAAAGCCTGGCGTGCTGCCTGGTTAGGTCGTCGCGCACGACGCGCGCCACCGACGCCGGCGTGCCGTCGGCCGGCCGACCGTAGGCATTGCCCGGAAACGCCTCCTGATACCAGCGCTCAACCGCCACCCGGTTGGGTTCGTTGGCCGCAATCGCCAAATCGGTCAATCGCTGGGACCTTACGCGCTCGATCGCATCCTCATCGAAGCGGGGGACCGCGAGCGCCAGCCGCAACAATTCGGCGGAAGGTTGAAACCGCTTGCTGAGGGTGTCGAGGCCCCCGTAAATGGCATCGCGCCCAGCCGACAGCGACAGGCGTATGCCGAGCGAGGACGCCTGCGCCTTGAAGGCCTCTTCGGTGAGATCGCCGGCCCCTTCGGTCAAGAGGTCCGCCACCATGGTGGCGAGGCCCTCCTTGCCAACCGGATCCTGCGAGGCACCGCCGGCAAGGGCGAACTTCAGCGCGATCAACGGCACGCTGTGCTCCTGCACCAGCCAGGCCTTGATGCCCTTGGGGCTGACGATTTCTTCGACCGTGAGCGCCGCAGCAGGGTTGGCACCGAGCCCCAGCGAAAACACCGCGATCAGCAGGGCCATGGCGGCGTGCGCCCATCCCCTGGCGCCGATCATGGCCATCCAGTGCTCCTTTCCGGTCATTGTTTGACCGCTTGCGGCGCGCTGGCTTCGACCTTTTGCGGCAGCACCAGCGTCCCCGTCACCGAGCGCTCCGGCCCCAAGTATTCGTTAGCCACCCGCTTGATGTCCTCAAGGCTCCTCGACTGCACGCGCTTGGCGAACTCGTCGATCTCGGCGATGCTTTGGCCGAAGGCAACGCCCTCGCCGTAGCGTCGCGCCAGTTGCATCTGATCGTCCGTTTCGAACACGCGTACGGCCTCGAATGCGCCCTTGGCCCGATCCAGCTCCGCCTGCGTGACGCCCTTCTCGCGCACGTCCTGGATGACGGCATCCAGCACGGCTTCGACCTTGTCGAGCGAAACCTCCTCCAACGGGATGAGCACGAAGGCGATGCGCCCACTGTCGCGGCCCGCGGCGGAAAAATTCGCCCCCGCGGTCGAGGCCAGTTTTTCCACCACCAGACGACGGTAGAGGCGCGAGGTATCATCGCCGCCTATGATGCGCGCCAGCAGCTCCAGGCTTTCGGCCTCGCCGGGCGGCCCCGAGGCAATGCTCGGGCTCAGATAGTAGCGCAGCAGGATGCGCGCGCCGGCACGGCCATCGACGAGCTGCACCCGGCGGGCGGCAATCGGCTTGGGCTCGTCGGGCCGCAACGGCCGGACCAGGCCGCGGTTGGGACGGTTCTTGCCATAGGTTGCCTGGGCAAGGCCCCTAACCTCCTCCGGGGTAACATCACCGGCCACCACCAGGACGGCATTGTTGGGGGCGTAGTAGCGCTTGTAAAAACTGATGGCGTCCTGACGCGACAGTTTCGCCATTTCGTGTTCCCACCCGATCGAAGGCCGACCGTAGGGATGGTTTTGGTAAAGTGCCGCCAGCATTTGTTCGCTGAGCAGGCTTAGCGGATTGCCGTCGATGTTGGAGCGGCGCTCGGCCAGGATCACATCCCGTTCGGTCTTCACCTCCTCCTCGACCAG
>DASTMQ010000124.1:0-4705 GCA_035714005.1 Hyphomicrobiaceae bacterium
CATTGTCGCCTTCGGCATCGACGGCCTGCATCCGCACGACATTTCCACCATTATCGACCGCTCCGGCGTGGCGGTACGGGCCGGCCACCACTGCGCCCAACCGCTGATGCAGCGGCTGGGCGTGACCGCCACCTGTCGCGCTTCCTTTGCCATGTACAACACCAAGGCCGAGGTGGACGCGCTGGCCGAGGCGCTGATCAAGGCGCATGATTTCTTCGCCTGAAAGGCCGCGAGCGGAACGGCAGCTTAAGGATAGTGCGATGGACGAGGTCAGGACCAAGCCAGTCGATCAAAGCGCGGCCGAGGCCGTCGGCGGGTCGACGACGGTTGCAGCGGTGCCCGGCGCATCGATCCCGCCCGAGGAGTTGGAGCAGCTGACGGCGGATATCGTGGCGGCCCTCAAGACCGTCTACGACCCGGAAATCCCGGCCGACATTTATGAGTTGGGGCTCATCTACAAGATCGACGTCGATGATGCGCGCAACGTTGCGGTGGAAATGACGCTCACCGCCCCCGGCTGTCCGGTGGCCGGCGAAATGCCCCTCTGGGTGGAGAACGCCGTCGGCGGCGTGCCCGGCGTCGGTCAGGTCACGGTCAGGCTCACCTTTGATCCACCCTGGGAGCAGTCGCGCATGTCGGATGAGGCCCGCCTCGCGCTTGGCATGTTTTAAGCGGGCTTGCCGCCCGGCCCCCCGAGCTTATGCCGCCTCGACGCTGCGGGCCGCCTCCTGCCAACCCTTGATCTTGTCCAGGTCCGGCATTTCGGCCTGGCGCAGGAGGCGTTGACCCGTGGTGGTCAAGGCGAAATTGATGACGTCGGTGCACAGCTTCTCGGCTTCGGCGGCGGCGATCGCTTGCGCGCTGGCATAGCCCGCGCCGACCAGCAGCTGCGCGCTGGTGCCCGTCAAGCCGGGCAGCGTACAAACGAGCCGAGCCTGATCCTGCCAGCCCGAGATGAGTTCGGGGGTGATGTGGCGCGCCCCGATCAGCACCGAGAGCGCGGTCGGGTCGGCCTTGATCAGGTCGCGCACCGTCTTGATGCCGTGCGGATAAAGCCGCGTGGCGGTCTTGGGTCCGATCGACGGGCCCATGACCACATCCTGGTCGAGCGACAGGCGCGCCGGCGCTGCCGTTTGAGCCGCGGCGGGCGGGCGCCGCCGCGGCGCGGCGGCCGTGACCTGCTCGAGGCGGAGCGACAGACCGGCGCGCGGGCGCGGGGCGGGTTTTTGCTCGCCGTCCGCCGGGGTCTTGAGCGCGGGCGGCCGCAAGGCGGCGAAGGCCACAACGTTGTCGTGCGCCGCCGCCGCGCGCCGCGCGGGTGCCGTGCGCTCGATGTGCGTTACCACGCGCGGCCGCGGCCTGAAGGCGAAGACCTGCGAGGCGGTGGGCGGCGGCTTGCGTTTGGCCAGCACCTCCTCGGCGTAAAGGTCGCGAACGACCCGCTCGTGCTCCCCAAGCGTGTGTAAGACCTTGCCCGTGGCGCTGAGTTCATCGTAGCTGCGCTCGATCTGGCGGCGCTCGGCGCGATCGGCGATGCGCTTGACAACCAGTTGGTAGGGCACTTTGAGGGTTGCCAGCAGCGTCGCCGCGGTCAGCGGCAGCTGCGGCGGGGGCACGCGCGCTTCCGCAATGGCTCGGGCGAGCACGATGGCGTAGCTGGCGCTGGCATAGCGGATGAGCTCGGCGATGAGGCGTCGGCCGATCGGGTCGAGACCGGCCGGGGGATCGACCACGCCGCGCTGGATGTCGTAGTGGGCGATCAATTTTTCATAGTAGGCGTTGGCGCGTGCGGCGCCCGTCAACAGCAGGTTGATGAGCCAGTTGGCATCGTCGCTGAGCGTGACGGGCATGTGCGGAAATTCGCGGTCGCCCTGGGCGCGCAGCTGATCATAGCTCTTGGCGATGCTCCATTCGACGGCGCGGTGAATATTGTTTTCCGCCTCCGACTGGGCGGTGTGGAAGGGATGCAGGGGGTCGGTGTAGTAGTGGCTCAGCACACCGGCGCAGTAGACCGCCGTCGGCCAGTCCTCTTGCGTCAACGCCTCCACGAGGTGCTGGTACCAGCTGACCACCTTTTGTGGGGCGCCGCCCCAGCAGTCCTCGCGCGTGTGCAGCACGTGGTTCTTGAAATCCTTGAAATCCTGGTCCGGGGCCTTGGAGCCTTCCAAGTAGAGATCGGCGTGCTTGAGAAAGAGCCTTTGCCAAGCCTGCCGGTCCGGGCCGTCGAGTTGGGCGAGCGCGTCGAGCGCCAGCTTGTGGTGGGTGCCATGGGCGTAGGCCGCGTAAATAATGCTGAAAAGGAGGTGCATGGCGGGTGCGTTCCAAGGCGCAAGGAGGGGCACGCACAACGGGCAGGGCGCGGGGACGATAGGCCGAGTCGCGACGGGCTGCGACGGCAATTTCCCAGGCCGCAGGGGTCGCTCGCTCGGCTGGCGGGCGGGTGAATTGTGTTGCCGCCGTCGGCGGCGCGAGGCAACACTGCCCTCCCATGAGCTTATCGGACCAGGAAATTGAGGCCTTGCTCGGCGACCCCGCCCGGCAGCCGCCCAGTGCGCGCCACCTCGGCTTCGAGCTGCTGGCGTTCTCGGTCGCCGAGGCCTGGGCCGAGGTCGCCTTCAGTCCGCGGCCGGAATTTGCCAATCCGGCCGGGCATGTGCAGGGCGGCTTCGTGTGCGCCATGCTGGACGATGCGATGGGCTTCACGGCCAGCATCTCTCAGCGCTTTGCCATTCTGGTGCCGACCCTGCAGGTTTGCGTCAGTTACCTGCGGCCGACGCCGATCTCGCGCGTCATTGCCCGCGGCGAGGTGTTGCGCATGGGAAGCAGTACGGCGCATTTGCAAGGCGTGTTGCGGCTCCCGGATGGCATCCCGCTCGCCACCGCTACGGCAACGGCGGCGTTGCGGCCGTTTCCGCGACCGGCCTAGCCGGGCGCGATGCAGCGGGCGCGCAGCTTAACGCTGAGGCGTCAGCGCCGAATTGCCGGTCCAGACCAGGATGGCGAGCAGCAGCAAACCGGCGATCAGGCTCCAGGCCAGCAGTTTCTTTTCGATGGGAAGCAGCGGCTCGGCCGGCATCTTGGCCAGCTCCTCGCCGATGCGCGCACCTTCCTTGGGCTTCATCACGGCTCTCTCCTTTAGCCGGCGAGCGGCGGCATGAGACCATAGAAAAACAGCCACGAGATCAGCAGTCCAACCCAGATGACGAAGCCGAACAGGGAGACGGCATAGACCGCCGCCAACTTGCCGATGCCCTCTTGCCAGAGTTGGCGCACATCCGACATCAGGCCGATCGAGAAGAAGGTGAAGAGGAAGAACAGCTGTCGGAAGATGTTGGCCTGCGCCATGGCGCCGTCGACCGTCTTCAGCACGGCCGGGCTCGCGGCAAGACCGATGCCGAGCACGAGCAGGAATGTGGCAAGGAAACCCAGCACGAACTTGGGAAAGCGCTCCCAGATTTCGCGCACACGCAGCCCATCCCCCGGGCGGCGCGGTTCGATATGGCGGGTCCACAGGTAGGCCAGAATGAACGACCAGACGCCGATGAAGATATCGATGAAGACCTTGATGGTGGTGGTGGTGCCGACCACCCAGCCTGGGCTCCATTTGATGCCACGGGCGGCGGCATCGCCGTAAAGCAGCGCCTCGGTCACGGCCCCGCTTGCCACCGCGGCGCCGTCCGTCTTCACCGCCAGCCCCATCCAGGCCGCCGCCACCAGCGGCTGGTCAGCGAGAAAGCTGCGCGCCAGGAAGGGCAGGATCAACAGCTCCACCATGGCAAACACCACCACCAGCGAGGAGACCATGATCGGCACCAGCGGGCGGGCGCGAATGGCCCCGGCGGTGGCGATGGCGGCCGAGACGCCGCAGATGGAGATGCCGGACGCCAGCGGTGCTGCCCACTCGCGCGAAAAGCCGAACCACTTGCGGGCGATGAAATAAACCACGGCCCAGTAGATCAGGTAGGCCTCGATGATGGCGGCGAGCCCGCGCACCATCACCGTCGAGGCGAGGCTCAGCTGTTCGGCGGCCTTGACGGCGAGAAAACCGCCGAGAATGACGATCGCCGTCTTGATGTAGAGCTCCGGCCGTGCCGCCGCGCTGAGCCAGTGCGCCAAGCTGGGGGCGAGGTTGGCGATGGCGAGCCCCAGCAGCAGGGCGATCAGATAGCCCGACTCGCCCGTGAGCCGCAGCGACCAGCCGATCGCCAGGCGCTGCATGTCGGCCGGCGTGGTCACGGCAACGTAGGCGTAGTTGCCGAGCACCCAGGCGAGGTAGGAGAGCCAGTAGATGACGCTGAAGCCGAGCACGAATCTCAGGATGCCAACGCCGAGCAGCGCCGCGCCGATGCTCAAGAGCGCCAGCACGAAGGCATAGGTGGCGAGCAGCAGGGCGAGGGTGCCCCAGTCGCCGTAGGCGGGCGATGCCTGGCGCACCGCCTTGCCGATCTCGACCCAAGTTCGGGGCGCCGTGGCCCAGCCCAAGAGGTCGACGCCGGCGAGGAGTGAAAGCGCCAGACCGAAGATGGCAAGGCCGGTGCCGACCGCCAGCCAGTCCTCGTTGATGAGGGGCGCCTGCGGGCTCAGCGCCAGCTCGCCGCCCGTTGCCGTCTGTTGGGCCATCATTGCCTCCGAGCCTCAGAAATCTCCGGGCGCTTTAAAAATATTTTCTGAAAAAGGGCAATAAGCGCGCAAAGAAAAGAAAAAT
>DASTMQ010000125.1:0-5256 GCA_035714005.1 Hyphomicrobiaceae bacterium
TCGGCCCCCTTATTGCTTACTTCCAGCTTGCCCCAATGGCTTCCACGCTGGCCTTGGCGATACGCACGTCGGCTTCCCAATCCCCACCGCTCACGCCGACGCCGCCGAGGCAGTGGCCGTCGATGAGAACGGGCACGCCGCCTTCCATCGCCGTCCAACGCCCCGCTCCGGCGGCCAACGCCAGACCGATGGCGTGGGCGACGTCGAGATCTTGACCGACGGCGCCCTTGGCCGTGGTCGCGCGTCGATTGGAGGCGGCGCACACGGCTTTGGTGGTCGCCGAATGCACGGTGTGGAAGCGACCACCATCCATGCGTTCCAGCGCAATCAGGTGTCCACCGGCGTCGACGATCGCGCAGGAAATGGCAAGGCCAGCCTCGCGCGCCAGGTCAATGGCTGTCGTCATGATGCTTTTGGCGCCTTGATGGGTAAGGCGCTTGCTATCGGCGATATACATCTAAAAAATCCATGCGGATGAGCTTGCCCAAGATTGTGCGCCAACACCCACGGCCTGGGCAAGACGACAGGCTGAGCCGCGGCCGGCCTCAGCGCACCGAACAAGCCCGCGCCGGGCCAAACCTTGCCGCGCGCTCGCCCGCTTTTGCCCCATGACGTCCTTGCCGGCCAGCACGGAAATCGGCCGTCGCGTCACGTGTGCGAAGGTCGCGGCCGGCAGCGCTTGGTTGCCGCTGGGGAGCAGGCTTCCGCGGGCAGCTGCTGAGCCCCGATCAAGCTTGCTTTTTCAACGCATTACGTCCGGGACCTTAAAGAATTGGGTGGGTTCCTTCGGCGCCGGGGTCGAAGCAATTGTGTCGGCCGTGGCGAGCTTGTAACGTGCGCCGTTCTGGGCGGTGCCAAGGCACCCATGAGGTCTCAATGCGCAGTCCCCCACCGTCGGTTCTGATCAAACGCTACGATGCTGAAAGGCTCTATGACGTCGATTTGCGGCGGTACATCGTGCTTGATGACCTTTACGCCTGGCAGCTGATGGCGGTGCCTTTTATCGTTCAGGATGCCAACAGCGGCGAGGACGTCACCGCGGCCGTCCTGGCGGGGCCCGGTGATGCAACGCCGCTGATGGATCCCAACGATGGGGCGGCGATCTGCTGAGGATCGGCAAGGTTCTGGGCTAGCAAATCCGTGGCTTTTGCCGCGTGCGAGGCCACCGCCGTCGGCCTCCGCGCCCCGGGGGTTGGCATGGGTTGGCATGGGTTGGCGAGGATGCTGGCGCGTCCTGCCGCGAGATCTGGCCGCCACGCGGGCGCCAGCCGCCGGCGCTAGAGGCGTGCGCCGGGTGCCTGCTCGGCAATGAAGGCGCTGAGGCAGGCGAGGAGCTCGTCGGACTGCTGTTCGAGCGTGTCGTTTGTCAAATCCCATAGGCAGGCGATCGACAGGATGTCGTCGCGCACGTCATGGTAATCCCGGCAGGCCCGCGACGACACCAGGGATTTGCAAAGCCTTGCAATCTCGCCCAGCCCAATGCCCTGGTGCGGGGCATCGGGAAACCGGGCCCGAAGCGCGCGGGTAATCTCTGTCAGTTGCACGAGCCGCTTGAGCTCGCCGCCGGTCTGAACCGTGGCCATGGCTTATTCTATACTAGGTCGAGCCTGGTGTAGCGCTGCTTTGGCAACATCAACAATAAAGCAAATCGCAAGCGTTGCCATGGAAAGCCAAGCCGCAAGGCTGATCGGGGCCCGTTCCGGCCCTGGCGCCGTCGCTCCGGCCGTGGGTGATGCAACCTTCAAGGATGGCCTTCGTCGATTCACCACTCAATGCTCTCCGCCTTGCAATCTCAGTACAATTCCTGATGTCAATGGCGGCGTTCGAACGCCTACTGACCATGCGGGGTTTCTCGAGCAAGTGTGCGTCCGGTGAGCAGCGAACCGGGCGTTCCCATGTGATTGCCACCTGTTGGTGGTCGAGGGGAATCGCAAGCGATGCAAACCCTGCAGCCGCCACCGTCCGCTCCTGCCATCTGGCCGCGCAAGCTGGGATCAGCAAGCCTCGGCGCCACAGCTGTGCTCTCCCTTCTTGTCGCCGGCGCCTACCTCCTCGTCGCCGACCTGAGCTTGGAACTTTTGACCAAACCCGACGGTGTCGCCGCCTTCTGGCCCGCGGCCGGCATTGCCTCGGGGACCTTGATCGCGCTCGGATCCTGGGCGCGCCTGCCGACGGCCATCGGGGTGGCGGTGGCGACGCTCCTCGCCAATCTTTTGGGTGACCGCAATCTTCCGGGCTCTGTCGTCTTCGCCGCCTGCAATGCCGGCGAGGCCCTCCTGATCGGCCATCTCATCACCGAGCAGTTCGGCGCGCGTTTCAGCCTCGATAGCGTCCATCGGGTGTTGGCGTTTTTCGGGGTGGTGGGTGTTGCCACCGTGCTGTCCGGCATCGGTGGCACCGCCGGCTTTGCCCTGTTCCACAGCCCCGACGTGCCGTTGCTGACGATCTGGGCTAACTGGGTGGCCTCCGATGCCCTCGGCTCAATTCTGGTGGCACCGCTGCTGATCGGACTTGGGGGGCTTCTACTCGACCCGCCGGACCGGTGGGAGGTCGGCAAAGCCAGCTTGACGCTGGCGGCCCTGGCGATGGTTAGCGCCACGGCCTTCAGCGCGGGTGCGGATGCTTGGTACAACATCCTGCCGCTGGCGCTGCTTTTGCCCGTGCTGGTGGCGGCTCAATGCCGGCCGGTGTTTGCCGCCGCCGCCGGCCTCATCCTCGGGATCGGCGTGATTTGGGCGACCTTCGGCGTCGGCGAACCGGGCCGCGCCCAGGCCCACGATCAGATTTATGCGGCGCGCGCAGCGCTGCTCGCCATTTCCATTTGCACCTTGATCCTTGCGGCCCTGTTTGCCGAACGGCGACGCAACGAGGCTGCCCTCAAGGACGCCAACGAGCGGCTGCAACTCGCCCTCGACGCGGCCGAACTCGGCGTCTGGAGCATCGATGCCAAATCCGGTCGCTTCGACAGCGACGCCCGCGACAAGCGCATTCACGGACATTCCCTGGCCTCCCCACCCATCAACCTGACCGAAGTCAGGCCTTTCGTGCATCCAGAGGATCTGCCGCGGCTGGATGCAGCCTTTGCCGCCTCCATGCGTGGCGGCGGCAGCTGCAAGCTCGAGTACCGGCTGGCGCCGGCACTGTCCGGCACGGAGCCCGGCCAAGACCGCTGGGTGGCGGTCGAGGGCACCGTCGTGCGCAATGCGACGGGGGAGCCCGTTCGCTGGCTGGGGGTCACCCGAGACATCACCCATCGCAAGCGCGCCGAGCAGGCCTTGGCCGAGCGCGATGCCCAGCTGGCGCTGGCCGCCAAGGTGGCGCTGGCCGGGGGCTTTACCTTCGACCTCGTCACGGGGATGATGCAGGTCTCGCCAGGCTATGCGGCCATCCACGGCCTGCCCGAGACGTGCGTGGAGACGAGCCGGACCGAATGGCGCCGGCGCGTGCATGCCGGCGACTTGCCCACGCTCGACCGCCACCTGGCCGAGGCGGTGGCGGCGCGGCAGCGCGATCACCGCTGCGAGTATCGCCTCGTGCGCGAGAATGGCGAGATTCGCTGGATTGAGTCGCGCAGCCTGATTACCTACGAGCGCGAGGGCGCCCCGCAACGCATCATCGGCACCAACATCGACGTCACCGCGCGCAAGCAGGCCGAAGCGGCGCTGGCGGAAGGCGAAGCGCGGTTGGCCGACGCCTTGGCGGCCGGTCAGGTGATCGCCTTCGAGTGGAATGCCGTGACCGGCAAATCCCAGCGCAGCGCCAATGCGGCCGCAATTCTCGGGCCGGAGCCCAAGGCCTCAGACGCGTACAACGACTTCTTCGCCCACGTGCATCCCGATGATCGCGATGGCTTTCGGGCGCAGATCCGGCGGCTGCGCCGGGAGCGTCCAGGCTATGCCGTTTGCTTCCGCTTTTGTTGCAGCGACGGGCGCGAGGCCTGGTTGGAGGAGACCGCGCGGGGCGAGTTCGACGCCGACGGCAAGCTGCTGCGCGTTAAAGGCCTGACGCGGGACATCAGCGAGCGCAAGCGCGCCGAGCTGGCGCTCGCCGAGCGCACCTTGCAACTGGCTTTGGCGGCCAAGGCGGCGCTGGTCGGCAGCTACTCGTATGATGTCGCCACCGATACCCTACAGGTTTCGGAGGGCTATGCGGCCCTGCACGACCTGCCCGAGGGCACGACCGAGATTACCAGCGCGGACTGGCAGGCCGGGATGCACCTGGAGGATCTCGAGCGGGTCGAGGAGGTGCGGCGGCGGGCCTTGCGGGAACGACGCGGCGAATACGAGACCGAGTATCGCATCGTTCACCGCGACGGCGAGGTGCGCTGGATCGAATCGCGCAGCTTTATTTGCTACGGCGGGGACGGCAGCCCGCAGCGCGTGGTGGGCGTCAACATCGACGTTACCGAACGCAAGCTGGCGGAGGAGCACCGCAACATCCTCAATGCCGAGCTCGATCACCGCGTGAAGAATGTGCTGGCGACGGTGGGCGCCATCATTCGGCACACCCAGCATTCGACCCCCTCGATGCTGGACTTCGTGACGGCCCTCGAGCAACGCATCGAGTCTTTGGCGGGGACGCACGAGCTCTTGAGCCACAGCAATTGGCGTGGCGTGGCGCTGACAGAAGTGATCGAGCGCGAATTTGCCCCCTACGCCGGCGACAACGCCGAAATCAGCGGACCGAGCATTACCTTGAAAGCCGAGGCGGCGCAGGCGGTGGCCATGGTGCTGCATGAACTGACGACCAACTCGGCCAAGTATGGAGCATTCTCGAGCGAGGCCGGCCGCGTGTGCTTGAGCTGGCATTGGCCGCAGCAAGGCATGGGCGAGCGCCTGGTCGTCGATTGGCGCGAGCGCGGCGGGCCCCAGATCGTGGCGCCGCCGCCATCGGGCTATGGCAGCAGCGTCATTCGCGAGCTCATTCCGTTCGAACTCGGAGGTGCGGTCGAGCTGGACTTTGCCTGGGACGGGGTGCGCTGCCGCCTGGAAATTCCAGCCGAATGGTTGAGCCCCGGCCATCCCTTGAGCGAGGAAGGCCAGCGCGGCGTGGCTGGGCCCTGGCAATTTCTGCCCGCGTCCGCCCCCATCAGCCGCTCGCTCAAGAATTTCCCTTAAAAAAGAGCATTTCGTCCAAGCCAAGACTGGGGCCGGGCGAAGGCGCGCGCACGGGTGGGCTTGGCGGGGCGGCAGGAACCCCGCGCGGCGAGGCGGCGTTTGCCAGCAAGCCTCAGAAACCAGAAAAGACGGCGGCCGT
>DASTMQ010000126.1:0-9869 GCA_035714005.1 Hyphomicrobiaceae bacterium
GGGGCGGGTTTGGTCTCCTCATCGCCGAGGACGGGAGCGCTTGCGCCATGCTCGGCGGCGCCAGCGGCGCAGCGAGCAAGATCGCAACGGGCCACGTCTTGCGCGAAGGAGCCTGGGCGCGCGTTTGGCTGACGTGGGATAGCGCGACATCGACACTCAGCGTCGGCCAACAGCCGCTTTTGCGCGGTGCGCCGGACGGCGAGGCCCGCGTGGCGAGCACCCGCCATGCCGGGGCGATGCCGGCCGCCGGGCCAAAGCTGCTGATAGGCGCGGCCGGTGGCGGAGGGCGCAGCTTCAACGGGCGCATCGAGCGTCCCATGCTGTTTGACCGCGTGCTCGATAGCGGCGAGATGGTGCGCGCCGCAGGCCGGGACGTGCTGCCGGGACTGCTCGCGTGCTGGGATTTTGCGCAAAAGATCGCCGGCACCGACATCATCGACATCGGGCCGCGGCGGTTCCATGGCCGCCTTTGCAACATGCCGACGCGGGCGGTGACGGGTTCGACCTGGTCCGGACGGGAAATGTGCTGGCGCCACGCCGAGGACGAGTATGCCGCCATTCATTTTCATGACGATGACATCGTCGATTGCCGCTGGCCGGCGACCCACGAATGGAGGCTGCCATCGGAGCTGGAGTCGGGTTCCTATGCCCTCCTGCTCGAAGCCGGCGGGGCGCGGGAAAACATTCCCTTCTTTGTCGTGCCGCCCCTCGGCAAGCCGGGCGCGAAGATCCTGGTTTTGATGTCGACCTTCACCTACGTCATCTACCAAAACAACGCCCGGCTCGAGTGGCTGACCGATCCCACTTGGCGGCAGACCTGGCAGGCTCTGAGCAAGGCGTGGAACGGCTATCCGAACTACCCCGGCGACCACCCGGAATTTGGCTGGTCCACCTATAACTACCATACGGATCGAACCGGCATTTGTTTTGCCTCCTGGCAGCGTCCGATGCTGAATGTGCGCATCGGCTACATCACCTACCCGCACGAAGATTTGCGCGCCTCGGGGCTGCGCCACTACCCCGCCGATCACCATTTGCTGTCCTGGCTCGAGGCCAAGGGTTACGCCTTCGACGTGCTCACCGATTGGGAGCTGCATCACGACGGCCACCGCGCCTTGAAGGACTATGCCGTGGTGCTGACGGGAACCCACCCGGAGTACCACACGCGCCAGATGCTCGATGCGCTCGAGGCCTATCGCGATGGCGGCGGCCGCTTCTGCTATCTCGGCGGCAACGGCTTTTACTGGAAGATCGCGCTCGCCCAGGATCAACCGGGCCTGCTCGAAATCCGCCGCGCCGAGGGCGGCATCCGTGCCTGGGCCGCCGAGGTCGGCGAGTACTACAACCAGCTCGACGGCGAGTATGGCGGCCTGTGGCGGCGCAACGGTCGTCCACCGCAAGAACTGGTCGGAGTGGGTTTTACGGCGCAGGGCAATTTCGCCGGCTCCTACTACCGGCTCAAACCCGGCGTGCGTGAGGACGCGCGCGTCGCCTGGATGTTCGCCGGCATCAGCGACGACACGATCGGCGATTTCGGCTTGTCGGGGCACGGGGCGGCCGGCTTCGAGCTCGATCGCACCGACAAGCGCTTAGGCACGCCGCGCAACGCCGTCGTCGTCGCTGCCAGCGAAAACCACCCGCCAGAGACCCCCTGGGTGCTTGTGCCGGAGGAGTATCTGACCCACCTGTCGACGACGACCGGGCAGCCGCCGACCGAGATGATCCGCGCCGACATGACGTTTTTTGAAACCGCAAACGGCAAGGGCGCCGTGTTCTCCACGGGATCGATTACCTTTTGCGGCTCGCTGCCGAGCCACGGCTATGACAACAACATCTCGCGCCTGTTGGCCAACGTGCTCGACCGCTTTCTCGACCCGCGCCCCTTCGAACGGCCCGCTTGAGCGGGCTCACAGGTCCTTTTCGGCGAGGCGGCGGAATGCATCGGGAACGGCTGCGGGTTGCCCGCCGGCGAGGGAGGCGTACCGAACCGCCTCCCACCCGAAGCGATCGCGGACCGCATCCATGGCGCGATCTGCCTGCGCCCGCGCTGCGGCTTTGCGCGAGCCGGGGCGACGCGCCTCATCAGCCAGGCCGAGGGGGAGTTCGAGTTGGATCAGCGGGCGCCGCTCGAGGTTCGACACGGAAATCGCCAGCAGTGAGATGCTGCGCTCGCGCGGGTGTTTTGCCAGCACGGCGCGCACGAGATTTTCGGCGATCTCGGCCAGCACCGCGGTCTGCGCTACCGGTTGTGGCAACGTCACGGAGTGCGAAACCGCGCGCAGATCGGCGAAACGAACGCGCACGGACACCGTCCGACCCGGGCGCGCTTTGGCCCGTAGCCTCGTACCGATCCGATCGGCAAGGTGCCAAAGCACCGGCGTGAAGACGTGTGCCTGCGCGGGTCGCTTGCCCAGCGCCGACTGCGCGCCTGCCGATTGCGCCTGGCGCTCGGTCTTGATGGCGCGCGCATCGCGGTTGCAGGCGAGATTTGCCAGCTTGGCTCCCAGCGCGCGGCCCATCAGGGCCTCCAAGCGCTGATCCGGCATCGCCGCCAACTGACCGATCTTGCACACCCCGGCGGCGGCAAGTCGCGCCTTGGCGACCGGGCCCACCCCCCACATCAACTCGACGGGAAGGTCGTGAAGGAAGGCGAGCTCGCTAGCAGGGTCGACAACGACCAAGCCGTCGGGCTTGGCCACTTGCGAGGCGATCTTGGCCAGATGTTTGGTGCGCGCCACGCCGACCGAGATTGGAAGTCCCAGCTCCGCGCGCACGCGGCGCCGTATGGTTTTGGCAATCTCGACCGGCGAACCAAACAGACGTTCACAGCCTGCGACGTCGGCGAAGGCCTCGTCGATGGAGAGCCGCTCGACGAGCGGCGTGTAGTCGCCGATGACGCTCAGCGCCGCGTCACCCAATCGCTGATAGGCATCGAAGTGCCCTTCAACAAAGCGCAACTGCGGACAGAGCTGGCGTGCCCGCCACCCCGACATGCCGCCGCGAACGCCAAATGCCCTCGCCTCGTAAGAGGCAGCCAGCACCACTCCGCCGCCGACGGCGATCGGTTTGCCGCGCAAGGAGGGATCGAACAGCTGTTCGACCGACGCGTAAAAGGCGTCGAGGTCCGCATGCAGGATGGTGGCCGCGCCTTGCATGCAAAAACGCATCCTTTGTTTGCGAACCCTCGACCGCTCGGGCCAGGAGTGCCCCTAATCAGGAGTACCCCTAATCTGGAGTGCCCCTAATCTGGAGTGCCCAAAGGCGTGTCTTCTTGCGTCATGGGAACATAAAGAGAACAAACATCGAACTTGTCAAGGTCTCGGCGGCGCTCAGGTTGGTTTGGCGTGGCCTGCTCTGGCCTCTCCCCGCTCAGGGCCTGGCCCGCACCCCAGAGGCACCCACCAGCACATCGCGGCAGCGACATCGGGGGAGGGCCGGCGGATCGGGGGAAAGGGGGTGCCCCGGCGCCCCATCCCTACCGTCGCTTCCCCCGAGGGCGCCTCCCACAACCTTGACGGCGCTTGCGTCGGCAAAAAAAAGCAGGCGAAAAACAATGGGCCGCCCGTTGCCACCGCGCATGGCGCTTGGAAGCCCAAGGGCGGCAGCGCAATAATAGCCATGAAGCATCGATCGCAACGGGAGAGACCGGCCATGAGCGTTGGCGTCGAACTCGATTGTCTCAAGGGCATTCGCGTCGTGGACTTCACGCAGTTCGAGGCCGGGCCCTCCTGCACCGAGGCGCTGGCCTGGCTCGGCGCCGAGGTGGTGAAAATCGAAAACCTGCGCAGCGGCGATCCCGGCCGCCGTCTCCGGCCCGGCCAGCCCGACGATGACCCCTGGTACTTCCATCAATTCAATGCCAACAAAAAATCGGTGACCTTGAATCTCAAGTCAGCGCGCGGCCTCGAGCTCGTGCGCGCGCTCCTGAGACACGCCGATGTCACGGTCGAGAACATGGCACCCGGCACCATCGAACGCCTGGGCCTTGGCTTTGACAGCGTCAAGGCGATCAATCCCGGCATCATCTATTGCCAGGTTAAGGGCTTTGGCGCCGGCAGCCCCTACGAGAAGAACCTGGCCTTCGACATGATCGCCCAAGCGGCCGGCGGCACCATCAGCGTCACCGGTGAAG
Organism: Hyphomicrobiaceae bacterium; assembly: GCA_035714005.1. GTDB lineage: Bacteria > Pseudomonadota > Alphaproteobacteria > Rhizobiales > Hyphomicrobiaceae > AWTP1-13. The sequence continues at coordinate 4,133 of DASTMQ010000126.1, forward strand.
GCGAGCGCGCACCGGTCAAACCCGGCCCCTCGCTCGGAGACACCGGGACCGGCATGCTGATGGCCATCAGCATCCTGGGGGCCCTCTACCAGCGCGCCAAGACCGGCCAGGGCCGCCTGCTCCAGGTGGCCATGCAGGATGCGATGCTGCACTATATGCGCGTGCCGTTCTCACGAACCCAGAAGAGCGGCCATGCCGTGCGGCGCGATGGCAGCAGCCGGTCGACGCCGGGCGGGCTTACACCCTCCGCGCTTTACCCCTGCCAACCCGGTGGGCCCAATGACTATGTCTATGTCTTCTGCAGCCGCGCCAATCCTGAGCATTGGCAGCGCCTGCTCAAAGTCATCGGCCGCGAGGATCTGAGCGGGGACGCCCGCTACGACACCCAACAGGCGCGCAGCGAGCGTGCCGCGGACATTGACGCGATCATCAGCGCCTGGACCCGCCAGCACACCAAGCAAGAGGCGATGCGCGAATTTGGCGCCGCCGGCGTGCCGGCGGGAGCGGTTTTTGACACGCTCGAACTGATGAACGATCCTTCGTTCCTTGAGCGCGGCATCATGCAGACGGTCAATCATCCCGCCACCGGCGAGGTCAAAATGCCCGCGTGGCCGGTGCGCTTCGACGGCGCGCCGCCGCGGCTCAAGCCTTCACCGCAGCTCGGCCAACACGTCGAGGACATCCTCGGCTCGTGGCTGGGCATCTCGGCCAAAGAAATCGCCGCCCTCCGGCAGGAGGGCATCGTCTGAGGCCGCCTTTCTGCCCTGCGCAAAAGTTGCCCACGGCACCGGCACGGATAGGGGGAAACCCGAATGCTCAGTCTCAAGGACAAAGTCGTCTTTATCTCGGGGGCGGGCTCGGTCGGCGATGACCCCGATGCCAAGATCTGGGGCAACGGCAAGGCAACCGCCGTGCTGCTGGCGCGCCAGGGCGGCAAGATTTATGGCGTCGACCTGCGCAAAGGTGCGGCCGACGTCACCAAAGCCATTATCGAGCGCGAGGGCGGCACCTGTCGCACCCGTGCGGTCGACATGACCAAGGCCAAGGAGGTCGCGGCGGCGGTCGCCGACTGTGTGGACGCCTTTGGGCGCATCGACGTGCTCATCAACAACGTCGGCGGCTCGGCACCCGGCACCGCCGTCTCCATGAGCGAGGAAGTCTGGGACCAGCAGATCGACCATAACCTCAAGACCGCGTTCCTCGCCTGCAAATACGTGCTGCCGATCATGGAAAAGCAGGGCGCGGGCGCCATCGTCAATTTGGCGTCGGTGGCGGGTCTGCGCATGTCCCCCGAGCGCGCCCATCTCGCCTATTCGACGACCAAGCTCGGCATGCTCGCCTTTTCCAAATCGACGGCGATCGCCTATGCCAAAAAAGGCATACGCTGCAATACCGTGATCCCCGGCCTGATGCACACCGCGCTGGTCGAGCATCGCCTGGCCAAGACCATCGGCGCCAATGACGTGCAGGGGCTGATCGACAAGCGCAACGCCCAATGCCCGACCGGCAAGATGGGCGACGCCTGGGACATTGCACACGCCGTGCTGTTTCTGGCCTCCGACGAAGCACGCTATGTCACCGCCGCCGAAATTCTGGTCGACGGCGGTCTGACGGCGACCGCCGGCGTGGGATAGGGACGGGATCACCCCGATCGCGGCTCGGCGGCAATATGCTTCCAAGCAACGCCACGCGCGGCCGCGCCTCTGCGCCCTCGGCTCAGACCAACCCGCCAAGGCGCGTGGCGCCGACTAGCGTTTGGGCAGTCGCTCGAAGCTCGGCAGCCCGTCGGGAATGTGGTGGAAGGCCTGCTTGTCAACGGTGTAGATGGCAAGCTTGGGCGCACCGAACTGGCTCGGGTCATCGAGGGTGCCGACTTTGACAATGACGGCGGCAAACCCCTGCGGCCGCGTCGCCAGATGGGTGCCGCATTCGGCACAGAACTCGCGCGTCACCGGCCGCTCAAGATCGCTGCGCTTGAACGCCTTCGGCATGTCCTTGGTGTAGCGAAAGCCGTCGACGGGCATGGCGAGGAAGAGATTGGGGGCACCCCCGGTGATGTATTGGCATTCGCGGCAGTGGCATTGCGCCTGCAGCATCGGCTCGCCTTCGGCGAGGTAGCGCACCTTGCCGCAGTAACAGCCGCCTTCGAGTTTCATGGGGTCCTCGCTACAATCGGGTTGAGGGTCATGGCAACCCGCCTCGTTTAGCCCTTGCGCGTGACGTTGAGCAAATTGGGGAGCAAATGGGGGAGCAAATGTGGCAGCAAACTACGGGGAGCAAAACGCCTTCGCAGCCACCGGTCGGCGCCGCGCCGGTGCCACAAACGCCCTGGCCCCGGCCCCGGCATAGACCGCCTCGGTGCGCTTTTCGTTTGTCGGGCGCTTGTGGCCCACAAGCCAGAGGATGCCCAGCGCTTTTGCCCCATCGCGCCTCCAGTCTCTTTTCCGCCTAAATGCGGCTTGATAGGCTCGGATTCGAACGTTTTTTCCGAGGGGCGCCCAGAGGAGAGCCGTGACGCACCTCCAGCCGGACTGCCGCATCTATCTCGTGGTCGAGGCCACCGCGGCAGCCGTCGAACAGCTGACAGCGGCCACCGAGGCTGGCGATGTCGCCTGTTGCCTGATCGTGCCCGCCGCCGGAGCAGCCATCGAGGCTGCGGCCGCCCGGTCCCTCGTTGCCGCCGCCCAACGCGCCGGGGTGGCGGCGCTGCTTGCCGATGCCACCGACCTCGCCGGAGCCCTGCGCGCGGATGGGGTGCATCTGACCCCCAGGCCCCATGTCCTCGACGCCTATGCCGCGGCCCGCCAGAGCCTCGGGCGCGACGCCATCGTCGGCGCCGACGTTGGCATTTCGCGCCACGACGCCATGTCGCTGGCGGAAGCCGGCGCCGACTATATTGCCTTCGGGGCCCCATCCCATCTCAAGGACCGCCAGCGCGCTCGCGAGCGGCGGGACGATCTGGTGTCGTGGTGGGGAGAAATCTTCGAGGTGCCCTGCGTGGCCTTGGACGTCGAGGGCCCCGCGGAAGCCCAACGGCTGGCCCGCGCAGGCACCAACTTTGTTGCGGTGACGGTGCCAACGGGAGCGGCCGCCGGCGCCACGCGCGCACTGGTGGCCGAGATCGGGGCGGCAATCGCCGGCGGCGCAGAGGCGGGTTGAGGGATTGACGCCCATGCGTTGGATCATTGTCATACTGCTGACGGCAACCCTCTTGGGCGGACCGGCGCTTGCCGAAACCAGCTCGTGGTCCTCGCAGGGCAATGCCGCGGGCAGCCCCCCGAAAAAAGCGCCGGCGCCGGCGAAGGCGCCAAAGCCCTCCGCAGCCGCGCCAAAGGCCGCTGCTCCCGCACCGGCGAGCACCCCTGCCCCCGCCAACGACGGCGCCAGCAGCCATGCCAAGGGCGCACCTCAAGTGGAGGACGCCGCCTATGAGGCCTTCGACCAGGGCCGCTATCTCACGGCCTTGCAGCTTGCCGTGAAAGCGGCCGAGGCCGGCGATCCGCAAGCCCACACCCTCGTCGGGCGCATCTATGGCGAGGGCTACGGGGTGGCAAAGAACTCCGCGCTCGCCGCCAAATGGTACGCGCGCGGCGCCGAGCTCGGTGATCCGGAAGCCATGTTCGCTTACGCCATGATGCTGGCCGAGGGTCAGGGCGTCGACAAGGATTACCTCGCCGCGGCGCGCTACTTCGAGAGCGCCGCCGTGCACCGGCACCCGCTGGCCAACTACAATTTGGCCCTGCTGTTCCTGCGCGGCGAAGGCAAGCCCGAGAACCCTTATCGCGGCTTCATGCACATGCAGTTCGCGGCCGAAGCCGGGGTCGCGGTGGCGCAATACGATCTGGGCACGCTCTATGCGACGGGTACCGGCACCGAACCCAACGCCTTCGAGGCGGCGCGCTGGATCGGCAAGGCCGCGGCGGCGGGGCATGCCGAAGCCGCGCTCGAATACGGCGTCATCCTCTTTCGCGGCCACGGCGTGCCCGTCGACGAGAAGCGAGGTGCGGAGATGTTTCGCGCCGCCGCCGAAAAGGGCTTGGCCTCGGCCCAGGACCGTTTGGCGCGCTGCTATGTGTATGGCGCGGGTGTCGAGAAGAATCTGGTTGAGGGGGCGAAATGGTATCTGCTCGCCAAGGCGGCCGGCATCCAGGATGACGGGCTCGAAAAAGTGCTCGCTCAGCTCTCGAACGCCGACCGCAACAAAGCCCAGAAGGCCGCGAGCGAGTGGCGCGATCGGGCGCAAGCCGGCATCGAGTGAGGTGCGCCTTCTGCCTTAGGCTGCGGGAGAGGCCTCGGCGCGCGCGCCGCCGGCCTCGGCCTCACTGCGGTAGGCCGCCAGGAAAGCCTTCACGGCCATCCCCACCACGTGGCCGATACGCGCCTCCGGCGGCGGACCGGCGGCGTTGAACAGCATCGGCTTGAAGGTGGTCGAAACGCAGGCGTCGATGAACTGGGCGGCGGCGACCTCGCTATCGTGCGGTGCCAGCACCCCGGCGGCGATCTTGTCCTGCAAATAGCGCTGCAGCGCGGCAATGCCGCGCGCCGGCCCCGAGGCATAAAACTGGGCCCCGACCTCGGGCATGCGATCGGCGATGGCGATGATGGTGCGCAGCGACGGCACGCCGTCGGGACGGCAGAGAAAGCGGGTCAATTCTTCGCCAACGCGCTGCAGCTCGCTGGCGACCGGGGCGCCACGATCGAGCGTGAAGATCTGCTCGGCCTGGACCCGGCACTCATCCTCCACAATCGCCTCAAACAACTCCTCCTTGCTCTTGAAGTAGACATAAAGCGTTCCCTTCGAAACGCCGGCCTCGCGCGCAATCGCTCCCATGCTGGCCGCGTCGAAGCCCTGGGCCAGGAACATGCGCCGTGCCCCCTCGATGATCTGGCCGCGCTTGGCCCGATCGCTGCGCCCATCCGCCGCCGGGACCTTTGCCGTATCCATGGTCATGGCCGTCACTCGCCTTCCCGATCTTTCGCTAAAGCTCTGCTGCGGCCGATTAATTTCGCGCCCCAGCTTTGCGCGGCTCGATCACAAGGTATTGACCGAACCGTTCGGTCATTGACTTAAGCCCACTCCTGGTCTATGTCAAGCGCCACTGACCGAACCGTTCGGTCAAGGCGGGTTGAGGTGATCCATGTTTGAGGACCAAGAAGATCTGAAAGACGAGCTGGAGGCGCGGCCGTCGGGCGGGAACGAGGCCGTCGCCGACCGTCCGCGGCCGGCCCCCGCACAACCGCCGCTAAAGCCCCCTGCGCGCAAGCGGGGCTTGCGCATCCTGGGCGCTCTGGCCGGCCTCCTGCTACTCGGGGTCGGCGCCTACTATGCCGGGTATTGGTGGACGCAGGGACGCTACCTCGTCACCACCGATGACGCCTATGTCGGCGCCAAGAACGCCACCCTTTCCCCCAAGGTCTCCGGCTACATCGCCGAGGTCGCCGTCGAGGATAACGCCGAGGTTGCCGCCGGTGACGTGGTGGCGCGCATCGATGATGGCGACTACCGCCTGGCGGTGCAAAACGCTCACGATCAAATCGGCGTGCAGCAAGCGACCATCGACCGCTTGGGCCGCCAGGCCACCGCGCAATTGGCCGCCGTCGATCAGGCCAAGGCGCAGCTCGCCTCCGCCAAGGCCGGCGCCACCCGCGCGCAGCTTGAGTTGAAGCGCCAACAAGATCTCGCCACGCGCCAAATCAACAGCCGCCAAGCCCTGGAGCAGGCTGAGGCCAACGCCGA
>DASTMQ010000127.1:0-2135 GCA_035714005.1 Hyphomicrobiaceae bacterium
CGCCCGGCACGGCGGCATCAAGCGGTGTGGTTCTCAGATCGAACAGACCGGGCGCGCTGGTGCCGACGAGTATAATGCGGCCCGCGATCTCCTCGGGCGCAAGGCTGCCCTCCAGCAGCCGCCAGGCAGGAATGAACCGGCGTTGGTCGGAGTGGGAAAAGCGCAGCCACATCTGGCCGTTGGCGCCGGTCGGCACGATCGCACCGCCGATGCGCACATGCGTCAAGCCTGTCTTGGCGCCAAAGGCCGCCTCGCCGCTCGCACCCGAGGCCTTAATCAGATAGCCCGACGCCCCCTGGCCGACGCGGATAGCTTCGGCGGCAAGCGAGGGATAGAGCCGATCGGCGACACGAACCACAAGCGGGAGGTGGCGGATGATTTGGTCGTATTCGGGGATCCAGTTGAGTGCGCCGGTGCCCTTGGCCCCTTGCTGCAGCTCGGCAATGCTGGTGGTCGCCCCAGCGAACGTCGGCAGGAATTGACGTGGGTCGTCACCCGCGGTCGCAAAACCCGGCTGCAGCAAGGGGGGTGCTCCGGAAACCTGCGCCGTGCCAATAAAGCCGAGCACCACGGGGGCGGCGGTGATCGCCTCGGCCAGCATGCGGTCACCCGGTGAGGCGTCTGCGAGTTTGCTCGAGAGCGCCTCCAGCGTTAAGTCCTTCGGCAGTTGCTTGATAAGGTCCGAGAGGGCCAGCCGGTCGCGTTCGACGAACACAAAGTCGAAGGCGACGGCCGCGGCCCCGGCGTCCTGCAGGCGCTTGGTGAGGTCGGCAATCAGCGAGCGTGGCCAAGGCCATTGACCGAAGCGTGCCAGCGATGGCTCGTCAATATCGATGATACGCACGGGGACGCCCGGGTCGTAGCTGCGCGGGTGCAGCTGCTGGTAGGTATCGAAGGCGAGCAACCGCAGCCGCGCGACCGGGGTCGGGTCGATCATGCGCAGGACATAGGCACCGACGAGCAGGAGAGCGACCAGCAACGTGTAGGTGCGATGAGATCGCATGCGCGCTCGTCTCCTGGCGTACCGCCACATTTGGCCGCTGGGTTGAGAGCGTGTGCGCGGCGGCGCCCGTTCTGACGCGCCTTGCTTTCCCCGTTTGGCTCTGTCGCGATCCGATTGCCTCGATCACGAGAAAACACGGCGTCTTACCAGCAAAAAACCCCCAGGTCCCTGCCTGGCTTATATTTTTGCCCTGCAATTACCACGGCGACAAGATGCGGGTGTGATGGTGCGGGGCTTTGAAGCTGCGAAGTCCGCCCGCCAGCCGAGGACACGTCCCTGGAGGCGTTCGGCAGCATGGGTATCCCCGAGCGATGGGCAGTAGGGGTCCCGCGGCGATGCAGGTGCCACGGCGCTCGAGAAAGCGCGCACCGTCGCTCCTCAGCGCGACAAGATCAGAACTGTGGCGAGGCGGCCCATCCCCAGGTGGGCCGACCGCGCCGGAGCTGGTGATCGCTTTCCGGCAGGCGGAGGGCCTGCTGCAAGGCGATAACGGCGCCGCCGCCCATGGGTGCAACGAGGGCGAACTGCTGGGCCAAATCCCCATGCTGCTGCAGGGGGTGCCCACGGTTGGAAGCCTGAAACAGCTTGGCGATCCGCAGGAAAACCGAGTTCAGCGTGCTGGTCATCTTGGCACTCCTTTTCCGGCCACCTGAGACGGGGGGTGGGCTTCGACCTGGCCTGAGAGTGCGCGAACTCGGGGCTCCCCGCTGTTACCTAGGGAACAGGGGCCCACGAATTTCTTTTTGTCGGAGGCACCGTGGCGAGGCGGCCACGGGCGGAAAAGGCGTCCGCGACGCGTTTGCTGATCGATTTTGGGAGACCGATCGGCGGCAGCGCTTTCGGCAAACGTACTCGACCGCCGCTCCTCGGCAACGGCGCCCAATCGCAAATGGGTGGCCGACTTCAGCTACATCTGGACGGCCGAGGGCTGGCTGTAGGTGGCGGCCGTGCTCGACCTTCTCACGCAGAGTGGTCGGTTGGTCGATGAGCGCGGCAATGACCACCGAGCTCGTGACCGACGCACCGGCGATGGCGATCTGGCGGCGTGGCCGACGAAAGAGCTGCTACAGTCCGCTCGCGGCAGCCAGCATACGAGCGAGGCGTTCCAGCGGCTGATGGCCGAGCACCGGGT
>DASTMQ010000128.1:0-7389 GCA_035714005.1 Hyphomicrobiaceae bacterium
CTGGCGCCCAATGCCACGGCGCGCCGGCTCGCGGTTTTGCTCGGCAGGTTGCTTACGCGACCGCTGGTGGTCTCCATATCTGCCATTGCCTCGCAATTGCGCACAAACGCGGATGAGTTGCAGCACGCTTTCGCGCACACCAGTTGGGCGCTGGCGTTTTGCGTGCGGATGGCGAATGATTGCCGTGCTGGCAGCATCCGGCGCACCGCACTTCACCCCGCAACGCGGGACGCCACAGCTGCCACTTGAAAGGCTGGCTCCCAAGCACCCTGGGGGCCAGTTTTCATTTTGGCGCAAGGCGTGGCGTGCTTGCTCGCTGTTCTTTCGGTCATGGGAAAGCCGCAGGCTTGCGATCGGTTTGCCCGTACCACGATGCTTAAGCCTTGAGGCGCGCGCCGCCGCCTCGACAGGAGGCCTCGTTCGGTTAGCATGGGTCGCGCGCGCCCGGGCGCATTTGCGGAGAGTTCGGCAAGCGCCTTTTTGTTGCGAGCCGTCGCCCCGGTGGGGTGGCACCGGTCCGGGGTCAGCCGATGCGCATTTGCCTTTGCAACGAAGTCGTTCGCGAGCTGTCGTTTGAGCGCCAGTGCGCCTTCGCGCGCGCGGTCGGCTATGACGGGCTCGAAATTGCGCCCTTCACGCTTGGCGAGGACCCACACCTGCTTCCCTCTGCGCGGCGCTCGGAACTGCGCGCGGCCGCCGCGGCCGAAGGCATGGCCATTACCAGCCTGCACTACCTGATGCTGGCGCCGCCGGGTTTGTCGATCACGTCTGAGGCGCGCATCGAGCATCAGCGCAGCATCGAGGTGATGTGCCGCTTGTGCGATCTTGCCGCCGATCTCGGCGCCCGCCTTCTCGTACACGGCTCACCGGCCCAGCGCCGGCTCGAGGTCGGCAGGGAAGCCGAGGGTCGCAAGCGCGCCGTGGCGGCCTTTGCCGCTGCCGCCGAGGCGGCGGGCAACGCCGGCGTCACCTACTGCATCGAACCCCTGGCCGCGACGGAAACCAAGCTTATCAATACGGTCGAGGATGCCGCCGCGATCGTTCGGGAGATCGGGCATCCGGCCTTGCGGACCATGATCGACTGCTGCGCCGCAGCCCGCGCCGAAAGCCAAAGCCTGCCGCAGCTCCTTGCGCATTGGCTGCCGACGGGGATCATCGCTCATATCCACTTCAACGATCCCAATCGGCGCGGCCCAGGTGAGGGTGAACTCGGCTTTGCTCCGATCCTGGGCGCGCTGCGCGCCGGCGGCTACCAAGGTGTGGCCGCCGTCGAGCCCTTTCTTTACCAACCCGATGGACCCACCTGTGCGGCGCGGGCGATCGGCTACCTGCGCGGGCTCCAAGCGCAGGCGCAGGCTTAGTGTGGCTTGGCCAGCATCTGGCGCAGGAAATTCCGCACCGCGGCGTTGACCGCGGGGATGGACCAGATGATCGAGAAAATCGTCAGCGCCGAGAGCACCGCACACACCGGTCGGGTGAAGAATGGCAGCAAGCTGCCGCTCGACAGCACCAGGCCCCGCGTCAAATTCTTTTCCAACAGATCGCCCAGGACAAGGCCTAGGATCAACGGCGCCATGTTGAATTTCAGTTCGCGCATGACAAAGCCGATCAACCCGAACACCAGCATGACATAGATGTCGAAGACGCGTGAGGTGATGGCGTAGGCCCCGACCACGCAAAGCACGAACACGATCGGCATCAGGCGTTCGCGGGGCACCAGCAAAATCTTGATCAGCGGGCGCACCAGCACGAAGCCGAAGATCAGTTTGCTCATATCGGCGATCACCAGCATGGCGATGATCTGATAGAAGAACTGCGGCGACTCGAGCATCAGGTTCGGCCCCGGATTGAGGCCGTGGATCATCATCGCCGCCATCAGCACCGCCGCCGGCGCCGAGCCGGGCAGCGCCAGCGTCAGCACAGGAATGATGGCGCCGGGGACCGAGGAGGCTTCGCCGGTTTCGGCCGCCATCAAGCCCTCGATCGAGCCGCGGCCGAACTTTTCCTTTTCCTTGCTGGCGCGGCGCGCCGCCGCGTAGGAGGACCACGCCGCCGCATCCTCGCCGAGCCCGGGAAGAATGCCGATCCACACGCCAATGGCGCCGGATCGGAAAATGGTGCGCCAGTATTTCAGCACGTCCTCGATGCGCGGCACGACGGAATCGAGGGTTTTCGAGATGGTTTTGACGGCAGGGCCGCGCATGGCCTGCAGCACCTCGGCGACGCCATAGGCGCCCACCAGCGCCGGCAGCAGGCCGATGCCACCCGCCAGGTCGGTGAAGCCGAAGGCGAAGCGCTGGTAGTTGTAATAGGGTTCCTGACCGATGCTGGCGATGAACAGGCCAACAAAGCCGGCGATGTAGCCCTTGAGGGGATCGCCGCCGGCGAGCGTGCCGGCCACCACGACGCCGAACACGGAAATCCAAAAAAACTCGAAGCTTTGGAAGGTCAAGGCGAGTTCGCTCAGGACCGGGGTCAGCAGCGCGAGACAGATGATGCCGAACAGCGTGCCAAGCCATGACCCCGAGGTGGAGATGCCCATGGCCCGGCCGGCGAGGCCCTGACGGGCGAGCGGATAACCGTCGAGGGTTGAGGCGGCGGATGCTGGCGTGCCCGGAATATTGAGCAGGATGGCACTCCGGCTGCCGCCGTAGATGGCGCCGACATAGATGCAGATCAGCACCGTGATCGCCTCGTTGTGCGGCATGGAAAAGGTGAGCGTCGTCAGCAAGGCGACGCCCATGGTGGCCGTGAGGCCGGGAAGTGCACCGATGACAATTCCGAGAAAGGTCGCCCAGATCACGTTGAAGAGCGTGTGTGGGTTCATGAAGCCGACGAAGGCGGCACCGAGCTGGCCCAGGCTATCGAACATCACGCGGCCGTTGCTTCAGGGCAGTCGCACATAAAACAGCCTTTCGAAGACGAGCGTGACCGAGATACCCGTGGCCAACCCGAGCAGGACCGCTTCCAGGGCCCGCCGCAGGCGCACGCGCCAACCCTGAGCGGGCTGCCATTCGAAGATGATGGTGAAGGTTGCCACGAACATTGCCGCGGCGAGCCAAAACGGCAGGCGCCCGAGCAGGCCGACGACAAAGACCAAGCAGAGGCCGGCGGCAAGCGCCAGGCGCAGATCGACCCGAGCGCTGGGCGCGGGCGGCTCGCGCGACGTCAGCGCGCCCTGGCGAATGGCGCGCACGCCGAGCCAAATGCCGAGCAGGACCAACACGGCTCCGTAGAGGCCGGGCACCAGCCCCGGCGCCGTATAGATCTCGCCCCCTTGGTTGCTATAGGTCGGCATTCGATAGGCGAGCGAAGCGGCCGCCGTGCCAAAGACGAAGCAGAAGATGGCGATGACAAGATCAACGCGGGGCGGGGCGGGCTGTTCGTGCGGCAGGAGGTTTGCTGCATCGTCGGCCATTGCCGAGCCACTCCAGCGCTTTTGTTGGGTTGTTCCTGGCGGGCAGCGCGCGCCGCCGGCCGACGGCGCGGCGGCCCCTGACGCCGCTCGCGCCGCATCCCGCTCTAAAGCCGCGGGATGCCCAAGGTATCGGGCGATACCTTGGCCTTGCCCCCGTCGAAGTAGAGCCAGGCCGTGTACCGCACCATCTTGAAGGATTCCTGTTCGGCTTCCTCGCCGTGGATCGGCGTGAACAGCGCACTGCGGGCCGCAGCGTACTTTTTGAGCGGCTCGGAATTCTTGATCCTTTTTTCCCATGCCGCCGCCATGGTCTGAACCACCGCGTCGGGCGTGCCTTTGGCAACCCAAATGCCGAAGTAGTTCATTGGGGCGGGCATGCCTGGTAACCATTTGGTGGTCGGCGCGATCTCGCCATAGCCCTCCAGCATCACCGGCTTTTCGGAGAGAACCGCCAGTGGTACGAGGCGCTTGCCCTTGATGAACTCGCTCATTTCCACGAGCAGCTGCGAGACCGCCTGCGTCTCACCCGCCACCGTCGAAAGCACGGCGGGATTGCCGCCATCGTAGGTGACATGCTTGTAGTCGATTTTGGCCGCCGCCTTGACCGACTCCATGAAGTTGTGACCCGCCGAGGATAGACCTGCCGTGGCAACGGGGATGTTGCCGCCGCCCTTTTTGAGGGCATCGAGCAGTTGGCCGAAATCCTTGAAGGGGGCATTGGGATTGGCGGCAATGGCCGTCAAGTTGGCGACCGCAAAAAACATATGCCAGTCCTTGAGGCCGCTATCGAGCAGGCCCAACACGCGATAGGTGCCAACATCGGTGGCGGCGCCCGCCGCCCAGGTGTAGCCGTCCTTCGGTGCTTCGCTGGCATTCTTGGTGCCGATCGAGCCCGAGGCGCCGGGTTGGTTGATGACGACGAATTTTTGTCCGAGCTCGGCTTCGAGTTCCGAAGCGACGATACGCGCCATCTGATCGGTCGAGCCGCCCGCCGCCCAAGGCACGATAATGCTGATCGGCCGATCGGGCTTCCAGGCGTAGTTCTGCGCCAGCGCCGAGCTCGCCAGCAAAGCCAAGGCACAACCCATCAGCGATGACACGAGGCGTCTCATGCTTCTCCTCCCCTGCAAGCCAGCGACCGTGCTCAAGATGCCGCGGATGGAGACTGTCGGAGCCGGCCCCAATTCGTCAAGCCGTCGTCGGGCGAGCCAGCTTGAGGGCGGCAGCACGCGCTGCCAGGCCGAGCCCGGGAAAGGCTGCAATCGGAGAGCGCGGGCGGGCTCGGAGGGACCGTGGCGGCAGTGCGCCTTTTACAGGCTGTGGCGCGGCAGGCCGTGGCGCGTTGAGCGTTCAAGGCTCGTGCGCCTGACCTTGAGGCCGATCGCCCAGCAGATCGCCAGCGCGCAGAGCATCAGGATGGAGTGATATTTGACCTCCACCCCGGCGAACAGCGAGACGTCACCGGTGGCAAGGTTGCCGATCAAGCCCAGTTCCGGCATCCAATCGATGATGCGCAAATAGCCAAGATAAACGACGCCCAGGGATAGCACGATGATCGTCGTCTCGGTGTCGAATTGGCGCTTCATGGGGTACGCTTTGGGGGCAAGCTTGGGTGGGCCAGCTCTAGAGGAGCGAGTATTGGGTGCTCATCACACGCTCTAGGTAGCCTCCTCCAGGCGGCGGCGCCACCAACCGCGAGGCGTAAACGTGCCAATGACTGGCAGTGGCGGGTTCAAGTCGTGGCGAGCTGGCGCGGGGCGTTGCAGCGTGCTGAATGGAAGTCGTGCGGCCCGGGAGCAGCCATTGGGCCGGTTGACCCCCGGCGAAAAGACGCCTTAGGCGTCGGCAAGGCGCGCATTCACCTGGGCTGCGGGCGTGCCCGCGGGCGCCAGGTGGACCTTTGCCGCGCGCGATGGGTAAACGGCAATGGCAAATTCGAGATGGCGGGGGCGGTCCTCGGCGACGATATCTTCCAGGATCATGATCGCCTCGGGTGTGAAATCGACCATGGATGCCTCGGCCAGGGCGAGGAGAAACTCATCGATCGGCTGTTGCAGATCGAGCTTGTCGTCGTGGCTCATCGAGGCCTCAGGAAATGGTGCTTCATGCTAACGGACAGCGGCCCATTCTATTCCAATCCGGGCGGCCGTCTGCATCCCAAACAGCAGGATAGCAAACGTACCGACGTCCCCGCCACCCTGCCCCGAAGGTCTGAGCCCGCGCGGGCCAGCGCCCGCCGCTCGGGCGTTTGCGGCCCCATTGGTCACGGCCTGTCGCGAGCGCCTTGCAGTTGCGCGTTCGCGCTTGCCGGTTGCAGCCATTTTGCCGCAGCGCCTGCGGCGCTGGCGCCAAGGCTCTGATGCGGGCCTCTGAAATTGGCCACTCCCGGTTCCAGACCAGAGCACCGGCCTACGGCCCGTCCGCCCGCCGAACCGGTCCGCTGCCGACCGGGCCAACGGGGGGGTCGATTAACTTCACTTTTGCGAAAAAGACCGCCACACCAAGGTCAATGCGCCGGTGCGCGGCTTATCGCGGTCGCATTTTCACACGCGCTCGGCCCAAGCGCCAAGGTCGGCCCCGTTGCGATTGCCCCGCAGGCTGCCGCTGGCACGGGGCATGCCTCGGACGCCACGGCAGGTCATGACTTGGTACGGCAACCGGAGGACCCCTCTCCGAGGCGCAAAGGATGCGCGCCGCCTCCCTTTTTGCCTACTTGATCGGTTGGGACCAGCCGCGGACGGGCCGTGCGGGCGGCGGCGGTGGCGGCGGACCATCGTCGAGAACGACCGGGCCGCGGCGAATTCGGTCATACTGCCTGGGTTCAAAATCGTAGAGCAGCAGCGGCGGGGCCTGCGATACGGCGCTGCCCAGCCGCGGCTGGCAATAGCGGTAGCCGTCGATTTCCCAATAACAATAGCGATTGCAATAGAGGTGGCCACGATACCAGTAGCACCCCCAGCCCTCCGGCAATTGCTCGATCCTGGCCCCAAAGCGCGAACCAGCCTCGGCCGGCAGCGCCGCGAGCGACAACCACGCCAGCACCCCCGCCATTGCCGGTCCCAGCACGCGCATTTGCCAGTACTCCCCCTGGACGGCGGTCCTACCGCACGTGGTTTCGAGCGGCCCGCAAGGTAGCCGATTCGGCGAAACGGCCAAGCAAACCACCCGACCGTGCCAGCATACGCGTCCGGTCCTCGCCTGGCGAGACGATCGCCAAGCGAGGTTGAAAAAATCTCAAGCTGCGTCAAAAACGCTGCGCTGCGCGCGTCCCCTTGCGGGGGGCTGGCCGCGGGCCGTCCCCTTACCGCTCCCTGAAGGCCCGCGTGACCTGATCGCTCAGCGGCTTCATCAGATAGGAAAGTGCCGTCCGCTCGTGGGTCGAGATAAAGGCTTCGACCGGCATGCCCGGAACGAGCTTGAAGGCCTCCCGATCGTTGTCCGCGACGCTGATGCGCAAGGTGAAGTAGACGGCATTGCCCTGCGGATCCTTGCTCAGGTCGGCACCCACCCGGGTGACGGTGCCCCGGATCTCGGGGGTCGTTCGCTGATTGAGCGCGGGGAAGCGCAAAACCGCCTGCTGCCCGACCGCGACCTGATCGATATCGGCAGTTCCGATGCGCGCTTCCACGGCAAGGGTGTCGTGGGTCGGCACGATCGACATGACGTTTTCGCCGGGTCCGATCACGCCGCCAACGGTGTGCACGGTCAAGTCATGCACAAACCCGGTCTGCGGCGCGCGCAGATAGATGCGCTTCAGCTGATCCTCGGCGGCAACCTTGCGCTCCAGCAGCTCGGCAATGCGCGCCTCGATCTCGCGCAGTTCCTTGCTCGCGTCCGTCTGCATATTCTGCGTCACGCCGATGATCTGCAACTCGGTTTCGCTGATTTGGCCCTGCGAGCGCGCGATCTGGGCAACGTGGGCGCCCCATTCGCCGCGCAGGCGGGTCAGATCCCGCTGCGCCTGCAGGGTG
>DASTMQ010000129.1:0-3802 GCA_035714005.1 Hyphomicrobiaceae bacterium
GAAAACCCGGCGGTCATTTAGGCGGCGCAGCGCTAGCCAAAGCGGAGCGCTGAGCTAAAGCTTGGCTAATTGGCAAAACCACCGAACGATGGGGGCCGGCGCAGGTTTGCCCGACCAGCCGTTTACTTGGGGGAGGTCCGGTTTTTGAAAATGGGCAACGAGGTTGCAACCGTCACGTTGTGGCGGCCGGTTGGCCCGAAAGAATTGGAGTTAATCCAGCAGTCCGGCATGCGCGCCTTCCCACCTCGCTTGCCGGAACAGCCGATTTTTTATCCAGTGTTAAGTGAAACCTACGCGATCAAGATCGCGCGTGATTGGAACGTGCCTGCCAGTGGTAAGGGATACGTTACCCGTTTCCGCGTCGCCAAGACGCTGTTAGATCGCTATGAGATCCGAGAAGCGGGGAGCAAGGCGCATCGGGAATACTGGATTCCTGCTGGCGATCTTGCCGCGTTCAATGACGCAATCATCGGAAATCGAAGTCGTCGCGGAGTTCGGTTGATGTTTCACAGCAAGGGCTACAGCCTTGATTCTGATGGCTTGCCCAAGCGGTAGCGAGATTTTCGAAATCGCGGGCCCGCTTTTCCCCGACGAGACATGCTTATCCGCACGCGCGCACATGAATGACGACGGGTCCATCTGGGCTTACAGTGCCAGATCCGAAGCGGACATCGTGAGGCTCCATTGGCTTTTCTCCGCCGAATGCTCTTGGTTTTCGGGGGACTGCTTGTCGCCGCGTCACTCCTCGGTGCCGTCCCACCAAGGCTCGAGCTCGAGCCAGACTATCCGTCGCTAGTGGGGCAGGTATTGATCGCTTCCCCAGCGATTGGCGATCCCCGCTTTAGCCGCACGGTTATTCTCATGGTGCGGCACACCAAGGACGGCGCGTTCGGCATCACAATCAATCGCTCGCTTGGTGAACATTCGCTGGCGCAACTTCTTGGGCTTCTCGGCGAGAGCGACGCCTCTGCTGAAGGGAGCCTGCAGATCTTCGCCGGCGGCCCTGTGCAGCCCGGCGTCTGCTTCGTCGTGCACAGCGCTGACTACCATCGCCACAACACCACCGCCGTGAAGGAATTCGCCGCGGTTAGCCCATGCAGGGAGGTGCTTGGTGACATCGCTCACAAGATCGGCCCGCAAAAGACACTGGTCGCCTTCGGCTACGCCGGCTGGGCGCCTGGTCAGCTCGAAGCTGAGCTCGCACGCAATGATTGGGCCACTGCGGCGGCTGATGCCGACCTCGTCTTTGATGTCAACCGAGAGGGAGTTTGGGATGCGGCGATGGCCCGTCAGCCTCGCGAGCGGTGAGTGTGAGGCAGCGAAAAGACGCCAATCTGTGATAGATCGATTGCGCAAAGTCCAAAGCATGCGGCGCCATGCTCGCGCCCGAAGGATGGGCTAGGACAACCCGGTGGGCGTTCAACCTGAAAGCCAATTTCTTTGACGCAGTGTCCTAACGGCCGACGCGTTGAGCGGCGGCCGCCGCGCGGCAGATAGTGATCGGCCGATTTGCGCGGGGGCGCGCTACCGGCAAGATGGGCGAGCAACCTGACCTCTTTCCGGCGTCACGCGCAGCCGTCCGGACGGATCGCCAGGGCGAAGTCGCCAAGCTCGCGGCTCGCCCATCTTTCGTCTCAAGCCGCCCGAACGAGAGTGGGTGCGCCCCTTCCCCGCACCTCTGCTTCCTCGAACTCGGCGGCACTGATCGCCCGCTCGAGCGCAGCGCGGAGTTCTTTGGCGCTCTCGAGGCTAAGCTCGATGCCGGCGCGCGCTCCTGGGTCAAGGTTGGCGTTGACGAAGTCGAGCGTGATGACATCGGCCAGGGGTGCATGGCGTGCATGGTCGTAGGCAACCACCGCCTGGGTCAGCGAAAACCATTTGTCCTCGCGTTTGGCCATGCCGTTTACGTTTACGACCTCGATAATCGACGTGCACATCGTGATCCTCCTACCTTGCCAGGTGCTTGCCGAAAAAGGCGAACACCTTGCCCCAGCCATCCATCGCCTGTTCGGGCCTGTAGAGTGGGCGGTGCCAATAAAAAATGCCGTGGCCGGCACCATCGTAGCGGTGGAATTCGTGGGTCTTGCCGTGCTTTTTGAGTTCGGCCTCGTGTTGGTTCACCTGCTCGGGGCTGGGGGCACGGTCATCGTTGCCGAAAATGCCGATGAGGGGGCACGAGAGATCCTTCGTCATATCGATCGGCGCGACCGGCGTCTTGGCATTGAGTTCTTCCTTGCCCATCACGACACGACCGCCCCAGAGCTCGGCGCATGCATCGATATCCTTTTTTTGGCAGGCGTATAAAAACGCGTGTCGGCCCCCCGAGCAGGAGCCGAAGAGGCCGACCTTGCCGTTGTGGTTGGGCTGCGCGCGCATCCACTTCACCGCGGCCTCCGTATCGCCAACCATTTGGGAGTCGGGAATGCCGCCGTCGGCGCGCACCTTCGCGGCAACGTCGTCGGGGTTGCCGTCGCCCGAGCGCTGATAGAGGTTGGCACAGATCGCAAGATAGCCGTGATGCGCGAACCGCCGCGTCGTCTCGATATAAAACTCGCTCCAACCCGGCAGGTGATGGATCAACACCACACCCGGAAAAGTTCCTGACCCGGCTGGCTTGGCGACGTAGGCGGTTATCGGGGTTCCCTTGTCGCCGCTGATGGTCACGTTCTCGCAGGTCATGCCTCGGTAGAATGACATAGGTATTCTTCCTCCATAGACGCTACCCCTGCTCACCTGTCGCGCCTTGGGGCGCGGCGCCATCATCGATATCCGGACAATCAGCCTCGTGGCAACTAGTGAATTTGGGAGCACTGAATGCGCGTAGCATCAGCCTTGCAGGCGGCGGAGACGTTCGCGTTGGCTCGTTCATGGCCCTATCGTGCTTTGGCCTGTGTCGGGCGGAGGCGCAGAGATGATCCCGTTCAACCCATCAGAGGAGCTTAAGCAGCGGCTCGAGGCTGCCTGCTAGGAAGTCTGGCCGCGCGGCATCGACAGGGTGTAAGCCCACGCGATTGTGCCAAAACACCGGCATGCCGACGGCCTTGGCCCCTGGCACATCGGCGGCCGAGCCGGCCACGAACAGCGTTCGAGCCGGTGCCGTGTCCAAGGACCTCAGCACCGCGCGATAAGGTTCGGGCCTCGGTTTGTAAAAACCGGCACTCTCGGCCGTCACAATGGCCGCAAAGCGTATTCCTGTGCGGGCAACGGCCGCCGCAGCCAGCGTCACAGAACAGTTGGTGACCACACCCAACGGCACCCTCTCGGCGAGTGTTGTCAGCACGTTGCGCGTCTCAGGCCATGGCAGCAAGTCGTCCCAAGCCGCGAACAGGGCCTCGACACAGAATGGCTTGATATCCGCTTGCCTCGCCGCCTGCCGCACAATGTCAGCATAGGGCCGATATGGACCAGCCGCATAGGTGAGCGCCAGGTACTCACGCCGCCATCTCAGGCCGTCCTCGGTCGACCCGGCCGCACGGTTCCACAGGGTCCACGAATCGATGAGTGCGGTAAGCAGATCGAACACCACCGCGTCGTAGTTCCGCTCTTGTGGCATAAGCCTGAAAACCTTCCGTGCCTGGTTGACCTACGTTGCCTCGACCTAGCGGCAGCGACCGAGGTGGCGCTCTTGCGCGCGGCAAGCATTGAATCTCGAAGGGATCCAACGCAAGCCAAACTTGCGCGAACTTCACGCCTACCTCGACTTCGTGATCCCAGATCCTGCCGACCGCCGTTGCGGTTAGTCTCCAGCACCGACCGCGTTTGACGCAGGCTTGGTCTATAAGCTTGGCCTATAACCTGCGGC
>DASTMQ010000130.1:0-2282 GCA_035714005.1 Hyphomicrobiaceae bacterium
TGCTTTGTGGTGTGGCGCCGCATGGCCTACTTTGGCGAGGCGGTGGCGCAGTCGGGCCTGATCGGCATTGCGCTCGGCTTGGCGCTCGCGCTCAATCTGACCGCGAGCGTCCTCGTCGTGACGCTGGCCGTTTCGGGTTTGCTGCTGCTGCTGAGCCGGCAGAGTGTGGTGCCGATCGATACGCTCTTGGGTCTGGTCGCCCATGCCGCCCTGGCGCTCGGCGTCATCACCGCCTCGTTGATCCAGGGGCCGCAACTCGACCTCATGACCTTTTTGTTTGGTGATATTTTCGCCATCAGTCGTGGCGATCTGCGCTGGATCTACTTTGGCGGGCTCGTGGCCTTGGCGCTCGAAATCTGGCTTTGGCGGCCGCTGCTTTCCATCAGCGTCCACGAGGATTTGGCCGCCGCAGAGGGAACGCGCACGGAATCCTTCAAGGGCGCGTTTGTGCTGCTACTCGCCCTGGTCGTTGCCATCGCCATCAAAATCGTTGGCGTCCTGCTGACGGTTGCCTTTCTAATCATGCCCGCCGCCGCCGCGCGACCGCTGTCGGAGACCCCCGAGCAGATGGCGGTATTTGCCGCCATCTTCGGCATGCTCTCGGTAGCTCTTGGTTTGTTCCTGTCGGTTGCGCTGGATACGCCGGGCGGGCCATCGATCGTGCTGATGCTGGCGATCTTTTTCATGGTCGCGGTGTTTCCATCCGTACTGCGCCAGCGCCGCTGACGAGACCGTGCTAGACTGCCCACCAAAACCAGGACTGCCCGATGTCGATCAGCGCTGAACTATCTCGCAGAAGGTCGATCCCGGTCGAGATCGGCGGCGTCAGGATTGGCGGCGATGCCCCGATCGTCGTGCAGTCGATGACCAATACCGATACGGCCGACGTGGAAAAAACGGCGCGGCAGACGGCCGACCTTGCCCGCGCCGGTTCCGAGCTCGTGCGCATTACCGTCGATCGCCCCGAGGCGGCAAAAGCGGTACCGCACATCCGCGATCGCGTGCGGCAGCTGGGTGTTGAGGTGCCCCTCATCGGCGACTTCCACTACAACGGCCACACGTTATTGGCCGATCACCCGGCCTGCGCCGAGGCCCTCGACAAGTATCGCATCAATCCCGGTAACGTTGGCTTCAAGGCCAAGCGCGATCGGCAGTTTTCGGCGATCATCGAGCTGGCCCTGAAGCATGCCAAGCCCGTGCGGATCGGCGTCAATTGGGGGAGCCTCGATCAAGAGCTGTTGACGCGCCTGATGGATGAAAATGCCAAGGCGCCGGTGGCCAAGGATGCCCGCGCCGTAATGCACGAGGCGATCGTGCAATCGGCCCTGCTGTCGGCTGAGCGCGCACAGGAGCTCGGGCTCGGTGCCGACCGCATCGTTTTGTCTGCCAAGGTGAGTGCGGTGCAGGACCTCATTAGGGTCTACACCATGCTGGCGGATCGCTCGCCGAGCGCGCTGCACCTGGGGCTTACCGAGGCCGGCATGGGCTCCAAGGGCATCGTCGCGTCTACGGCGGCCATGGGCGTGCTGCTGCAGCAGGGCATCGGTGATACCATCCGCGTGTCCCTGACGCCCGAGCCCGGTGGCGACCGCACCCAGGAGGTGCGCGTGGCGCAAGAAATCTTGCAGACCATGGGCCTGCGCTCGTTCGTGCCGATCGTGGCGGCGTGTCCCGGCTGCGGCCGCACGACCTCCACGGTGTTCCAGGAGCTGGCAAGCGAAGTTCAAAGCTACGTGCGCGCGCGCATGCCGGCCTGGCGCGAGACCTATCCTGGCGTCGAAAACCTCAACCTCGCGGTGATGGGCTGCATCGTCAATGGCCCGGGCGAGTCCAAGCACGCCGACATTGGCATTTCGCTGCCGGGAACCGGCGAGGCGCCGGTTGCCCCCGTGTTCATCGACGGCAAAAAGGCGATGACCTTGCGCGGGCCCACGATCGCGGCTGACTTTAAAGCCATCATCGAGCGCTACGTGGCCGAACGTTACGGCGCGATCCGGACGCAAGCACCGGTGGCTTGAGCCGCCGTGGTTCGCGCCGATTGCGCGGCCTGCCGCAGCGCCCGTTGCCACAGCACTTCTCTTTTCACACTTGCTGCCCCGGGCCAGGACCTCGGGTATGCGGGGGAGCGCCGCGCCCCCACGAGCAGGCGGCGCGGCCCATGGCCCGAAGGCGGCTTTCGACAGGCTGGGCGGGCGTTTTCCAGTCGTTGGCTGAATACCCTGCTTTCCCCATATCTAGCGGGTGTTACATTGCCGATCGGGGACGGGTTGCGTGCATGCCTT
>DASTMQ010000131.1:0-5491 GCA_035714005.1 Hyphomicrobiaceae bacterium
CGCGGAAGCGCACCAGCACGCGCCCGCCGCGGGCGAACGGACAGCCGCGGATGCGCTTGAGGATGGCGGGATCGGCGGTCATGACGAACCTTCCCCCTGTGTTGCGTTGAGGCTCAACGGCCTTCATCGCGAAGGGTTCAGCCAATGTCCCATCCCCCCATTCCGCCCATCCTGGCCAGCGTTATTGCGTGCATTGCCGATAAAAGTATTCCGCCGACGCAGGACACAAGAACGTAGTCCACCTCAGCAGGTTTTAATACGAACAGAGTGGTCAGCCCGTGTCGAAAATGATTGTTCGCCATATCATAAAGTTTTTGCAGAACTGATATAGTGTCATTCGCCATTGTTTCCTTTTTTGTAAGCGGAGCGCTGTCCCCGTCTTGCGGAAGGTGATGGCGATCGGATGATCCTGTCTCGTGCAGGCGAGGCAGGGAGGCTGGTTTGCCAAGTAACTTGCCAATTGGAGGGCACAGTTTCCGGCGCATTGAGATGCTAACAGGAACGCCGCGACGGCGGCGCTGCTGGAGCGCGGAAGGCGGCAATTATCGCGGAGAGTGCCGGTTGTGGCGGAAAGGCGTGCTGTTTCCAGCGCTGCGGCGATCAAGATCGAGGTTGGCGGCGCCGTGGTGCGTGCTGGTCCCGGCGTGGACTTGGTGATTCTCGGCGGGATCGTGCGTCTGTTACAGGCGAGATGATCTCTGCCTTCGGCACGCTGCCACCTGGAGTGCGGGTGCTGGTCACCACGCGCCCGGTTGATTTCCGCCGTGGCGCCGACGGGGCTGGCGGCGACGGTGCATATAGCCCTGCCTAGCTCCCACGCCACTCTACCGTGGCGCGCTTGGTATCCTCATGCCTTTTGCCAAGCCACATCATACCGGCAATTTATAGTATTCGCTTGACCTCTAAATATACCGCTCTGTGGATCGAAATTACCGTTGACCTTTGCACCACGGCCGCTATCCAGCGTCAAAGCACCCTGCGGTGTCACATATCCCGCAAATGTGGCGCCGACTGCTTGAAACTGCGCGAGACCATTAGCGATCGTCATGGTTGGCGGCACGGTAAATGGCTGGCATCCCGTTGACTCTATGTCAAACTGCTGAATGCCTGGGCCAGCGCCGCTGTCACCGCGGATAGATAATCCCCGGTAAGTTCCGTCAAACGCAGTTGTCGTATTGGAGGCCGAGCCGGCCACCGTGGCCGGAACCGACAATGCGCCTTGCGAGGACCACGTGGGCGATTGCGGTGTGCATGCTGCCATTGCAAACAGCGATATGCTGGTCAGAAAAAGAGCCTTCATCTGCATCGCCTCCCTTGAGAGCCACGCCGGCTTCTGCCGCCACGAGCAACTGCGCCGATTTCACAATCTGCCAATCTGCGCAAGCGCGATACGGTACGTCAGCTGCACAATGGCCCTCGCTAGGGCCAAGATGCATTGCCCTCATTTTACGGCGGAGAGCGCCACCGCGAGAGCTGACGACCGTCCGGAAAATTGAAGGCCGGTTTACGTAGGCAAACCGGCCGTTTGCACGACTGCTCGCGGCCAGCGATTTACCGTCGCGTGCCGCGCGCAACATCTCATTGGTAGCGTTGTAACGCTTTTGGTGTTGTTACTGCGGCGCAAGTGTGACGTTTGTGTCCCAAGTGATATCGATCTTATCACCAGGCTTTATCTTATCAAGCAACGTCGGATCCATAACACGCCGGCTGTATCGCCAGTCGTTCGGACCAACGACGCTGATCGATCCCGCGTTCTTGTCGACATCGGAGACGGTCACGGTCATTGTTCTCAGCATGGCCGCCGTGCCTCCGGATGCCACATTCTGCCCCATGGAGGTGGACCCGGCCATGTTGTCGACCGGCGGCTGGCCCGGCGGGTGCATTGTCGCCGAGACGGTGTTGTTGTACGTCGCCGATACTTTATCCCCGACCTTGAACTGATCGAACTGCTTTACATCCACGGGCACGTTGATAGTTTCGATCTTGCCATCGGCTTTCCTGATGTTGACCACGCGCCTGGAATCGTCGATCGTCTCTATAGTGCCTGAAACCGTGACGGTCTGCGTCGGCAGCGTTCTGGTCTGCGCCAAGCTCGGCAGGGGTAGAGATACGACCAAACCGGAAAGCGCCAGGACAAGTCCGGATGCAGCCAGGATTTCGTTTGCTCGCTTCATTACCTTCTCCCTTTGATTCGATTCGTATGAGACGCAAGAAAACACCGGGAAATAACGTCAGCGATCCAGATTCGACTTCAATCCGGCTTACCTCACTGATCTGCCCTTATCTTGACTGGGACACTGGCGCTAACGGAGGGCTTAGGGATAAACCCAGGTCTGCGCCTATGTTCGGCATATTCTCACGCCTGCCCCCTATTGTTGTCGGTAGGGCGTTGAGGTCAGCTACTGCTTCGGTGGCGATTGGGTCTGCGCCGGTTGGGTTTGAGCCGGTTGGGTTTGAGCCGGCTTATCTGTTGTGCCGCGCCGCTCGTCGCGGCGTTGCTCACGTTGGTCGCGGCGGTCGTCCCGGCGTTCCATGCCGGACGTTTGAGCCGTAGCGACTGTGGATGCAACCATAACGCCCGTAAGCACCGCTAATCCCACAAGGGAAAACATGTTGCGGCGAGAGACGATTTGCCGGCTGAGTTCTTTCTCAAACATTTCGGAGGGCCTCCTTGTTACACAACCGGTAGGTTGCTTGGTGCCGCCTTTAGTGTAACTTGCCTCATCCGAGACTGTGATTTTTATAAATGTCAAGAGATTTTTCGGAGATCGGCTCGATGCGGCGCCGAAAAGCTGCTGCCGGCTCGATGGCCACAACCAGTTGCCCAAGCTCATTCAAGGTGTCAGGTTCACCGACGGGATAGAGCTGCTCGGCCCCTCTGGGGCTCTCGGGACAGCCTCCCGCTTGGGTGGGCGGTAGTAGCATCGTACGAAAAGGCGACAGAGCGTAATCTCCGAGCCGGTTGGCCTTTGTTGGGGCGCCGAGCTGCCTTCACCCTGGCGTCCGTGGTTCAGGAGAGGCAAGGGGGCATAAATGATCGACCCGAATGCGCCTAATTCTGATCCCCCGGCGTCGCGCTCGGCTACCGTGGATGTTGCGCTTCAAATCGGACTGATTGCCCTGCTGCTCTACGCCTGCAGCCGCTTCATATTACCATTCAGCGGTCTGCTGCTTTGGTCTACGATCCTGGCGGTGATGCTGTATCCGCTGCATCTCCGTTTGGGCGCGCATCTCGGTAATCGCTGGTCGGCGCTGCTGATCGGACTGGTTGGCGTCACGGTGATGTTGGCAGCAATGGTCACCGTGGTAGCATCGCTCGCCTCGTCCCTGTATTCGCTCGCGGTGGGTTTGCATGATCAAACCCTGACCGTCCCGCCGGTGCCGCCATGGCTTGCCGGGCTTCCGGTGGTCGGCAAGAAACTGGCGGCGTCCTGGACACTCGCCGCCACCAACATGCCCGCGGCGCTTGCCGAATACAGCGATGCGTTGCGTGCGCCGGCGGCGCGGCTCCTGTCGTCTGCTGGTGGCTTGGCCGCCGGCCAGTTAATGTTCGTTCTTTCTTTCGGAATTGCCGCCGTACTCATCGCCTATGGCACGGGCGCTGCCGATTTTGCTCGGCGTCTGCTAGGACTTTTTATCGGCAGCGAGGCGCGGGGGGCCCATCTGGTTACGCTGACGGCCGCCACGATCCGTGGCGTGGCGCTAGGTGTGGTTGGTGTTGCGGTGATCCAGTCGCTGCTTCTCGCAGTCGGCTTTTTCGCTATCGGTCTTCCGGCGGCTGGCTTCTGGACGGTCCTGCTTCTTTTGCTCTGTATCGTACAGGTGCCCGCGGTCCTGGTGACACTGCCGATCATCGTCTATGTCCTTGTGACGCAAGAAACGCAGCCGGCTATCATCTTCACGGTCTGGACCATCATCGCGGGGCTGAGCGACAATATCCTGAAGCCATTACTGCTTGGCCGCGGTATGGAAGTACCGATGCCGGTCATTCTGATCGGTGTCATCGGCGGCATGGTTGCCGACGGTCTTCTCGGTCTGTTCGTGGGGCCTGTGGTGCTGGCCGTCGGCTATGTGCTGCTTATTGAATGGATGGACGAACGGCGCGCCCGAGCCGAATCACGGATTGTCGATCGGGCGGCGTAAAATACGACTTCTGCGTTCGCCATGCCCTGGGCTCCAGCAAGATTGCGCCGATGCCCGCCGCCAAACGCGTGTTGCTTCGATGAGCCCTGATCCTGAATTCACCAACAAGTTAGCGGTAGTGGAGCTTCCTCCTGCGAAGCCCGCTCCAACGGAAACCGACACTGCGAACCCGCTGCGCAGGGCGGCGCTCATTGTCGTCGCCGTGACCATTCTGCTGTTTGCCTTGTCGATCGTCATGGAGCGGTACACGCCCTCGTCATCGCAAGCGGTCGTACAAGCCTATGTTATCCGCATGGCGCCCGAAGTCGCGGGCCGTGTCATCGGCGTCGAGGTCGCCGACAATGCTCGTGTCGAAGCAGGGCAGCTGCTGTTCCGCATAGACCCGCGCCCCTTCGAGATTGCCGTGGCTGAGGCCCAGGCTCAGGTCGAGCAGATCGGTCAGACGCTGGGAGCCTCGACGGCCGCCGTGGACTCCGCGCAAGCTCGGGTCGTCAAGGAGGTCGCCGAACTCGACAATGTTCAGGCCCAGACGGAGCGGATTTTCGAACTTGTCAAACGGGGCGTCTATCCCGTTGCCAAGGCCGATACTGCCCGCGCCGCTCTGGAGAGCGCACGGGCGGTGCTGAAGGCCAGCCAGGCCGACCTTGCCAAGGCGCGGGAGGAGCTTGGACCCAAGGGCGCTGACAACCCGCAGCTCAAGGAGGCGCTTGCGACGTTGGAGCGCGCGCGGCTCAATCTTCTTTATACAACGGTAAAGGCCCCCGCCGACGGCCTGGTCTCCAATCTCCAGCTTGCAACCGGCCAGTTCATAGGAGCAGGGCAGGCCGCGCTTACCTTCATCGATTTGAGCACGGTCTGGGTTTCGGCGGAGTTCAAGGAGAATAGCCTCGAATACATGTCGACCTCCGACCGGGCCGAATTGGTATTCGACTCATTGCCCGGCTCGGTCTTCAAAGGCCACGTCGAGGACATCGGCTGGGGCGTCTCCCAGAAGAGCGTTGATCCCAACACGGGCCTGCCGACTATTAAAAACGCCACGGGCTGGGTACGCGACCCGCAGCGTTTCCCTGTGCGCGTGATCGTCGACGAGACACCCCCGCGAGGCAGCGTACGGTTCGGTTCGCAGGTGAATGTCGTTGTCTACGCCGGTGGTAATCCCATAACGGACGCCCTGGGCGCCGCGTGGATCCGCATCATCTCCATCCTGACCTATGCCAGCTGACGCCTTCGGGACCGCGGGCGCGGTCCTGTCACGCCAGCGCCGCGTTGGGTTGCGGGTCGCCCTCGCGGTCGCTACAGGATTGACCTGGAACATCGCCACCGGCGCCGTCATTCCGTTCTTTGGGCC
>DASTMQ010000132.1:0-7253 GCA_035714005.1 Hyphomicrobiaceae bacterium
GTAGTCGCCCTTCCACTCGTAGGCGGCGAGGGCGCCGGCAACCGCGACGGGCTGCAGGACGAAGAGCCCGCCGAGGCTTGCCCACATGCGCTGGCGGAAGACGGCAATGAAGGTTGCAAGGTAGAGCGCAAGCGGCAGCACCCAGAGCAGCGGCGCGGATGCGAGGTCGGTCGTAAGGTACGTGGTATAGGCGACGAGGAGCCCGGAGGGCACGAAGGCTAGAAAGACCCAAACGAGCCGCGCGCTCCAGGTCGGTGCGCTGGGGCAGGCCCGATCGCCCCGGCTCGCCGGCGAGGCCGGCGCCTGGCGCTCATGCGCCCGCAAAATTAGCCCGCAGCCGATGACGGCGAGCAGCAGGGCTAGAAAGCCCCAGCTCCAGGCGCGGCTCTGCGCCGGCAGTGGCAGCAGGGGTTCGATCAGGACCGGATAGGCCAGCAGCGCACCCAGGCTGCCGGCGTTGCTCGCGCCGTAAAGAAAGTAGGGATCGGCGCTGCGCCGGTGGCCGCTGCGGCCGAACCACAGTTGCAGCAACGGCGCGTTGGCCGACAGCGCGAAGAACGGCAGACCCGCGAGGGCGGCGAGCGTGCCTAGCAACCACAGGTAGGGGTTACCTGCCGGCGGTTCCAGCTCGGACGGCAGTCGCACCGGTAGGGTTGCAAAGGCGGCGAGCAGCAGACCGGCATGCACGAGGAGAGCCCAGCGCGTGGCAAGCGTCATGCTCAACAGATGCGCGTAGGCATAGCCTGCAAGCAGCAGCGCCTGAAAGAAGCACAGCGAAACGGCCCACGTCGCCGGCGCACCCCCCAAAACGGGCAGCAGCATTTTGGCGAGCATCGGCTGGACGGAAAACAAGAGGAGCGCGCTCAGAACCATCGTGGCCGCGAAGGCCAGGACGATTGCGCCTCCGCCGACCGCAGCCCGTGGAGCCCGAACAGGCGCGAACATTGGCCTAGCCCTTGGCTCGGTTGTCGATCACGCGCCGCGCCTTGCCCTGACTGCGCTCGATGCCACCCGGATCCAGAATTGTGACGACCGCGGCGACGCCGACCAAGCCTTTGATGCGTGCTTCCAGCCGCGCGGCGAGCGCCGCGCGGCCCTCGCCTGCGGCGTGCGGCAGCGCCTCGACCATGACCTCCATGGCATCGAGCCGGTGAGTACGGGTCAGCACGATTTGATAGTGCGGTGCCAGGCCGGCGATGGTGAGGATTTGCTCTTCGATCTGGGTTGGAAAGACGTTGACGCCGCGCACGATCATCATGTCATCGGAGCGTCCCGTAACCCGTTCCATGCGCCGCATCGTGCGTGCGCTACCCGGCAGCAACCGGGTGAGATCGCGCGTGCGATAGCGGATCAATGGCATGGCCTCTTTGCTGAGGGTGGTGAACACGAGCTCGCCCTGCCTGCCATCGGGCAAAACCTCGCCGCTTACCGGGTCAATGATTTCGGGATAGAAGTGGTCTTCCCAGACGTGCAGGCCATCCTTGCTTTCGACGCACTCGTTGGCAACCCCCGGGCCCATCACTTCCGACAAGCCGTAGATGTCGATGGCGTGCATATCGCAGGCCTGTTCGATTTCCTGACGCATGCTGTTGGTCCAAGGCTCGGCGCCGAAGATGCCAACCTTGAGCGAGCTCGCGCGCGGATCGATGCCCTGCCGGCGAAATTCATCGAGAATGGCCAGCATGTAGGAGGGCGTGACCGTGATGATGTCGGGCTCGAAGTCACAAATAAGCTGCACCTGACGCTCCGTCATGCCGCCCGAGACCGGTACCACGGTCAGGCCCAGCCGCTCGGCCCCATAGTGAAGGCCGAGACCCCCAGTGAACAGGCCGTAGCCGTAAGCGTTGTGCAGGCGCATGCCGGGTCGCCCGCCGGCGGCGCGGATCGAGCGGGCCACCAGGCCGGCCCAGGTGTCGATGTCGCCCCTGGTATAGCCGACCACGGTCGGTTTGCCGGTGGTGCCGGAGGAAGCGTGAATGCGCGCGATCCGCTCGCGCGGCACGGCGAACAGACCAAAGGGATAGGTGGCGCGCAGGTCCGCCTTACTGGTGAAGGGGAATTGCGCAAGATCAGCGAGCGATCTCAGGTCGTCGGGCGCAACACCTCGGGCGTCGAACGCGCTGCGATAGTGTGGGACGTTGTCGTAGACCCGGCGCAGTGTTTGGCGAAGGCGTGCCAGCTGCAGGTCCGCGATCTCGTCACGCGATGCCGTTTCGATCGGATCGAGATCGCCTTTACGTGGCGTCAGGTCGAGCACCGGCTTCCTCCTCGCTGAGGGCGCATTCGGCCAAATGCAATGCTGGCGGCATGAGACCCTGCGCGCTCAATGCTCGGCCCACAGGCAAGCCAACACCGCCGCCAAACCCAGGGCGCTACGGCCGGCATGCAGCCTACCCCACCGCGCAACCAGCCGGCTGGCGTCCGGCCCCGCCTCGGCGATCGCCAGACGGTTGAGGGCATCGTTGGTGGGTTTGATGCACAGGAGCGTAAAGGGCCAATTGGCGAGGAGCAGGAGGCCTGCCAACAACCAGCGCCCGGCGGCCAGTTGGTAGGCGGTCCAACAGCCCAGCGCCCCGCCGATCAGCGCCAAGCTTGCCTGCATGACCGCCGCCCGGCGATAGCTGGCCTGCCACTGCGCCAGCATCGGACCGGGAGCCAGCGTCTGTCTGGCGGGCTGTTCGGCAACGTTGATATAGATGGCAGCGCCGGTGAAGAGCGCGGCGGCGACGGTCGTCAAAGGTCCGGCCAGCATGCTCGCGTTCCCCGCTACGGCGAGGCCTCAAACAGTCGCTCGGGCAGCGTACGTGAATGCCCCCTGAACTCGGCGATAACCGTGCCGGTCTCCGCTCGTACGGTGACATCGTAGATGCCGCTGCGCTCGGCGCGGTGGCGTTCCATTGCCTCCGCCACCAATCGCATGCCGAGCCGTGCCGGCGACAAGAAGGTCACGCTGCATTGCTGGGCAACCGACCGAAAGCCGTAGGAATTGCAGGCAAACGCCAGGGCGCTGTCCGCCAAGGTGAAGATGAAGCCGCCGTGGCCGAAGCCGTGACCATTGACCATGCGTTCGGTCAACGTCATGGCGAGTTTGGCACGACCGGGCCCCACTTCGAGGACTTCCATGCCCAAACCTTGGCTCGCCTTGTCGTCGGCCCACATCGCCTCGGCGCTGCGGCGGGCGATCTCGGCGGCATCCTGCATCATGCCATTTCCCCGCTGAACCGCGGCGCGCGCTTTTCCAGAAAGGCATTGACACCCTCCACGCCGTCGGGCGCTGCACCCGCCAGCCTTTGCAGCTCGCGCTCGAGATCGAGCTGGGTGGCGAGCGCGTTGCCGCTCGCGGCGGCGAGCGCGCGCTTGCTGAGGCCCAACGCATAGGTTGCAGCGTCGGCGAGCCGATCCGACACCGCGTCTACTTCCGCCCCCAGCTGGTCGTCATCCACCACCTTCCAGATCAAGCCCCAAGCTTCGGCCTGCTCGGCCGACAGCGGCTCGGCCAGCAAGGCAAGGCCGCGGGCGCGCGCCGCGCCGACCAGACGGGGCAATTGCCAGGTGCCGCCGGCATCCGGGATGAGGCCAATGCGCGCAAAGGCCTGCAGAAAACTGGCGCTGCGGGCAGCGTAGGTGAGATCGCATGCCAGCACTACGTTGGCCGCAGCGCCGGCGGCGATGCCGTTGACGGCGGCGATCACGGGCTTGGGCATGGTGCTGATCAGCTTGACCAGCGGATTGTAGTGGACCTCGAGCAGGTGCGCCGCATCGGGCACTTTGCTCGATGTGCCCGGCTCGAGATCCGCGAGATCCTGGCCCGCCGAAAATGCCCGGCCTGCTCCCGTCAGCACAATAACGCGGCAGCTGGGATCGGTAGCAGCCCCCTCCAGTCGGCTGCGCAACTCGGCAAGCATGGCGCGCGTAAAGGCATTGAGCCTGGCCGGGCGATTGAGGGTGAGGCGCAGTACGCCACCCCGGCGGTTGGCGAGCACGGTCGGTTCGCTCACGGGTGCGTCTCCTCTTGCTGCTCGGCGGGCACGCACCCCAAGTTCTAGCCCAGCCCGCCCGCACCTCAAACCCGCGCCGGGCGCGCGCACGGCAAAAGGCGCTCACTTGGGCCTGCCGGGGTGGCTTGGAATGGAGGGGCCGGTTGTCTATAGTGCGGCCCGATAAGAGACCGAGGGGCTAGCATTTGCATCAGTCCGGGTTTGTGATGCCCCCACCTTAGTCGCCGGCCCAGGTCGCGGTCTGGCGAAAGCGAGGGAATTGATCGGCGCAAGGCCGGTATCCCCGGGGGGCCAATACGGCATGAAATGCAACTGCCAGCGATGGTTATGGGGCGTCATACCCCTTGTCATCCTATGCTGGCTCGCCATCCAGTTCGAGCGCGGTCGCATCGAGCAGGATCTCGCCGAGCGCGCCGGCTCTGCTTTGACGAACAGCGGCTACACCTGGGCGGTGGCGGCGGTCGAGGGTCGCGACGTTGTGCTCACGGGACGTGCCGCCGACGAGGAGGAACCTGGCAAGGCCTCCGAGCTGCTGCGCGGCACCTGGGGCGTGCGCCTGGTCGACAACCGGGTCGACCTGCTGGAACGGGCGGAAAATTACATTTGGGCGGCGAGCCGCCGCGGCCAGCGGATTCGGCTGACGGGCTATGCGCCGAGCTTGGCGACGCGCCAGGTCATCATCGGGGTGGCGAGGGCGAATTTTCCGGGCTTTGAGATCGTTGATCGCACGCGCCTTGCGCGCGGGGTGCCGCCGCAGGATACCTGGCTCGCCGGCGTCAGTTTCGCCTTGCGGCAGTTAACCTCGCTGCGGCGCGGCGATGTGCGCCTCGATGGTCTCAACATGACGGTGACCGGCGAGGCCGAAGACTTGAACGAGTACCGCACCGTCAAGGCCGCGTTGGCCGGCGGTTTGCCCAAGGCGATCAAGCTCGCCAACAACCTCGTGGTGCCGCCGAGCGTCAGCCCGCATGCCTGGATGGCCCGGCTCGAAGGTGGGCAAGTGACGCTGTCGGGCCATGCACCGGACGAGGCCGCCGCCTCGCAACTCTTGGCCTTGATCAGGAGCACCGCCCCGGGCTTGGCGATCGACAATCGCATGCAGCCCGCCAGCGGCGCGCCGCAAGCTTGGCCGGGTGCCGCGGCCGCTGGCTTGCGCGCCCTCCTCAGTCTCAACAACGGCAGCGCCGAGTTGAAGGACGCAACGCTGACCTTGTCGGGCGTTGCCACCGACGGGGCAGATTTGCAGGCCGTTCGCGCGGCGCTGCGGGCCGATCTGCCGGATCCCTTCAAGTTCACCGATCATATCAAATCGCCCGCGCCCCTGGTCGTGCCGCCGGCACCGGCCCCGCTGCCCCTGCCCGCCGAATTTCTGTCGCCGCCGCCGGCGGCCGAGACGCCGCCGGTTGTTGACTTGTCGGTGCCACCCCCTCCGCCTCCCCCTCCTTTGCCGCCCGAGCTCACCGCGCCCACCGGCACCGAAAAGCTTGCCACCGTCGAGGCTTCCCCGGGTCAAGCCGCGGCCCCGGCGCCGGCTGTGGCGGGACCAAGCGAGGTGCCCGTCCCGCTCGCAACGCCGCCAGCGCCGACCGTGCGCCAGGCAACATCGGCGATTGCCACCCAAGCCCTGCCCACCGCGGCGCTGCCTGCGCCTGCGCCCGGGTTGGAGACACTTAAGGCGGTGCCGGCGCCGCCGGCAATCGTGCCGCCCGTTGACGTCACGGCGATCGCCCGCAGCAGCGCCTGTCAAGAGCAACTGAAAAAGGTGGCCAGCATCGGCCCCGTCCATTTTCGCGTCGGCAGCGCCGAGCTCGACAACGCCAGTCGCGCGCTGCTCGATGGCGTCGCCAGTACCGTCAGAGCCTGTCCTGAAATGCACATCGAAGTTGCTGGCCATGCCAGCTCGGAGGGGGGCGGCGAGCGAAACCAGCGCCTTTCCACCGAGCGCGCACGCTCCGTGCTGGCTTATCTGATCAAGGCGGGCATCGAGGAGGGGCGCCTGGAGGCGGTGGGCTACGGCGCGACGCGACCGATCGCGCCCAACGACAACATTGCGAACATGGCTCGCAACCGGCGGATCGAGTTCGTGGTGCGCGGCCAGTAGCAGGAGCAGGTTCGGCTCGGGATTACGGCATGGACTATCTTGCCTACAAACTCGTTTGGTGGCTGCTGGCTGCCTTCGTACTCGGCCTTTGTGTGGGCTGGCTTTCCTGTCGGCCGCACGATGCCGAGCATGGGCCGCGGCCCGATCGGTAACAGGGGTTGCCCGGGGTCTAGGTGATGTTGGCGTTGGGTCTGCAGACGCTCCTGTTGATGAGCGCGGCCTACTGTTTGGGCGCCGCGCTTGCCTGCTTGCTGCGCCGTTCGTTTTTTGCCGTCGCCGCGCGCGCGCCGCGCGGCGTCGCTCGGGATGTCGAGCCACTGCCTGAAGTCGACCCCGGCGTAGTTGGCGCCAGACGCTTCGTGCGCGCTGAGCTTGAGGCCGGCCCGCAACCGGTGCCAGCCGCCGCCGCCCCGCAGCCGGCCGCCCCGCCTCAGGCCAACGATGCCGCGCCACAGGACCTCAAATGCATTAGCGGTATCGATGCTGCCACCGAGGCCGCCCTCAACAGGCTCGGCATTCACCGCTACCAGGCCATCGCCGGCTGGGTGCGCGCTGACCTCGACCGCATCGCCCAGGCGCTCGGGATCAGGCGCCAGCGCCTGAACCGCGAAAATTGGATCGAGCAGGCCCAGCTGCTGGCAGCCGGTGTCGAGACGCGCTATGCCCGGCGCCGAGCCCGCGGCGAGATCGCGAGCGCCAGCCCTAGCCCGGATCAGGGCGAGCGGCGCCGGCTCGTTGCGCAGCCCCCGCCCGCGGCCCCGGCAGCCCCGCCCCGCCGCGCCGCCAGCACGTCCGCTGTTGCGCCCGCGGCCGGCGCCGGCATCGGCGCCGCTCCCGCCGGGGCGCCGTCGGCCCGCGCCACCGGCGTCTCGGCGCCGCCCCGGGTATCGGAGCGCGCGGCCTTCGCGCGCGCACCGGTGGCAAGACGCGCTGAGCCCGTGGCGAACCCCGCCACGGCTTCGCCCGCGCGATCGGCGGCAACGTTGGCGGCCGCCGCGCCGGCCGCCGCGGCAATTCCCGCGCCGGCGCCGGCGACGGCCGCCCCGATCGGGCCTGCCCGGTCGATACGGCCAGCGCCGGCCATCGGCGGCGACAATTTGCAGCGCATCCGCGGCATCGATGCGCCCATGGCGCAGCGCCTCGCCGCGGCCGGC
>DASTMQ010000133.1:0-18022 GCA_035714005.1 Hyphomicrobiaceae bacterium
GCCACCAAAGGCGAGCTGAAGCCCGTCAAACTGAGCAACACGCTGGCCTTCATGTTCGAGACGCGCTTTCCCCAGCACCTGACGAAGTTCGCCGCCGAGCTGGAGACGCTCCAAGAAGACTACGCCGCCTGCTGGACACCACTCGAGAAACAGTTCAACGGGGTAAGATGAGTCGACACCCGCCACACCGTTGGTCGCGGTCGGCTGGCATGGCCGCCATGCTCAGTACGGACGCGTCATGAAGGTTGCAACCTATCGCAATGGCACGCGGGACGGAGCCCTCATCATCGTCTCGCGCGACCTGCGCAAGATGGTGCCGGCGGCAGCGGTGATCGCCGGCCTGGAAACGTTGCAGCAGCTGCTCGACGACTGGGACGACCTTTCCCTCAAGGTCGAGCGCGTCTATGCCGAGCTCAATGAGGCCGTGGACGGTCGTCGACCGCCGCGCTTTGTAACCGAGGCTTTCCAGAGCGGCCGCTGCATGGCGCCGCTGCCGCGCGCCTACCAGTGGGCCGACGGGTCGGCCTACGTCAGCCACGTGGAACTCGTGCGCCAGGCGCGGGGTGCCGAAATGCCCGCCAGCTTCTGGACCGATCCCCTCATCTACCAGGGCGGCTCGGATACCTTTCTTGGCCCGACCGATTGCATTGAGATGGCCGATGAGGCCTGGGGCATCGACCTCGAGGGCGAGATTGCCGTCGTCACCGGCGACGTGCCGATGGGGGCGACCGCACAGGAGGCGGCCGATCGCATCCGGCTCATCATGCTGGCCAACGACGTGTCGCTGCGCCATCTGATCGCCAGCGAGCTCGGCAAGGGCTTCGGTTTTTTCCATGGCAAGCCGTCGACGGCGTTCTCGCCGGTTGCCGTAACCGCCGCCGAACTTGGTGCCGCCTGGCGCGGCGGCAAGCTCAATTTGCCGCTGCTGGCCTGGGTCAACGGCAAGCTCATCGGCCGGCCCAATGCCGGCGTCGACATGACCTTTTCGTTCCCGGAACTCATCCAGCACGCCGCCAAGACGCGCTGCCTTGGCGCCGGCAGCATCGTCGGTTCCGGTACGGTTTCCAACAAGGGCGAGGCTGGTCCGGCGAGGCCGGTGGACCTGGGCGGGGTGGGCTATAGCTGCCTGGCGGAGGCGCGTGTCGTCGAGACCATTCTCGAAGGTCGCCCCAGGACGCCGTTTCTCAAATTCGGCGACCGCGTCCGCATCGAAATGCACGACGCCGCCGGCTACTCGATTTTTGGGGCGATCGACCAGGCGATTGCAAAGTACCTGCGATAGATGGGTGACGGCGGCAGCTAAGGAGCAGAGGGCTAATGGCGAGTTTTGCCTCAACCGGCGATATGAGCGACAAGAAGATCAGCTTTGCGGAGATCGGCCGCGAGCTTTATGCGTTTACCGCCGAGGGCGATCCCAACAGTGGCATCATTATCGGCGACGACGGCGTCATCGTGATCGACGCGCAGGCGACGCCGGTGATGGCGGGCCTCGTTATCGAGCGCGTACGCCAGGTCACCGACAAGCCGATCAAGTACGTGGTGCTCTCGCACTATCACGCCGTGCGCGTGCTGGGGGCGACAGCCTACGGCGCCAGTGAGGTGCTGGCATCGGAGGCCTGCCGCGCCATGATCGTTGAGCGCGGCAAGGAGGACTGGGACTCCGAATACGCGCGCTTCCCGCGACTATTTCGCGGCGCCGAATCGATCCCGGGCCTGACCTGGCCAAGCATGACGTTTTGCAACCGCATGACGCTCTACCTCGGCAAGCGCCGGGTGGAGCTGCGCCAAATCGGGCGCGCGCACACCGCCGGCGACATCGTGGCCTACGTGCCGGACGCCAATGTGGTGTTCTCGGGCGACATCGTCGAATACAAGTCGGCCTGCTATTGCGGGGATGCGCATTTCTCCGACTGGCCGGCCACGCTCGCGCGCCTCGATGCGCTCAAAGCGGAGGCACTGGTCCCTGGGCGGGGCGAGGCGCTCGTCGGCACCGATCGGGTGGCGGAGGCCGTGGCCTTGACCCGCGATTTCCTGCGCGACACCTATGAGCCGGTCAAACGCGGGGTGGCGCGCGGCGCCAGCCTCAAGGAGTGCTTCGACGCGACAACGGCCGCCATGCGCCCGAGCTACGGAACTTGGCCGATCTTCGAGCATTGTCAGCCTTTCAACATTGCCCGAGCCTATGACGAGGCGCAGGGGATCGACACCCCGCGGATCTGGACGGCCGAGCGCGACCGCGCCATGTGGTCCCAACTGCAAGGCTAAAGCGCCGGCGGGAACCAATACCGTAAAGATGTCGCAGCGCTGAAGTCGGTCGCAAAAAGGGCAAAACGTGGCAAGCGCCCAACAACCAATCGTTGCCACCTGGCTGCAGGGGCGACTGCCATTCTTCTATGGCTGGATCATCTTGGCCTGCCTGTGCTGTTGCGGCTTTGCCCGCCAGGGTCCGGCGGTCGCCACCTTGTCGATCTTCGTCGAACCGATGACAAGCGAGTTCGGCTGGTCGCGCACGGCGCTCTCGGGCGCCGTGTCGCTGGGCGGCATCTTGGCGGCGCTGACCTCGCCGCTGATCGGCCCGGTGCTAGATCGGCGCGGCGCGCGCCTGATGCTGGGCGGGGCGGTGTTGCTGACCGGCCTTTCGACCATGCTCTTGTCGCTGACCCAGTCGATCCTCGTCTTTTACCTGTTGTTCTGCATCGCCCGCATGAACTTTGCCGGGCCGTTCGATATCGGCATCTACGGCGCCGTCAACAGCTGGTTCCTGGCGCGGCGCGCCATTGTCAACGCCATCATCGGCCTGGCGCAAATGCTAGGCCTCGTGCTCATGCCGCTGATTGCCCATTTCGCCATGCAGGCGCAGGGCTGGCGCGCGGGCTGGCTCGCCGTCGGCGCTTCGGTCCTCATCATCGGTCTGCTGCCGGCCTGGCTGGTGCTGGTGCGCCGCCCCGAGGATCTCGGATTGCTGCCCGATGGCGGGCCACCATCCCGCCAGCAGGCAGGCGTCAAGACGCCGGGCCCAACCGAGCCACGATTCTCGCGCGCCGAAGCCCTGCGCACGCCTGCCTTTTGGCTGTTGTCGCTCTACACCGTCGCCGTCTATCCCGTGCAGGCCGGCATCAGCCTGCATCAGGCGCCGCACATGCTCGAGAGCGGTCTATCGGCGACCGTCGCCGCCACCGTTGTGAGCACCTTTTCCTTCACGGCGGCCCTGGCGGGCCTGGGTTTCGGGTTCATTGCCCGCCCTATCGGCCTGCGCACGGCACTCGCCCTCAGCGGTGTCGCCCTCGGCTGCTCGGCGCTCCTGATGCTGGCGATCGCTTCCCCGCGCGAAGCCTATCTCGCTGCCGTCTGCTTCGGCGTTGGCATCGGCGGCATTTTAACCCTGCTGCCGCTGGCCTGGGCCGACTATTTTGGCCGGGCCAGCTTCGGTGCCATCCGCGGCGTGGCGCTCTCCCTGCAAGTGACCGCCCAGGCCTGTGGACCGCTCGTTTCCGGGCTGTTGCGCGATAGCTCGGGGAGCTACGTGCTGCCGTTGACGTTCTTTGCTGCGCTCTCGTTCCTAAGCGCCGTGGTGGCCCTATTGGTGCGCCCTCCCCGAACGCCCCGCCCGCTGCCGGTGCAGCCCGCCTGAGCCGCCCCGTGCCTGTGCTAGTCTGGCCTCCAGGCAATAGGGTACCGGGGCGATGACCGACGTCCGCTCGATCAACTTTCCCTACCGCCGCTCGGCCGATTATGGTCGACGGCAGCCGCAGCCGCATCCAATCGTCATCGTCGGAGCCGGCCCCGTCGGCCTGGTCGCAGCCCTCGATCTCGCCGCCAAGGGACATGCGTCGATCGTTATCGACAAGAAGACCAATCTTGCTGCCGGCAGTCGGGCGATCTGCTGGGCCAAGCGAACGCTTGAAATTATGGACCGGCTCGGACTCGGCGAAGTCCTCACCAGCAAGGGTGTCACCTGGCAGACCGGCAAGGTGTTCTTCGCCAACCGCCGCATTTACGAGTTCGACCTGCTGGCGGAGAGCGCGCACCGCAGGCCAGCCTTCGTCAACCTGCAGCAGTACTATTTCGAGCATTTTTGCATCGAGGCGGCGGCGCGCACCGGTCTTGTCGACCTGCGTTGGCAGCAGGAGGTGGTGGGCCTGCAGCCGACCAGCGACGGCACGCTGATTCAGATCCGCACGCCGGAGGGCGATTATCGGCTCATTGCCGACTGGGTTATTGCCGCCGACGGTGCGCGGTCCACCATCCGCCGCCGGCTGGGGCTGGGCTTCGAAGGCCGGATGTTCGACGATCAGTTCTTGATTTGCGACATCAAAATGCGCATGGAACGACCGGCCGAACGCTGGTTTTGGTTTGACCCTCCCTTCAATCGCGGCCGCTCCGCCCTGCTGCACAAGCAGGCGGACGACGTTTGGCGGCTCGACTTCCAACTGGGCGCCGCGGCCGATCGCGACGAGGAGGTAAAACCGGACAACGTCGCCCGCCGGGTGCGGGCGATGCTGGGCGCGGACATCGCCTTCGGCTTCGAATGGATCTCCCTTTACCGCTTTCAGTCACGACGCTTGGCTCGCTTCCGGCATGGACGGGTGCTGTTTGCGGGCGACGCGGCACACCAGATGTCGCCATTCGGGGCCCGCGGCGGCAACAGCGGCATCCAAGATGCCGACAACCTCGCCTGGAAGCTCGATCTGGTCCTGCGCCGCCTGGCACCGGAGAGCTTGCTCGACAGCTATGACGGGGAGCGGATCGCCGCCGCCGACGAGAACTTGCTCAACACCACGCGTTCGACCGATTTTATTGCGCCCAAGGGCATGATCAGCCGCGCCTTCCGCGACGGCGTGTTATCGCTCGCCGAAACGGAGCCGCTGGCGCGGCGGCTCGTGAATTCGGGGCGGTTGTCGGTCGCCGCCAGCTACGACGGCTCAGCCCTCAACGGGCCGGATGACTTTGCCGCCGGCGAGTGCCCGGCGAGCCGACCCGGAGCGGCGGCCCTCGATGCGCCACTGGCCGATGCTTTTCTGCTGGACGCGCTCGGCCGTGGCTTTGTCGGCGTTTGCTTTGGCCGCGAGCAGGCGGCGGACCTTGCCGCCGCCAATCGGCGGCTGTCCGAGGCCGCCACGCCCGTCAAAATGCTCGCCGTCAGCGACGCGATCGCCTGCCGTCGCTATGGCGCCGAGCGGGCACCGGCTTATTATCTGTTCCGCCCGGACCAGCACGTTGCTGGCCGCTGGCGCGCGCTCGATGTGGCGGCGTTGGCGCGCGCGGCGGAACGGGCGAGCGGCAAAGCTGCCGGATGAAATTGACATGAACGGGAAGGGAGCAGGGGATGCCTCTCAAACGTGAGCCAAACCTGAAAGATCCCGACGGCCTTTATGCCGCCATCCTCGATGCCCACGCCGACTTGAGTGAATCGGAGAGCATCGCCCTCAACGCGCGCCTGGTGCTGCTGCTCGCCAACCACATCGGTGAGGAGGCCGTCGTGCGCGAGGCCTTGGCGCTGGCCCGCCAATCGATCGACGAGGCGGCCGGCAGCTCGCGGGGCACCTGACGCGATTCGGACCGGCGCCGCCGCCCCCGGGGTGAGGGCGCCGCTACCGCCAGTCAGTTCAGGCGGGACTTGAGGTCGCGGATGCTTTGGTCAATCAGCGCCGTGCCGGCGGCCCCACTCGCCTTTTCGCGCAGGATCTTTTCGGCCGCGGCAATGGCCAGATCGACGGCCGCCGCGCGCACTTCATCGATCGCCTGGCCTTCGGCGCGGGCGATCTTTTCCTCGGCCAGCTTGGTGCGCCGCTCCAGGGTTTCCTTGAGATTGCGGCGCGTCTCCTGGGCAAAGGCCTCTGCCTCTTGCCGCGCCTGCGCGACGATGGCCTCGGCTTCCTCACCGACCGAACGATGCTTGCGCTGATAGTCCGCAAGCAGAACTTGCGCTTCCTCACGCACGCGCCGCGCCTCGTCGAGCTCCTTGCGGATGGCCTCGGCGCGATCATCCAGCGCCTTGCCGATCAGCGCCGGCACCTTGTAGTAGGCGAGCACCCCCAGGAACGCCAAAAAGGCTACGGCGACCCAAAACTCGGCGAGGAACAACATTGCGGCGTCTCCCTATTCGGCCGCCTGCCGGTTGACCAGGGCCCTGGCGACCTCGTCCTTGCTCACTTCGCGGCCGCTCAATCGGGCCACGATCGCCCCGGCAAGCTCGCCGGCGATCTCGCCAACCCCAGCCAAGGCGCCGGCCTTGGTCTGAGCAATGCGCATTTCCGCGTCCGCCAGCTTGGCGGCGATCTCGGCTTCGACCGTGCCGCGCTCTTTTTCCATTTCGGTGGACAGCGTTTCCCGCAAGTCCTTGACGATCGCCTGCGCCTTGCCCCGCGCCTCGCCCAAGGCGCGCTCGTAGTTATTCAGCGCCTGCGCGGTTTCGGCCTTGATCTTCTCCGCCTGCCGCAGGTCGCGCTCGATGCGCTCGCGCCGCTCCTCGATCACCTCGCCGACGCGAGGCAAATAGAAGCGCTTGAGCAGGAGGTAGAGCAAGCCGAAGCTCAGAGCCAGCCAGATGAGCTGTGGGGCAAAGGTGGCCGAATCCAGCGGCGGGAACACCTTGGCATGTCCCGCCTCGTGCGAGCTCGCCGTGCTGGCTGTGCTGTTGGTCGCCATCGCCATCTATCCTGGCAGCCGCCGGGCCTTAGGTGAAGAGCAGCAGAAAGGCAATCAGTAGCGCGAAAATGCCCAACGCTTCCGTAACGGCGAAGCCAAAGATCAGGCGGCCGAACTGACCATCGGCGGCCGACGGGTTGCGCAGAGCCCCCTGCAGAAACTGGCCAAAAAGATTGCCGACGCCGATCGCGGCAGCACCGGTGCCGATGGCTGCAAGGCCGGCGCCGATGAGTTTAGCGGCTGCGGGATCCATGGACTTCTCTTCTCCTTTGCAAGTTGACCGTCTAGCGATCGAACGCGTTCGATCTAGTGCCCCGGATGCAGCGCATCGTTGAGGTACATACAGGTTAGCATCGTGAACACGTAGGCTTGTAGAAAGGCGACCAGCACCTCGAGCGCGGTCAGCGCGATGGCCATGATGAGCGGCAGCGGCGCCAAGGCGGCATAGGCGCCGGCGCCCAACAGCATCACGACGAAGCCCCCAAACACCTTGAGCGTAATGTGACCCGCCAGCATGTTGGCGAACAGCCGCACCGAATGGCTCACCGGGCGCGACAAAAAGGAGATGATCTCGATCAGCACGACCAGCGGCAGGATCAGGATCGGCACACCCTGCGGCACGAACAGTTGCAGGAACTTGATGCCATTCTTGGCAAAGCCGACGATCAGGACCGTGACGAAGACCATGCCCGCCAGCGCCGCGGTCACCACGATATGGCTGGTGACGGTAAAGAATCCGGGGATCAGGCCCAAGGTGTTGGCCGTGAACACGAAGATGAAGATGGTGAAGACGAAGGGAAAATACTTCATGCCGCCGT
The DNA here is from genome assembly GCA_035714005.1 of Hyphomicrobiaceae bacterium. GTDB lineage: Bacteria > Pseudomonadota > Alphaproteobacteria > Rhizobiales > Hyphomicrobiaceae > AWTP1-13. The sequence goes on from DASTMQ010000133.1 coordinate 7,467, forward strand.
GGCCGACGCTTTCGCGCAGCATGTTGGCCACGAACTCGTAGCTGATCTCGGCCAGCGACTGCAATCGGTTCGGTACCAGCGAGCGCGTCTGCATAGAGACCACGAAAAAGCCGGCGATCAGCAGGACCGCCAGCAGCATGAACAAAGACGCATTGGTGAACGAGGCATCCCACCCAAAAATCTTGATGGGGATGATGCGATGTATCTCGAACTGGTGGATCGGGTCGGGCATCCCCGTGCCCTGCGTTCCCGCGTTCGGCGCTGCCACGCTAAGCTCCTCAATCCTCGTCGTCCGGCACGCTTTGGCCAATGCGGCCACCGGTGCGCGCCATGAATTCCCTCTGCAGGCGCTCGTAGCCTCTCACCACATTGAGGACGCCGGCCGCAAACCCCAACAGGAAGAAGAGCAAAAACAGCCAGGGCTTGGTGCCGAGCCACCAGTCCAAACCCCAGCCAATGCCACCCCCGACCATGACCGCCGCGACCATCTCCGCGGCCATGCGCATGCCATAGGCCATGCCGCGGCCGCGCATTTCAGCATCAAGATCGGCATGCGCATCGGCATCCCGTTGCGCCTTGATGCGGCCGAGCCTGTCGCCGAGCTCGGTTACCCTGCCTTGGAACGCAGCTGCCTCCTCGGGGCTCATCTGGCGTTCACCAGGACCTCGACGATCCGCTGGATCTGGCATGAGGATTACGTCCTCGGTGGGAGGCCCGACTCCCCCCGGGGGCCCATCAAAGCGCGCGCACCTTAAAGCAGCGGTTCCCGCGAGTGTCAAGAATATGGCGGCGGCTCTCCGTGTCGAGCGGCCGCGCCAGCGCGCCGATGCGACAATTGGACCGCGCGGGGGCGGGCCTCAGCGACCGCGGCGGGCGAGAGAGGCGACCAGCGGCGCTAGGGCGTCGGGCGTCGCGCAAATGGCGGTCGCCGCCGCGGCCTCGAGCTCGGCGCGGCCGCCGAAGCCCCAGGCCACACCGATGCTGGCGATGCCGTTCGCGTTGGCAGCACGCACGTCGAGGGCGCGGTCGCCCACCATGACCGCCCGCGCAACCTCAAGGTTGTGCTCGGCCACAATGTGGGCGAGCAAATCGGCTTTGGCATCCCGCAGCCCATCGAGCTCGGGCCCATGAACGGCGGCAAAGTAGGGCGCGAGCGCAAAGTGCTCGAGGATCGGACGGGCAAAGTCATGGGGTTTGGCCGTCGCCAGCAACAAGCGGCAGCCGGCCGCGCACAGGCGATCGAGAGCCTCGGGAATGCCCCCATACACAACCGCATCGTACATGCCGCGGTCCAAATAGTGCTCGCGATAGTGGGCGATGGCCGCCTCGGTCGCGTGCGTTGCGCCCAGGAGCTTCGGGAACGAGATGCGCAAGGGCGGCCCAATCATCCAGAGGAGGTCGGCGGCGGGCGGCACCGGCCGGCCGAGCCGCTCCAGCGCATACTGGATCGAGCCGATCAGCCCAGCGCTCGGATCGATCAGGGTGCCGTCGAGGTCGAGGAGCACGTCTAGCAAAGGGGCAGCTCTCCGCCGGCGGCGCCTCAGGCGGCCACTACGAACTTCTGGGCCGTCTCGAGGTCGACCGAAACCAGCTGGCTTACGCCCTTTTCCACCATGGTCACGCCGAACAGCCGGTTCATCCGCGACATGGTCATCGGATGGTGGGTGATCACCAGGAAGCGCGTGGCGGTATCGGCGGCCATCTTCTCCAACAAGCTGCAGAAGCGGTCGACGTTGGCATCATCGAGCGGCGCGTCGACCTCGTCGAGCACGCAAATCGGCGACGGGTTGGTCAAAAACACCGCGAAAATCAGGGCCATCGCCGTCAGGGACTGCTCGCCGCCCGACAGCAACGACAAGGTTGCCGGCTTCTTGCCCGGCGGCTTGGCGATAATTTCCAGGCCGCCGTCGAGCGGATCCTCGGCATCGATCATCTCCAGCCGGGCCTCCCCGCCCCCGAACAGGGTCATGAACAGCTGCTTAAAGTGGCCATTGACGGCATCGAAGGCGGCCTGCAGCCGTGTGCGACCTTCGTTGTTGATTTGGGCAATTCCCGAACGCAGCTTGGCGATCGCTGCTTCGACGTCATGCTTTTCCTTGTCCAAACTGTCGAACTGCTGGCTGAGACCGGCCAGGTCCTCATCGGCCTGCAGATTGACGCCGCCCAGCCGCTCGCGTTCCGCCTTCAGGCGGCTGAGCCCGCCGACGGCGGCCTCCAGCGTCGGCAGCGAGGCTGCCGGCGCGAGCCCAGCAAGCGCCAGACAGTCCTCGGGCGAGCAGCCCAACTGCTCGCGGATTTTGCGTGCCTCCTCGGCGCGCCGCTGGCGTGCGTTTTCCAGATGCGCCTCGCTGCGCGCCCGCCGTTCGCGCTCATCGGCCACGGCCGTTTGCGCCGCCCTCAACTCCTGCGCCGCCGACCGGTGAGCGTTGTCCGCGGCGGCCAGCGCGTCGGCGGCGGTGCGCCGGTCGCGGTCGGCCGCGGCCAGCTCGGTCATCAATGTTTGCCGCTGTTGCGCGACCATTTGCGGGATGTCGGCCAGGCGCGCGAGCTCCGCCTGCGTGGTACCGGCGCGCTCGATAAGGGCGCCGATCTGTGCCTCGGCGCTGGCACTGCGGGCAAGGTTGCGCTCGCCTTCCGCCGTGATGGCCTTCTGCCGCTCGACTCGGGAGCGATGCTCGCGCTCGAGGGTGACAAGCTCGGTCTTGGTCTCCGCCACGCGGCCGCGCAGGGCGCTGGTCTCCGTCTGCGCCCCGGTCAGCTCGGTCTCCAGGGCCTCAATACCCTCCAGCGCCGGCAGTAGGGCCTCGGTCTTGGCCAACAGATCCTGCGCCTCGGCCAGGGCTTCAGAGCTCTTCTGGCGGGCGGCCGTGACGGCGGCAAGCTTGGCTTCGGTCTCGCGCGCCTGCCGCTCCAAGCTGGTCAGCACCTCGCGGGTCTCGGCGAGCTTGCCCTGGGTCTCCCGCCAAAGCTGGCGCAGGCGGCGCTCCTCCGCTTGCGCGCGGCGATGGCGTGCGTCGGCCGCCGCCGCGGCCGCGCGCGCGGCCTCGGCGCTCTGACGCTGCCTCGCCTCCTCCTGTTCCAGGATGCCGAGACGGCTGCGCTCGGCCAGGCGGCTGGCGGCGGCGGTGGTGCCCTGCGCTGCCGCCACGTAGCCGTCCCAGCGCCACAGATCCCCCTCACGCGAAACCAGCCGCTGCCCGGCCCTGAGCTGGCGCAAAAGCCTGCCGCCGTCGGCTGGCGCCACCAGGCCAATCTGGGCGAGCCGCCGGCCGAGCTGCGGCGGCGCCGTCACGTAGGCGCTCAACGGCTCGGCGCCGGCGGGTAGCTCCGGCTCGCGTTCAGCCGGCGGATTGAGGCGCCAGTGCAGCGCCGCCTCTTCCGCCGCGGGAGCTTCAAGGTCATCGCCCAGTGCCGCAGCCAGCGCCATCTCGTAGCCGGGCGCCACGCGGATCTGATCGAGAATCGGCGGCAAGCCGCCATCACCCGAAGGCTTCAACAGCTTTTTGAGGGTCTCGACCTCGGTCTTCAATTTGCCGGCAGCGAGGTCGGCCTCGTTGGCCGCAGCGGCTTTGGCCTCCGCCTCGAGCGCAGCCGCCTGCGCCGCCTCTTCGGCGGCCAGCGCCTGCGCCTCGATCACGGCGATTTCGGTCATCAATCGCTGGCCCGCCTCTGCCGTCACCTTGAGCTTGGAGGCATCCGGCGCGCGCCCGACGATCTCGCGGGTCTGCGCCTCGAGCGCCAGCAGCTGGCGGGTGAGCTTCTCGATCTGCTCTTGGCGCTCCTTGCGCTGGCCTTCGATGCTTTGGCGACGGGCGCGCGCCTCGGCGACGGCCGTCGTCAACTGCTGCAGCCGCACTTCGGCGGCTTTGAGCTTGGCGTCCCCGGCTTCGTAGCTCTCAAGCGCCTTCTGCTCGAAGTCGGCGGCCAACGCCGCCGTGCTGGCGAGCGACTTGCCCTCTGCCTCGAGCCGCGCCAACGTGTCCTGGGCTTCCTGGCGCAGCACCCGCTCGCGCTCCAAATCGCGCCCGAGTTGCTCGGCGCGGGCCTCGAGCTCGTTGCAGCGCTCGGCGGTGCGCTGGGCCTCGCGCTCGAGGTTGTCCTGCTCGACCTTGAAGCGGTGCAGCACCGCGCCCTTGGCCGCTTCGGCATCGCGCAGCGGTTGCAGGCGGGCGGCCGCATCGGCCTCGGTCCGGAGCGCCTTGGCTTCGCGCTCCGTTGCCAGCGCCAATTGTTCCAGCGCCCCGGCCAGCGTGGCCTCCCCGGCGCTGGCCTGGTTTTGCGCATCCTGCCAGTTGAGATGCAAAACCAGCGCGTCGCCCTTGCGGATCTCGGCGGACAGATCCTTGTAGCGTCGGGCCTGCCGCGCCTGGCGTTTCAGGCTCTCGATTTGCGAATTGAGCTGGCCCAAAATGTCATTGATGCGCGCCAGATTGCCGTCCGCGGCCTTGAGGCGCAGCTCCGCCTCGTGCCGACGCGTGTGCAAGCCGGCGATGCCTGCGGCGTCCTCCAGAATGCGCCGGCGCTGCTCCGGCTTGGCGTTGACCAGCTCGCCGATCTGGCCCTGCCGCACGAGCGCCGGTGAGCGGGCGCCGGTCGCCGCGTCCTCAAACAGGATGCGCACGTCGCGCGCCCTCGCTTCGCGACCGTTGATGCGATAGGCGGATCCCGCTTCGCGTTCGATGCGCCGCGTCACTTCGATGGTCTCGCCGCTCGCGAACTCGGCCGGCAGCTTGCCGCTGCTGCCGTCGACAAAAATCGTCACCTCCGCGGTGTTGCGCGCCGGCCGATCGGCGGTGCCGGAAAAGATCACGTCGTCCATCGCCGCTGCGCGCATGCTCTTGTGCGAGCTTTCGCCCATCACCCAGCGCAGCGCCTCGAGCAGATTGGACTTGCCGCAGCCGTTGGGCCCCACGACCCCGGTCAAGCCTGCTTCGACGAGAAGTTCGGTCGGCTCCACGAACGACTTGAAGCCCAATAGCCTCAGCCGATTGATATGCATGAAGTGAGGCACCCTCGAAAGCTTGTGCGACACGCCGCTGCTCAGTCCGCGACACCCACCCGCCCGTGACGCTTCCACACCCCGCGTGGCGCCGCCTACCGGGTGGCGTCGCTGTTCCCGGATTGGGCCACTTGGCCGGCCAGGATCGGATCCACCATCTCGCGGATTTCGTTGATGCCGATCACCGACTTCACCAATTTGCCTTGGACGAAGAAATTGGGCGTCCCGATGATGCCGAGCGTTCGGCCGCGCTCCTTGATCCAGTTGAGTTGGGCGATCATGGCGCGATTCTCGCGGCAGCTGTCAAACTGCGCGCGCGTCATCCCCACCTGAGCGGCTACTTTAAAGATCGGGTCGGGACGCACCTCCTGACTGACCCAGGATGCCTGCTGCGACATAAGCTTGTCGTAGAGGCTGAAATACTTCTCTGGCGGCGCACACCTGAGCGCGATGGTGGCAAGCCCCGACTGCTTGCCGATCGGAAACTCGGCGCGCAGCACATAGCGCACCTTGCCGGTGTCGATGTACTCCCGCTTCAGCACGGGAAAGGTCTCCGCCTGGAAGCGCCGGCAATAGGGGCAAGTCATCGAGGCGTACTGCACGATCGTGACGGGCGCATCTTTGCGCCCGAGTGCCATCTCGGGCAATTCGCCGGCTCGCATGATCTCGGCGATGGACGGCTCTTTGATCACCTGCCGGCTCGGCGCCGGACCCGGGGGCGTGGCTTGGAAGGGATCAAAGCCGGGCCCATCGGCGGTGGCACCGCCAACCTCCGAGGGCGAGGCGATGGCGCCGGTGGCGGCTTGCTGGCCGAGCACGGGCACATCGCCGCTGCAACCGCTAAGCTGCATGGCAATGAAAAGGGCCGTAAGGGAGCGCCATCCCGGCAATCGCGCCTCGACCTTTAGCTCTTCTGCAGGGCCGCGAACGCCTTGTCGAATTCCTCGATCGTCGGTGCCCCAGTCATCTTTTTGCCGTTGATAAAGAACGTTGGCGTCGAGCCAACGCCGAAGCTATCGGCGGCACGTGATCTGATTTTGACGATGTCATCCATAAGCTTCTGATCTGTCAAACATTTATCGAAGCTTTCCTGGGTGAACCCGGCCTGTTTGGCGAGCTTGAACAGCTCCGGCACCGGGTTGCCACGCACGAACGCCCATTCCTCCTGCTTGGCAAACAGCGCCGAAATCAAGGGAAGCGTCTTTTCGCCGCCGGCGCAGCGCGCCAACATCGAGGCGGCGACCGCGAGCTTATCGAGGGGAAACTCGCGCATGACAAAGCGCACCTTGCCGGTATCGATGTACTTTTCCTTGAGCGTGGGAAACACCTTGTTGTGGAAATTGGCACAGTGGCCGCAGGTCATGGAGGCATACTCGACGACGGTGATCGGGGCGTCCTCCTTGCCCAAAACGAGCTCGGGCAGCGGGCCGGGCTGCATCAGTTCGTCGATGGGGATTTCGCTGCGTCCCTGGGCCTGGGTGCGCTTCTGGGCGGCGGCGGCGAGGCCCCAGAAGCCCGCCGACGAGCCCACGGCAAGTCCCAGCGAAAGGTTGATGATGTCGCGCCGGGACAGCTGCCGGCGGCGCGTAATGGCTGGCGCAAAGGCGTTCAAGGCTTGGCTCCTCACGTCACTTGTCTCGTCGTGTCCCGGTTCGTGCGGTTGACCGGTACAGTCCGTGGCTATTGCGGCACAGGTGCTCAAGAGGGGCGAGCGCACCGGCGTCGCTCTCGCCGCCGCTCAAGCGCGGCGCTGCTTGCCTGATAACATAGGATCGGCCGCAAATAAGGCAAATCAGCGTGAAGTCCGTCCCGCGCTAGCGGACATATAGGCGCGATCCCAGCCGGGTCAGCGCTTCCCGCAGGGCCCCGTCCGGGATCCCCTCAAGGTCGGGCACAACCGCCCGCGTCGGGGCGGTCCGGCGTCGCTCGGCGCCTCCAGCCGATGCCGGCAGCGGCGCCTGCACCAGGCGCAGGTCGCTCACCGCGGCATAGCCGAAATAGGCATTGATGCGCTCCAGAATCTGCTGGCGCTTGTACTGGATGTCGAGCGCGCGGGCCGCCTCTACGCGCACAACCAAGGTCGCCCCGCGCCGGCCCCGCACCGGCTCCGCCTCCGCCTCCTCGGCCTCGGGCCGCCGCGGCGGCCATTTCAGGCGCTCGGGTGCGCAGACCGCCGCCAGGTCCTTGCCCGCAATCGCCGGCCAATCCATGACCAGGTGTGCGGTGGAAAATCCGAACTTTTTGAACGCCTGGGCGGTCAGGCCGGGAAGGAAGCTGCCGACCGTCTTGAGGCTGCGCGCGCCGGGCCGCGCAAAGGCAAGGCTGTGGCGCGGCAGGGATGCGGGCATGGGGCGGTGGGCAGGACGTCGCGAAGGGCAGCTTGTCATGGCAGGCATTCGGCTCGCGGCGCATTTCCAGGCAACAGGCAGACGCCTTACCATGGTCGGACTGATTCGGGCGCAGGGGGGCGCGGGCCGCATGCCAAATGTTGCAAAAGCGCAACCAAGCGCCGGCTGCAAGCGGGCGGAGACGGCCGTGCTGCTGCTTGAGTGGTGGGACCGCGAGCGGCGCGAGCTGCCCTGGCGCACCCGGCCGGGCGCATCGCCCGATGTCTACCGCGTCTGGCTCTCCGAGATCATGTTGCAGCAGACCACGGTGAAGGCCGTCATTCCCTACTATGAGCGCTTTCTGGCGCGCTGGCCGACGGTGGCGGCACTGGCCGCCGCGCCCCTCGATGAGGTGCTCGCCGCTTGGGCCGGGCTCGGCTACTATAGCCGCGCGCGCAATCTACACAAATGCGCCAAGCTCATCGCGCAAGTGCACGGCGGCCACTTTCCCGCCACCTCCGGCGAGCTCGTCAAGCTGCCGGGCATCGGACCTTATACCGCCGCCGCCATCGCCGCGATCGCCTTCGGGGAGGCGGCAACGCCGGTGGATGGCAACATCGAACGCGTACTGGCACGCCTGTTTGCCGTGACCGCGCCGCTGCCGGGCAGCAAGCCCACCTTGCGCAGCCTGGCGTCGAGCCTAACTCCGCCGGCCCGCGCCGGCGACTTTGCCCAAGCCTTGATGGACCTCGGCGCTAGCGTGTGCACGCCAAAACGACCGTCGTGCCTGGTGTGTCCCCTGCAGGCAACCTGCGCGGCGCACGCCGAGGGCCTGGCCGCACAACTGCCCTTGAAGCCTGCCAAGTCCGACCGACCGCTGCGCGTCGGGCTCGCCTTCGTTGCCTTGCGCGAGGATGGCACCGTGCTCCTGCGCCGGCGCCCGGAGGCGGGGCTGCTCGGCGGCATGCTCGAGGTACCCTCGACGGAATGGAGCGAGGCCTTGCCGCCGCTCGATCAGGCCCTGCGCGCGGCGCCGGTGCACGGGCAATGGTGGGCGGTCCCGGGCACGGTGACGCATACGTTTACGCATTTCCGCCTCGAGCTGATGATCTATCGCGCCGTGGTACCCACCGAAACGGCGCTGACCTTTTGGGCCGATCCGCAGCGCTGCCGCTGGGTGCCGCGCCGCGCCCTCCAGAGTGCGGCCTTGCCCAGCGTCATGCGCAAGGTCGTCGCCCACGGCCTGCGCGAGCAGTGAGCGAGACGCCCGGGGACTTACGTGCGCGCCGCAGCCAGCGCCGCGAAATGCCCGCGCCGCTGCAGGATGGCCAGCACGGCCAGTGCCGGCAGTGCGGCAACACTCGTCAGCAGGAAAAAGAGTGGCCAGCCGAGCGCGCTCGCAAGCGCACCCGTGCCCGCCGATAGTAGCGTGCGCGCGGTGGAGGCGAGCGCCGTCAGCAGGGCGTATTGGGTGGCGGTGTGCAGTGGATTGCCGCACAGGGCGGAGAGGTAGGCGACGAAGAACACCGTGCCCATGGCGCCGGTAAAATTTTCAACCACAATGGCAACGGTCAGCGCCCAGGCGCTCAGCGCCTGGTAGTTGAGCCACACGAAGGCGAGGTTGGAGACCATCTGCAGAACGGCGCCGAGCCAGAGCGCAACCGATAGGCGCGTGGCGCGCGCGATTGCCCCGCCGGCGAAGCCGCCGATCAGCAGGGCCGCTAACCCCACGCCCTTGACAACGGCCGCATAGGTGGCCTTGTCATAGCCCAATCCGACCAGCACGAAGGGCCCGGTCATGGCGCCGGCCAGGGCATCGCATAACTTGAAGAGGATGATCAGGGCCAGGATCATCGCCGCGTGCGCGCGCCCCAAGAAATCGGCGAACGCACTTCGCGCCGTTTCCGCGACGCGCCGCGCGGCCGTTTGCGCCGCTGGCGAAACCTTCGCCGCCCGTGCGCCGACATCGGGCGCAATCAGCGTCACGGCCACACCCACCAGCATCAATCCCGCCGCAACCGTGTAGGCCAGCGACCAGGCGAAAGATCGGTCGAGACCTTCGGCCTCGAGCCAGGCCGAAAGCGCAATGACGCCCGCGGTCGACACGAGCCCGCCGACGCGATAGGCCGCCACGTAGCTCGCCATGCCCGCCGCCTGTTCCTCGGTCGCCAGGCTCTCGACGCGATAGGCATCGATCAGCACGTCCTGCGTGGCAGAGGCAAAGGCAACGAGGAGTGCGGCAAGGCCGATCAGGGCGGGAGCGCCCAAGGGATTGCGCGTACCGAGGAAGACGATGGCGGCCACAATGAGGAGCTGCGTCGCCAACAACCAGCTGCGCCGGCGCCCGAAGCGCCGCGACAGCCAGGGGACGTCGAGGGCATCGACCACAGGCGCCCACAAAAATTTGATCGTGTAGGGCAGGCCGGCCAGCGTGAGCAGGCCGATGGTGGAAAGATCGACGCCGCAATCGGCCAGCCACACGCGCAGCGTTTCGCCGGAAAGGGCCAGGGGCAGACCGGCAGAAAAGCCAAGCAGCAGCACGATCAGCACGCGCGGGCGCAGATAGACCGTGAGGACGCTGCCGAGACCGCTGCGTCCCCTGAGGAGCGTTCGCGCTGGCGCCAAGGCGCGCGCGCGCGCCGCCGACAGCGTTTTCCAACTCATTGTAAGTCCAACCCGAATCACCTTATGCCGGCACCACACAGACCTAGGAAAAAAGCGGGGATCATCGATGGCCTCTCTGGTAGGCGGGCTTCTTGGGCAGCTCAAGCCGGGATCTGCGCGCGCCCTTTTCGGAGGCGCCAAAACCCAGCCTGCGAAGGCAACGCTGCGGGGCATTTCCAAGCGGGCGTACCTGTTTGAGGTTTTGCGCCGCGAGGTCATACCCGATCTGGGGGAGATCGGCGCGGTCTATGTCTATGCCCGCACGGCGGCGCCCGAGGCGCCCGCAAACCTGCCCCGCGATGCGATGGGCAACGCCTATGAGCCCGGCTACATCGGCGCCACCGCCGATCTGGCCCGGCGCGAGGCCGAGCACGATCGCCACGGCCACTTTATTGGGTTTGCCTTCGACGTCGTCCTCGTGTTGCGCTTGCAGCAGGAAAAGATGCGAACCGAGATCGCGGGCGACCTGGTGGAGCTTTACCGCCCGGTCTTGAACGAACTACTCCGCGGCTATCAGGGAAATGGCTCCAGCTGACAGGCCGAGCTGACGCCGAGCCTCCTCGCGC
>DASTMQ010000134.1:0-23387 GCA_035714005.1 Hyphomicrobiaceae bacterium
GCGCCTCGGCGACAACGAGTACCGGATCACCATGGCGGTGGCCGGTTTCGGCGAGGACGAGCTCAAAATTGACGTCAAGGAGCAATCCCTCACCGTGCGTGGCGAAAAGAAGGCCGACGACAAGCCACGACAGTTCCTGCATCGCGGCATCGCTGGGCGTAGCTTTGAGCGACGCTTCCAGCTTGCCGACCACGTCGAAGTGAAAGGCGCCGACCTCAAGGACGGTCTGTTGCATGTTGACCTTGTGCGCAATGTGCCCGAGCGGCTTAAGCCGCGGGTGATTGCGATTGGCAACGGCAAGGCTGCCAAGCAGGTCGAAGCGAGCGCCTAACGGCCTTGCTCGGCACTAAAGCGAAGGGGCGTCGCGCCAGCGGCGCCCTTTTTTTGCGCCAGACCCCGTATGCGCCCCGGGCACGCCTTTCGATCCCATGCCAGGTCTCAGATTGGGCACATCCGATCGCACCAAGGGCGCTGGTCGCGCGACTCGGCGCTGCACGGCGGCTTTGTGGCGGTGGGCTGGCGAGCCGTCCTGGTGCTGCCGGTGTGGATTGAACACACGACCTCTCCCTTACCAAGGGAGTGCTCTACCACTGAGCTACGGCAGCGCCACCAGAGCGCCACAACCCGTCGATCCGGTTGGCGCTTCGGCATGGCCGCGGATATGCCATAGGCGGGCTGGCGCAGCAAGATGCGCAAGATCGCTGGAGCGCGCCTCGCGCTTTTGAGCGTCCTGCATTCCACCCTTCCGGCATTAGCATACCCTGGCGCGCCCGCCTCATGGTAGGGATGCGGCCCCGAAGGCTCAAAACCTCCAAAAATCAGGCAGGGATGATGGTCTCCTAGACAATGCGATCCTACGCGGGTCGGGAGGCGCCTCAAAGTGAGACCGGCCTGCTCATCGTGGTGTCCGCAGCCCACCTCGTCAGCCACTTCTACATTCTGGTCCTGCCCGTCTTGATCCCGTTGCTCAAGGACGGTCTGGACGTGGGCTATTTTGAGATCGGCTTGGCGCTCACGACTTTTAACGTCGTGACGGGGTTGACCCAGGCGCCGATGGGCTTTCTGGTCGATCGGGTCGGCCCACGGCTGGTGTTGATGGCCGGCCTCTGCCTTGGTGGCTTGGCCTTCGCCATGCTGGGCCTGTGGACTGCCTACCCGGTGTTGATCGCGGCTGCCCTTCTTGCCGGGCTCGCCAATTGCGTCTACCACCCGGCCGACTACGCGCTGCTGGCCGATGCGATTGTGGAACATCGCGTGGGCCGCGCCTTTTCCGTCCACACCTTCGCAGGCTTTGTTGGCGGAGCTTTGGCGCCGCCAATCCTGCTCGGCGTTGCGGCCTATGCGGGACTTGCGGCCGCCCTGCTCGTGGCCAGCCTGGTCGGGCCCGTGGTCGCGGGCCTTTTGCTGATGCGGGGCAGGGTGGAGGGCACATCCCACAGCAAGGCACGCGCCGCCAATGCGGCCGGCCATCTGGCGCCCTGGGGCGTCTTCAATGCGTCGATCATTGGCCTCACCGGGTTTTTCACGCTGCTCGCCCTATCGAGCGGCGGCATCCAGAGCTTCTCCGTGGTGGCGTTGCTCGCCACGCAGGACGTGACGCTCGCCTCCGCCAACGTCGCGCTCACGGCCCATCTGAGCTGCGCCGCGATCGGCGTCCTTGCCGGCGGCATCCTTGCCGACCGTACCACCGCGCACGGCTACGTCGCCGCCGTCGGCTTTGGTCTGACGACGGCCATCGTCGCGGGCATTGCCGTGCTGAGCCTCGCCGCCCCCCTCATCATCGGAGGACTTGGGCTTGCCGGCTTTTTGTCTGGTCTCATCATGCCCTCGCGCGACATGCTGGTGCGCAAGGCGGCGCCCGTGGGCATGGTCGGGCGAGCGTTCGGCATCGTTTCCACGGGCTTCAACATCGGCGGTATCATCGGGCCGCTGCTGTTCGGTTGGATCATGGACAATGCCTCGCCCCGCTGGGTGTTTGGAGTATCGGCCGCGTTTATGGCCGTCACCGCCGCCTTCGGTATCGCCAGCGAGCAGCGTGTCCGGCAGCGCCTTGCCGCTCAGGTCAGCGCGCGCTAGCTTGCCGCTGAGACCGCTAGCCGGACAGAAGCGGATAATTTTGGTAAATGCACAAGCCGGTCGATAAAAAAGGCTCAGAGCGCGCGCACCGACAAGCCCGGCTGGCTCAGCAACTGCGCGGCAACCTGTTAAAGCGAAAAGCCCAGGCGCGCGGGCGTGCACCCGCCAGTTCCGGCGGCGAGGTGCGTCCAGCGGGCAACAGGCCGCGGGACTCCTAGACCGCGCCGCATCGGCGCCTTGTCGGGTTGGTCGAATGGTGCGTTGTTGAGTTTTGCACATGCACACGGAACGCTTCCATGGATCGCATTAACATCATCGGTGGCAGTCGCCTTACAGGGACGATCCCGATTTCGGGGGCCAAGAACGCCGCCTTGCCGTTGATGATCGCCAGTCTGCTCACGGGCGAGCGTCTGACCTTGAAAAACGTGCCCAACCTCGCCGATGTCAATCTGCTGGCCCGCATTCTGCGCAATCACGGCGTTGATCTCACCATCGATGGAAAACGCGCCGATCCTTCGCCGCATCTGGGCGAAACGTTTCACCTCACCGCGCGGGATATCGTGGACACCACCGCGCCTTACGAAATGGTCAACCGCATGCGGGCGAGCTTCTGGGTGCTTGGTCCCCTATTGGCACGCTGCGGCCGCGCACGCGTGTCGATGCCCGGTGGCTGCGCCATTGGCACGCGTCCGGTCGATCTGCATTTGCTGGGTCTCAAGGCCTTGGGTGCAAGCATTGACATCGACGGCGGCTACGTCGTGGCCAAGGCGCCCAAGCGTCTGACGGGGGCCAGGGTAGTCTTTCCCAAAGTTTCCGTTGGCGCGACCCACGCGGTGATGATGAGCGCCGCGCTTGCCGAGGGGGAAACCGTGATCGAGAACGCCGCCTGCGAACCCGAGGTCGGCGATGTTGCGGACTGCTTGGTGAAAATGGGCGTCAAGATCGAGGGTATCGGGACCAGCACGCTGCGCATCCAGGGACGGGAGCGGCTGGAAGGCGCGGTCCATACCGTGCTCCCCGATCGCATCGAGACCGGGACTTACGCCTTCGCCGTGGCAGCGGCCGGCGGTGACGTTGAACTCAAGGGCGCCCGCAAGGGCTTGTTGGAAGCCGCCTTCTCGGCTCTCGAGTCGACCGGCGTTGCGGTCGCCGACACGGCGGCTGGCGTGCGCGTCGCCCGCGACGGCCGCGAGCTGCAACCGATCAGGATCGAGACCCAACCCTTTCCCGGCTTTCCGACCGATTTGCAGGCGCAGCTTATGGCGCTGATGACGCGGGCCAATGGCAGCAGCGTGATTCGAGAGACGATTTTCGAAAATCGGTTCATGCACGTGCAGGAGCTGGTGCGGCTTGGCGCCGACATCCAGCTGCACGGCGATACCGCCACCGTGCGTGGCGTCCCCAAGCTGCGCGGGGCCCAGGTGATGGCGACCGACCTGCGCGCCTCGGTCTCGCTGGTGATTGCCGGGCTGATGGCGGAGGGGGAAACCGTGATCAATCGAGTTTACCATCTCGATCGCGGTTTCGAACGGCTGGAACAGAAACTCTCCGGCTGCGGGGCCAGCATCGCCCGCTTGGTGAGCGGCTGACGGCCGGCCATAGCCGCTTCGCGTGCGGTTCGGCTCGCGCGGCGCGACCGAGGCCGGGGCAGGTTGTGCTGCCCTCTTACAATCGGCGACGGCGTTCGCTATCACTGCCGAGTGACCGGCAGGCTGCTTTGCAGGTCCTGCCTCGAGACCCGAGTCCGATGCCGCAGAGAGGACCAGCGCAGCACATGGCGGAGCTCAAGCTGATCGCGCTCGACGCCGACGACCTGGCGGTGCTGTCGGCACACCTGCAGGATGCGGTCATTCAGGTCGCCGACATTGCCTATTTACCCAAAGAGCGGCGCTTCGCCGCCGTCGGCAATCGGTTCGACTGGATGGCGGCCGCCGCGCCGGCCGAGGGCTACGCCCGCCGCCGCGCGGCGGTGCGCTTCGAGCGGGTGCTTGGCGCCCAGGTGCAGGCGATCGATCTCAAAAACAAGAGCTTGGTGCTCTCCCTGCTCGCGGTCACCTTCGAGCCGACCGTGGCGCCGGAAGGCTACGTCACCTTGCATTTTGCCGACGGCGGCGCCATCCGGCTGCACGTGGAATGCGTCGAGGCCGAGCTCAAGGACTTGGGACCGATCTGGCAGGTCGAGTTCAAACCCCAGCATCCCGACGGCAGCCCCATTTCAGCCGCGCCCGGCAAGGATCCCTCCACCTGATCGCCATCGAAACTTAGACCATGCCCGTTCGTCTCGCGACCACAGATGCAAATTTTGACGGCGCGTTTGCCAGCTTGTTGTCGAGCAAGCGCGAGGTTTCAAGCGACGTCGAACACAGCGTGCGCACGATCATCGCCGACGTGCGCCAACGCGGCGACGCGGCGCTTGTGGACTACACCCGCCAGTTCGATCAGTTCGATCTTTCCAGCCTGGGCGTACGCATGGCGGAAGCCGAGATCCGTGCGGGGGCTCGTGCCTGCGATGGTGCAACGCTCGCGGCCTTGGCCACGGCGAAAGAGCGGATCGAGGCCTACCACGTGCGCCAGCTGCCCAAGGACGAGATGTTCACCGACAGCCTCGGTGCCGAGCTCGGTTGGCGCTGGTTGGCAATTGAATCGGTCGGACTTTACGTCCCCGGCGGTCTCGCCAGTTACCCAAGCTCGCTGTTGATGAACGCCGTGCCGGCCAAGGTGGCGGGCGTGCCGCGGATCGCGGTGGCGGTGCCGGCGCCGCGAGGTGAGGTCAACCCCTTCGTGCTGGCCGCCGCCGACATGGTCGGCATCTCGGAAATCTACCGCATCGGCGGCGCCCAAGCCGTGGCCGCTTTCGCGTTCGGCACCCAAAGCGTTGTCCCCGTCGCCAAGATCATTGGTCCCGGCAACGCCTACGTGGCCGCCGCCAAGCGCCAGGTCTTTGGCACGGTCGGTATCGACGCCATTGCCGGCCCGTCGGAAGTGCTCATCATCGCCGATCGGCAGAACAACCCCGCCTGGTTGGCGGCCGACCTGCTGGCTCAGGCCGAGCACGACAGCGCCGCGCAAGCGATACTCATGACCGACGATGCCGCTTTCGCCACCCTCGTCGAGGGCGAGGTCGAACGTCAGCTCGCGCGCTTGCCCCGGCGCGAGATCGCCGAGGCAAGTTGGCGCGAGTTTGGCGCCGTGATCATCCTGGCAACGCTCGAGCAAGCCCCGCCCTTGGCCGACCGCATTGCCGCCGAGCACGTGCAAATCGTGACGCAAGATCCCGAGCGCCTTGCTCGTCGCATCCGCAACGCCGGCGCCCTCTTTCTCGGCCCCCACACGCCGGAGGTGATCGGCGACTACCTGGCTGGCTCCAACCACGTGCTGCCGACGGCGCGCAGCGCGCGCTTTGCCTCCGGCCTCGGCGTTTACGACTTTATAAAGCGCACCTCGACCCTGCGCCTCGACGCAGCAGCGTTGCGGCGGCTTGCGGCACCGGCGATGCTGCTCGCCCGTGCCGAGGGTCTTGCGGCGCACGAGCGCTCGGTGGCATTGCGCCTCGACCCTGCCGCCGATTGACCTTGAGGTCTCAATGTTTGAGCCGCCGGCAAGCGATGCCAATCCCAAGGCTCGGCTCATTGCCATCACGCTCGACAGCGCCTCCATCAAACGGGGCAGCTCCGGCATCGAGCACGAACGCGAGGTCGCAATCTTTGATATCCTGGAGAGCAATTTCTTCCACCTGGATGGCCGCGAGGAAGGCCCCTATACGCTCAACCTTGCAATCGCCGAGGACCGGCTGGCGCTGGCCGTGGGCCAACAGGCGAGCGGCACCGTCTATACGGTAGTGTTGTCCCTGACGCCGCTGCGGCGCGTCATGAAAGATTATTTCATCGTGTGCGAAAGCTACTACCGGGCAATCCGCACCGCCCCACCGTCGCGCATCCAGGCCATCGATATGGGTCGACGCGCGTTGCACGACGAGGGCAGTCGGGTGCTGCTGGAACGGCTCAAGGGCAAGATCACTGTCGACAACGATACGGCGCGGCGTCTGTTCACGTTGATATGCGCGCTGCACTGGAAAGGATGAGAGGTGGCGGGCGCGGGGGGCCAAGAGCTGCCGGGCGCGGTCTTATTCGCCTGCACCATGAACTCGGTGCGTTCGCCCATGGCCGCGGCCATTCTCAGGCACCTCGCCGGTCGGCGCGCCTACGTGGAATCGGCGGGCGTGCGTGCCGGTGGCTTGGATGCCTTTGCCGTGGCGGCGATGGACGAAATCGGCATCGACATCTCCCAGCACGCCCCGCGCACGTTGCGCGACCTCCATGACACCTCGTTCGACTTGATCGTCTCGCTCTCGCCGGAAGCTCACCATCAGGCGCTCGAGCTCACCCGCACCATGGCCGTGGAGGTCGAGTATTGGCCGACCTTCGACGCCACGCTCCTGATCGGCAGCGCCGGCCGCGAGCAGATCCTGCAGGCCTACCGCGACGTGCGCGATGGCCTGTTCCAGCGCATCAAGCGCCGCTTCGGCTTCGAGGGCGGGCCTAGCGTCTAGCGCCTTGCGCGCCCAGCGCGCTGGCTTGATTTTCCGCGCCGACCGTGGCCAATGTCGCACGCTCGATTGCCTCTGGAGCCATGCCGATGAGCCTGACAAAGGCACCACAATCGCTGCTCAACCGTACCGATAGTCCACGGCGCGAAACGCTGCGGGCCGAGCTTGCTCGCACCAAACCGGGCGGCCGGCGTGCCCGCCTCAAGCCGAAGCTGGTGCTCGCCAGCGGTTCGCCGCGGCGGCTGACCCTGCTGGCGCAGGCGGGGATCGAGCCCGACGGCTTGCGGCCAGCCTCGATCGACGAGACCCCGGGCAAGGGCGAGATGCCGCGCTCGCTGGTCTCGCGGTTGGCGCGCGCCAAGGCCGAAAGCGCCCGCGACCAGATCGCCAACGACAAGGACATTGCCGACGCCCATGTGCTGGCCGCCGATACCATCGTCGCCGTCGGTCGTCGCATTCTGGTCAAGCCGCGCTTCGTCGAGGAGGCGCTGGCAGCGCTGCAGCTCTTGTCGGGGCGCAACCATCGCGTCATTACGGGGTTGTGTATGATCACGCCGGATGACCGGGTGCGGCTCAAAATTGTTGACACCCGCGTGCGCTTCAAGCGGTTGTCGAAGGACGAAATGGACGCCTACATCGCCTCGCGCGAATGGCGTGGCAAGGCAGGCGGCTATGCCATTCAAGGATTGGCCGGTTGCTTCGTGCAAAAGCTGGCGGGCTCCTATACCAACGTCGTCGGACTGCCGCTGACGGAAGTGGTGGGAATGCTGGCGGCGGAGGGATTTCCGATCCATTTCAACTGGCTCAAAATGGGCGAGACCGAGCTCTCGTAGCCCCTCCATGACCGAGGACAAGCGCCCTCCTCGGGCGGCGCCGGGACGCTGCCCGATCTGCGGCCGTCCCAGCCAGGACGACTATCGACCGTTCTGCTCGCGCCGCTGCGCCGATGTCGACCTGTCGCGCTGGCTGCGGGGCAGCTACGCCATTCCGGGCGAGCCGGAGGAAGGGGAGCGCGACGAGGCCCCAGCAACGGGAAAGCCACCCCCCGAGGAGACCTGAAGCTGAACTTGCAGGGTCCCTCGCGCCGCTCGCGCGCATTTGCCATCTGCCAGTACGCTTGAGATCGGCGGCCGCGGCGTGCGCTTGGCCATTGCAGCCCTGTGGCCTTCCGACCACCCCGTGGCGAAATTTCCCGTAGTTGTGCACTCAAGGCCCGTTGACTCCCATTAAATCCCATGTAATCCCAGACGCGCCCGGCGAATGCTCGGGGTTTTGTCGGTGGCGGAGCGTGGCAGCGAGGCTCGAGCGCAGGGATGGACCGCTTTGTCTCCACCTTCACCAACAAAATCGACGCCAAAGGCCGCGTCTCGATCCCGGCCCCATTCCGGGCCGTCCTCGAGCGCGACGGCTACGCCGGGGGCATCTACTGCTACCCCTCGCTCGATGCTCCAGCGCTCGATGCAGGCGGCCAAAGCCTTGCACAAAAGATCGATGGGCTTCTCGCTGGTCTGCCGGACTATTCGGACGAGCGGGACGAGCTGTCTGTCGCGCTCTACGGCGACGTCCACATCCTCAGCCTCGATGGCGACGGACGCATCGTCCTTCCTGAGGCGCTTCGCGCGCACGTCGGAGTTGCGACCCATGTCACTTTTGTCGGCCTGGGTCAGAAATTTCAAATGTGGGAACCCCAGCGCTTCGAGGAGCGACGCGCGCGGGCCCGCGCCAAAGTTCAAGACCACCGCCGCCTTTTCGGCGCGGGGAGCCGCCTCGGCACGGGGGACGATGGCGGCGCGGGAGGAGCACGGGAATGATGACGCCGGGCGGCACCTCGATGGGGGAGGGTGCTCGCAGAGGGACGTCGCGCCACGTTCCCGTGCTGCTTCCCGAAGTTTTGGCCGCGCTCGCGCCGCAGCGCGGCGAGACCTACATTGATGGCACCTTCGGCGCCGGCGGTTATGCCAGCGCCATCCTGACGGCAGCCCCGGATTGTCGCGTGCTGGCTATCGATCGCGACCGACAGGCGATCGTCGCCGGCGCGGCGCTGGCCCAACAACACCCGGGACGACTGCTACTTGAGGAAGGCTGCTTCGGGCGTCTCGACCGCATTGCGGAAAAATGCGGCCTGACCCACGTCGATGGCGTGGTTCTCGATCTTGGCATCTCCTCGATGCAAGTCGACGATCCGGCGCGGGGATTTTCCTTCCAGCGCGACGGGCCGCTCGACATGCGCATGTCCCCGCAGGGCCCGACCGCCGCCGATTTCGTCAATACGGCGGCCGAATCCGAGCTCGCCGACGTGATCTTTCAACTCGGCGGCGAGCGCAGCTCCCGCGCCATCGCCCGCAGAATTCTGGCGCGCCGGGCCGACGGGCCGTTTGTGCGCACCAGTGAGCTCGCCGAGCTCGTCGTCCGGGTGCTGGGACGTGAAAAAATTGCGGGTCGACACGCCGCGACGCGTACCTTTCAGGCGTTGCGCATGCACGTCAACGATGAGCTCGGCGAGTTGGCCCGAGCCTTGACCGCCGCCGAACACACCTTGCGCGGCGGCGGGCGTCTCCTGGTCGTGAGCTTCCACTCGCTCGAGGATCGGCTGACCAAACAGTTTTTGCGCGAGCGTGCGGCCCCGCCCGCCCACGGCTCGCGGCATTTGCCGCCGGAAGAGCCCCAAATCCCGCCCGCAAGTTTTCGATTCGTTAACCCGCGGCCCGTAACTCCAAGGGCGGAGGAGGTTGCGGCCAACCCTCGTGCCCGCTCGGCCAAGTTGCGCGCGGCGATGCGCACCGACGCGCCCGCCTGGCCGGCACCGGCGGCACGGGTCCGCGATCAGCTTTAAGCACCCTGGGCGCTGAGGAAACTCGCCGTGCTGCGGATCATCAATTTGATGTTGATGTTGTCGATGCTGGTTGGCGTATTTGCCCTCTATGCCATCAAGTACGACGCACGCCAACTCGAGGCTCGCGTGCAAACGCAAGAGCGCGACTTGGAAAAGCTTGAAAACAACGTGGCCGTGCTGATCGCTGAGCGGGCCCATCTGGCGCGACCCAAGGCGCTCGAACCGCTAGCCCGCGGCCTGGGCCTGGCTCCGATCGCTCCGCGCCAGTACCTGCGCCTCGAGCCGCCGCCCGCGGCCAATGTGGTTGAATGAGGTCTGATGCGGCTCCTGCGCGCCAGTGCTCCCCCAAAATGGCTGCTGCGGGCGCCGATCGTCGCCACAGCATCGACCCGCCGGCGCACCCTGCTGACGCTCGCCGCGCTCGTCGCCTGCTTTGCCGCCATCGCCGCACAATTGCTGAGACTGGGGGTGAAGGCGGAGGCCGACTTCCATCTCAACATTGCCGAGCCGATCGGGCAGAGCTGGTCGCGCCCCGATATCGTCGATCGGCACGGGCAGCTGCTCGCCACCGACGTTGCGACCCACTCGCTCTATGCCGACCCGCAGCTGGTGCTCGATAGCGACGAGGTCCTCGAGAAGCTCACGGGTGCGCTTGCCTTGCTCGATCGCGCAGAAGTGCGCCGTGCCTTGGCCGACCGCGGGCGCCGGTTCGCCTGGATCGCGCGCGGTCTCACGCCGCGCCAGGCCCAGCGCGTGCATGACCTTGGTTTGCCGGGGCTCGCCTTCCGCACGGAGCTGAAACGCGTCTATCCCCTCGGCGCCCTGGCCGGACACGTCGTTGGTAGCGTCAACGTCGACAACAAGGGTCTGGTCGGGCTCGAGCGCTGGCTCGACGACATGGGCAAGGTCGAAGCCGTGCAGGGGACCGACCGCAGCGCAAAGCCGGCGCTGCGGCTTTGCCTCGACGTTGGCGTCCAGCACGCCGTGAGCGAGGAATTGCAGGCCGCCGTAAACCGCTATTCGGCCACCGGCGCGGCCGGGCTCGTGCTCGATTTGACCTCGGGCGAGATCTTGGCTGCCGCCTCCTTGCCCGGCGCCGACCCCGCCCGTCCCTCCGACTGGTTGGAGCTTAGCCACGCCGACAAGCTGATGTCCGGTAGCTTCGAACTGGGCTCGGTGTTCAAGACCCTGACCGTGGCCATGGCCTTGGAGGCCGGCGTCGCCGACCTCAATAGCCTCTATGACGTGCGCCGGCCCTTGACGATTGGTGCCAATACCATCACCGACCTGCATCCGAGCGGGCGTCCGCTGAGCGTGCGCGAGGTTTTCCTGCACTCCTCCAACGTCGGGGCCGGTCTTATCGCCTTGGATTTGGGCGCCGATCGGCAGCGCCAGTTCCTGGCAAAATTCGGGCTGATCGAGCCGTTGCGCACGGAGGCAGGCAGCATAGCGCCGCCCCAGCTTCCCAAACACTGGGGCCGGATCGAAACGGTTACCGTCAGCTATGGGCACGGTATCGCCGTGGCGCCGCTGCAGCTCGCGGCGGCCATGGCCGGGGTAATTGTCGGCACCAAGGTGACGCCCACGTTTCTGGCCCGCGCCGAGGCAAGCGCACCGGCCGCGCGGGTCGTCGCACCCGCCACCAGCGCCCGCATCCAGGAAATCCTGCGCCTTAACGTGACGAGCCCCGTGGGCACCGGGCGCAAGGCCGATGCGGAGGGCTACCGCGTCGGCGGCAAGACCGGTACAGCGGAAATGCCCGGGCGCGGCGGCTACCAGGCCAAGGCCGTGATCTCCTCCTTTATCGGTGCCTTCCCCATGGATGCGCCCAACTATCTCACCCTGGTCTTGCTGTTTGAGCCCGAGGCCGTCGCGGGCATCGCGCCGGGAATTACCGCCGGCCTGAACGCCGCGCCGACGACGGCGCGAATCGTGCATCGTATTGCCCCAGTGCTGGGGGTGCTGCCGCGCCTGATCGGACGTGCCGGGCCCACCGACGGCCCGTTTGACGCCCCATCTGCGGCGCAATAAGAAGCGAGGCTGATCTGCTCGGGAGCGCGCGGGCGCACCCGGCCCGCGCAAGGATTAGGGTCGAGTGCAATGAGGCTCCAGGTCTTGGCCGACGGCGCAACGGATCTTGAGATGTCGCCAGGGTGCGGCGATCTCGAGATTGCTTCGCTCACGGCAGATAGCCGCAGTGTGCGACCGGGATCGCTGTTTGCCGCCCTGCCGGGTGCCAAGGCCGACGGCGCGCAGTTTGTTGCCGACGCCATTGCCAAGGGGGCGGCGGCGGTGCTGCTCAAGAGGGATGCCAAGGTGGCGGTGCCGGCTCGCGTCGGCCTCCTCATGGCGCCAGAGCCGCGCCAAGCCTTCGCCCGCTTGGCGGCGCGCTTTTGGGGTCAGCAACCCCGCACCATCGTCGCCGTCACGGGCACCAGCGGTAAGACCTCGGTGGCCGATTTCGCCCGGCAAATTTTTGACCGACTGGGGCACGCGGCGGCCTCGCTTGGGACGCTCGGGGTGGTGAAGGGCGGTGTCGCCAGCTACGGGGTGCTCACCACCCCCGATCCGGTCACGCTGCATCAAACCTTGGCACGGCTCGCCCAGGAGGGCGTCACCCATCTGGCGATGGAGGCCTCCTCCCACGGGCTCGATCAATACCGGCTCGACGGCGTGGCGCTACGCGCGGCGGCCTTTACGAACCTCGGCCGCGATCACCTCGACTACCATCCATCGATGGACGCCTACCTCAAGGCGAAGCTTCGCCTGCTGACCGAACTGCTGCCCGAGGCTGGCGCCGCCGTTATTAATGCCGATGCCGCGCATGCCGGGCCCGCCATTGCGGCTGCCCGCATCGCCGGTCGCCGGGTCGTCACCGTCGGCAGAGCGGCGGCTAGCACGCTGCAACTCGAGGAGCAGCGCCCGGTCGGATTCGGCCAACGGCTCCGCGTGCGCCATGGCGATACGGTCGTGGCGCTGCACTTGCCACTGCTAGGCGACTATCAGGCCGCCAATGCGCTGTTGGCGGCCGCCTTGGTGATGGCCACGGGGGAAGCCCACCTCGACGCCCTGGCCGCCCTGGAGCATCTTGAGGGGGTGAAGGGTCGGCTCGAGATCGTCGGCGAGGCGCGCGGCGGGCTCATTGTCATCGATTATGCCCACAAGCCGGATGCGTTGGCGGCCGCGCTCAGGGCGCTTAAGCCCTTCGCGGCGGCTCGCATTGTTTGTGTGTTCGGCTGCGGAGGCGACCGTGACAAGGGCAAACGCCCGATCATGGGCCGCATTGCCTGCGAGTTGGCGAGCAGCGTGATTGTCACCGACGACAACCCCAGAAGCGAAAATGCGGCCGCGATCCGGGCTGAGATCCTGGCCGCCGCGCCGGGGGCCCGCGAAATCGGCGACCGCGGCGAGGCGATTAGGACGGCCGTGCGGTTGCTCGGCAGCGGCGACGTGCTGCTGATTGCCGGCAAAGGCCACGAGACCGGCCAGATCATCGGCTCCACGGTCGTGCCCTTCTCCGATCACGAGGCGGTGCGGGCTGCGCTTGCGGAGGCTCCCCTCAATGCCTGAACCGCTGTGGAACTGGAGCGAGCTGGCGGCGATCGCCGAGGGTACGGTCGACGGCGCACCCGCCTGGCCCATTCGCGGCTTTTCCATCGATACGCGCAGCCTGCGCCCGGGCGACGTCTTCGTCGCCTTGCGCGACAAGCGCGATGGACACGCCTTCGTGCCGGCGGCGTTTCGGGCCGGGGCGGTGGCGGCAATCGTGGCCCGCGACTATCGGCACGCGGGCTCCGCGCCGGCACTCTTGCGCGTGGCAGATCCGCTCGCGGCGCTGGTGAACATCGCGCGCGCCGCTCGCCTGCGCTCGGCCGCGCGCATCATTGCCGTCACGGGAAGCGTCGGCAAAACCGGAACCAAGGAAATGCTGAGCCTGTGCCTCAGCGAACTCGGCCGCACGCACGCGGCGGAAAAATCCTACAACAACCACTGGGGTGTGCCGCTGACGCTGGCCCGCTTGCCCCGCGACAGCGAATACGGGGTGTTCGAGATCGGCATGAACCATGCGGGCGAGATTAAGCCGCTGGCCGAGTTGGTGACCCCGCACGAAGCCCTGATCACCAGCGTCGAGCCGGTTCACCTCGGCCACTTCAATTCGGTCGCCGAAATTGCCGAGGCCAAGGCCGAGATTCTGACGGGTCTGGTACCCGGCGGTACCGCCATCCTGCCGCGCGACAATTCGCATTTCAAACTGCTGCGCGAGCGCGCCTTTGCGCTCGGCGCCAGAATAGTCACGTTCGGTTATCACCAGGACGCCGACTTCCGCGGCCTGCAGGTGGACCTCGGGCCCAAGGGGTCCTCGGTGATCGCCGGCTTCGGCACGCAGCGCTTTCCCTATCGGTTGGGTGCGCCCGGCGAACACTACGTCAAGAATTCCCTGGCGGTGCTTGCTTGCTTGAGCGCGCTCGGCGTCGATATCATGCGCAGCCTGCCCGCGCTGGCCCGCGTCAGCGCGCCGACGGGTCGCGGCGCGCGTAGCCTGTTTGAGACGGCCGACGGCTCCATCCTGCTGATCGACGAAAGCTACAATGCCAATCCAGCCTCGGTACGGGCCGCGCTGGCCGCCATGGCAACGACGCCGCGCGAGACCTATCCGCGCCGCGTGGCCGTGCTCGGTGACATGTTGGAGCTGGGTCAGGCGGCGCCCGATCTGCACCGCGGTCTCAAGGACGCCATCGACGCCGCCGGTGTCGACCTCGTGCTCGCCTGCGGTCCGCTCACGCGCTTGCTGCACGAGAGCCTAAGCGCCGGCCAGCGTGGCGCCTGGGCGGAAACCTCTTTAGAGCTCGTCGATGCACTGATCGACAGCGTGCGTGGGGGCGATGTCGTCATGATCAAGGGCTCGCTTGGCACCAACATGGCGCCGCTGGTCGCGGCACTTATGGCACGGTTGCGTCCAGCGCGGTCCGGAGGCTAACGAATGCTGTATGCACTGGTGCAGTTCAGCGATCAAATCGGTCCGCTGAACGTCTTTCGCTACATTACCTTTCGCACCGGCGGTGCCATCATGACCGCCCTGCTGTTCGTGTTTTTATTCGGACCGGCGATCATCGATCTGCTGCGCGTCAAGCAGGGTAAGGGTCAACCCATTCGTGAAGACGGGCCGCAGTCGCACCTGGCCAAGAAGGGAACGCCCACCATGGGCGGGCTGATGATCCTGTCCGGTATTACGGTTTCCACCTTGCTGTGGGCCAGCTGGGCCAACCCATACGTCTGGATCGTCTTGTTCGTGACGCTGAGCTACGGTGCCATCGGCTTTTACGATGACTATCTAAAGGTCACGCGCAGCCAGACCGCCGGATTTTCGACGCGCCTGCGCTTGCTGGCCGAGATCCTGGTGGCGGCCCTTGCCGCTCTGGCCGTAATGCGCATCGGCAGCGCCGGGTTTTCCTCATCCCTGACCGTTCCCTTCTTCAAAAATGTGGTGGTCCCGCTCGGTTTCTTTTTCGTCCTGCTCGGTGTGCTGGTGATTGCCGGGGCCGGCAACGCCGTCAATCTCACCGATGGGCTCGACGGCCTCGCCATCGTTCCCGTCATGATTGCGGCCGCGACCTTCGGCCTGATCGCCTACCTCTCCGGCAACGCCAATTTCGCACGCTATCTGCAGATTCACTACGTACCGGGAGCCGGCGAACTCGCCGTCATTTGCGGCGCCTTGATCGGCGCCGGTCTGGGCTTTTTGTGGTTCAATGCCCCACCCGCCATGATCTTCATGGGCGACACCGGTTCGCTGGCGCTCGGCGGGGCGCTCGGCGCCATTGCCGTGGCCACCAAACACGAAATCGTGCTGGCGATCGTTGGCGGCCTGTTCGTGTTGGAAACGCTGTCCGTCATCATCCAGGTGTCGTCCTTCAAGCTGACGGGCAAGCGCGTGTTCCGCATGGCGCCGCTGCACCATCACTTCGAACAGAAAGGCTGGCAGGAATCGACGGTGGTGGTGCGCTTTTGGATCATTTCCGTGGTGCTGGCCCTGGTCGGCCTCGCCACCTTGAAACTGCGTTAGGGCACCGTGCAGCTGCCGAGCAACCCTTGCCTCGCGCCGGGCCCCGACCCTGGTTGCGGCCGCACCGGGACGGTTCGCCCGGGGGCTGAACCATGACGCCCGCCACCACCTTTGCCGGCCAACGCGTCGCCGTCTTCGGCCTCGGGCGCTCCGGGTTGGCAGCCGCCCAAGCGCTGTTGGCCGGTGGGGCGCAGGTTTTGGCCTGGGACGATGAGCCCGGCAGCCGGCACGCCGCGGCCGCGGCCGCCATTCCGATCGAGGATCTGGCGAGTAGCGACTGGTCGCAGTTTCAGGCCCTGATCCTTGCCCCTGGCATTCCCCTGACCCACCCTGAGCCGCATTGGTGCGTGTTAAGGGCGCAGGCCGCCGGCGTGGCGGTCATCGGAGACATCGAGCTCTTTTGCCGTGAGCGGGCGCGCGCAGCGCGCACGGCGCCGTTCATCGCCATCACTGGAACCAACGGTAAATCGACGACCACCGCGCTGATCGGCCACCTGTTGCGCACGGCTGGCCGCGACGTTCAGCTGGGCGGCAATATCGGGACCGCCATCTTGGCCTTGGCACCCCCGGCGCCGAACCGGATCCACGTCGTCGAGATGTCCTCCTTTCAAATCGAGCTCACCCCGACGCTGGCGCCGACCGTCGGCATCCTCCTCAATATCTCGCCCGATCACCTCGACCGCCACGGCAGCATTGAGCGCTACGCTCAACTCAAGGCCCGCGTGGTCGAGGGTGCCGAGCATCCGATTATCGGCGATGATGACGACTGGTGTCGGGACATCTCCGAAGCCCTGCGCCTTGCCAATCGTACCTGGGTCGATCTGGTCTCGGCCCAATCTCGGCTGGCACACGGTTGGTATGCGGTCGACACCGAGCTGATCGCGCGCGCGCCCTGGACCGGTCCCCTTGGCGCCTTTGCCGACCTTGGCGGCATCGGTGCCTTGCGCGGTCGCCACAACATCCAAAACGCGCTTGCCGCCAGCGCCGCGGCCATGCACCTGGGTGTGACACCCGAGCAAATCGCCGGCGCACTGTCGACCTTTCCCGGCCTACCGCACCGTTTGCAGGAAGTGGGCAGGATTGGTGCAACGCTGTTCATCAACGACAGCAAGGCCACCAACGCCGACAGCGCGGCGACGGCGCTGGCCGCCTTCCCAGGCGATATTTTCTGGATCGTTGGCGGCAAGCCGAAGGCGGGCGGCATCACCAGCCTCGAGCCCTACTTTGCGCGCATCAAAAAGGCCTTCCTGATCGGGGAGGCGATGGAGGATTTTGCCGCCACCCTCGCCACCAAGGTGGCGTTCGAGCGCAGTGGCACGCTCGCTCGGGCCGTGGCGGCGGCCGCCCGCGATGCGGGACTGATGGGCGGCCGTGAACCGATCGTGCTGCTGTCGCCGGCCTGCGCCTCCTACGACCAATTTCGCAATTTCGAGGTGCGCGGCGAGGCCTTCGGCGCCCTGGTCGCGGCTCTGCCGCGCGCTGCCGTAGGGAGGTGAAGAATGCATGGCTACCGATCGGGCGTGCCGGCCGGCGCCGGCTGGGGAGCTGGGCGATGAGGTTGTCGCGCGCCGAGAGGAGCCGTCTCGCCGAATGGTGGTTCAGCGTTGACCGCGTGCTCTTGGCCACGGTCCTGGTGATCGCGGGCACGGGAATGTTGCTCTCGCTGGCGGCAAGCCCGGCGATCGCCCTCAAGCGCGGCCTGCCAACCTTTTATTTCGTCGAGCGTCATTTGCTGTTTGCCGTGGCGGCGCTGGCCACAATGCTGGCCGTCTCGCTCCTGACGCCGGCGCAGATTCGGCGCCTTGCGCTCGCGACCATGAGCCTGAGCTTGGCGCTGCTGATCTTGGTCTTGCTGACGGGATTGGAAATCAACGGTGCCCGGCGTTGGCTGCATCTCGGCGGCTACACCCTGCAGCCCAGCGAGTTCGCCAAGCCCGCCTTTGTGCTGCTTTCAGCCTGGTTGTTTGCCGAGGCGGAGCGGCGGCCCGACATGCCCGCCACCAGCGCCGCCGTCGCCCTCTTTTTGCTCTTTGCCCTGCTGTTGGTGCTCGAACCCGATCTGGGACAGACTTTGCTCGTCAGCATGGTTTGGTGCGCCCTGTTCTTTTTGGCCAACCGGCCGCTCAAATGGTTCGCGGTGTTGGTGGCGGCGCTCTCGGTCGCGCTGGTGGGGGCCTATTTCACCTTTGGCCACGTGCGCTGGCGCATCGATCGCTTCCTGCATCCCGCGCTCGGCGACAGCTTTCAAACCGAGCGCGCGCTACGCTCTTTTGGCGAAGGCGGCTTGTTCGGCAAGGGGCCGGGTGAAGGCACGGTCAAGACCGCCTTGCCGGACGCGCATACCGACTTTATTTTCGCCGTCGTCGCCGAAGAGTACGGCGTCCTCGCCTGTCTGGTGATCCTCGGCTTGTTTGCCTTGGTGGGGATCAGGGTGTTGCTCCGCCAGCTGCGGGAGAAGGATCCATTTCTGCGCCTCAGCGCCACGGGGCTCGCTCTCCTCGTCGTACTGCAGGCGATCATCAACATGTCGGTCAACGTGGGACTGGCGCCCGCCAAAGGCATTACACTGCCCTTCATTTCCAGCGGCGGCTCATCCATGCTTGGCATCGGCTTTGGCATCGGCATGCTGTTGGCCATCGGTCGCCGGCGGGCCCAACTGGGCGATGTCGACAAACCTCATTTCCTGCCCACGGCAGCCTATGGATCGGCGCGATCGTGGCGAGCGTGACACCAACATCAAAATCAGGAACGCCAGCCATTGTTCTGGCGGCGGGCGGAACCGGCGGGCATTTGTTTCCCGCTTTTGCGCTGGCCCAGGAACTCGCCCGGCGCGCGATCGCCGTTGATCTCGTTACCGACCGGCGCGGCGAGGGCTATGGCGCCGACTTTCCGGCGCGGGCAATCCACCAGATCGCCGCCGCGACGCTCACGGGCCGCTCACCGCTTGCGGCCGCCAAGACCGGGTTGAGGCTGCTGCGGGGCGTGGCGGCCGCGTTGGGCCTACTTCGACGCCTCAAACCCGCCGCCGTCGTCGGTTTCGGTGGCTATCCCTCCTTTGCGCCCGTCGTGGCGGCCCGCTTGCTGCGGCTGCCCACCCTTTTGCACGAGCAAAACGCCGTGCTCGGTCGCGCCAATCGGCTGCTGGCCACCCACGTCACGGCCGTTGCCACCTCCTTCGAACAGACGAAGTTCGTCGGCGAGCGCGCCCACTTTAAGGTCCGCTACGTTGGCAATCCCGTGCGCGATGCTGTGTTGCAATGGGCTGATCAGGCCTATCGCGAGCCGAGCGGGCAGGGCCCCTTCCAGCTTCTGGTTTTCGGCGGCAGCCAAGGCGCGCGCTACTTCTCCCAACTCCTGCCGGCGGCTTTGGCCCTTTTGCCCCCCGCCGCCCGGGCCCGCCTCAGCCTGGTGCAGCAATGCCGCACGGAGGATCTGGCGCAGGTGAAATCCGCCTACCTCGCCCAGACCGTCACCGCGCAGTTGGCGACTTTTTTTCCCAACCTGCCCGCAGAAATGGCCAAGGCCCACCTTGTTATTGCCCGTTCCGGGGCCTCGACCGTTGCCGAGCTTGCCGTTTTGGGTCGCCCTGCCATTCTTGTGCCGCTGCCGCACGCCATCGATAACGATCAAAGGCTCAATGCGATCCGGCTTGCCGAATCGGGTGGTGCCTGGTGCATTGAGCAAGGTGATTTGTCACCCGAGCGCCTGGCGTCCACCCTCAACGACCTGATGACTGCGCCCGCCCGCCTGCTCGGGGCAGCCGCAGCGGCAAAACGCCAGGGCCGGCCGGATGCGGTCGCGCGTCTGGCCGACCTGGTCGAGCAGCTGATCGGGAACCGAAGCCAGGGTGCCTAACTTGTGTCAGGATCGCGTGAAGGGCGGCAGGAAAGGAAGAGTTCAATGCAGATGCCTGCCAAGATCGGCACCGTGCACATTGTGGGGATCGGCGGCATCGGCATGAGCGCCATCGCCGAGATCTTGCACGCCAAGGGCTATATCGCTCAAGGCAGCGACCAGAAGGAGAGCGCCAACGTCAAGCGGCTCAGGGCCAAGGGCATCCGCGTGTTCGTTGGCCACGACGTCGTCAATCTGGTGGGCGCCAAGTACGTCGTGGTCTCCACCGCCGTCAAGCCCGGCAACGTCGAGCTTGAAGCGGCCCGCGCCAAGGGACTGCCGATCATTGGTCGTGCCGAGATGCTGGCCGAGCTGATGCGGCTCTACGCCACCGTCGCCGTCACCGGCACGCATGGCAAGACCACCACGACCTCGCTTATTGCCCACCTGTTTCGGGCCGGCGGCAAGGATCCGACCGTGATCACGGGCGGCATTGTCAATGACTGGGGCTCGAACGCCCGCCTGGGGGACGGGCCATGGATGATTGTAGAAGCCGATGAATCCGATGGAACCTTCATCAAGATTCCAACCCAAATCGGCATCGTCACCAACATCGACCCCGAGCATCTCGACTACTTCAAGACCGTCGAGACGATGCATCAGCAGTTCGCCACCTTCTTGCGCAACATTCCCTTCTACGGTCTGGCCGTGGCCTGTATCGACCATCCGGTCGTGCGCGAAATGCTCGACGCCCTCGAACTGCGGCGCAACGGCCGGCGCCTGTTGACCTATGGCACAAGCCCGGGCGCCGATCTCCTGCTCAGGTCGGCGCGCGTCGAGGGTGCTGCGACCATCTTCGATGCCGATCTCGGTCCGCGCCTTTCCGGCGGCGCGCGCGCGCTCAGAGGCTGGAGCGTGCCAATCCCGGGGCAACACAATGCGCTCAACGCGCTGGCCGCCATCGCCGCCGCCAGCGAAGCGGGGATCCCCGATGAGACGATCAGGGCGGCGATGGCCTCGTTCGCCGGCGTCAAGCGCCGCTTTCAACCCACGGGCACCTGGAACGGCATCGCCATCTACGACGACTACGGCCATCATCCCGTCGAGATCGCTGCGGTATTGAAGGCGGCGCGCGCCGGCGCAAAAGGGCGCGTGATTGCCGTCGTCGAGCCGCATCGCTTCACGCGTGTGCGCGATCTTTTTGCGGACTTTGCCGGCTGCTTTGAGGACGCCGACAGCGTCATCCTCACGCCACTTTATTCGGCGGGCGAGTTGCCCATCGACGGCGTCGATCATACCGCGCTGGCCGAGGCGGTGCGCGCCACAGGCCACCGCTCCGTCTCGACCGTCAATAGCGAGCGCGAGCTTCCCGCCGCGCTGAGCTTCCAGGCCCGCCCCGGCGATACCGTGGTGTGCCTGGGCGCCGGCAACAGCACCGAATGGGCCCACGCCCTCCCGCAATGGCTGGCACAGGAGCCACTGCGGGTGGGAGGTGTCGCGTGAGCCGGCCCCCTCTCAGCTCCGCTCTTGCCGCGGAGATGCCTGAGCTGCGGGGCCGCCTCAGCAGCGACGTGGCTTTGGCCGACATCACCTGGTTTCGGGTCGGCGGCCCGGCGGAGGTGCTCTTCGTCCCGGCCGATGAAGCCGATCTTGCCTACTTTCTCGCCCGCTTGCCCGCCGCCATTCCGATCTTTGTGCTCGGCCTCGGCTCCAACCTGCTGGTGCGCGATGGCGGCGTGCCGGGTGTGGTGATCCGTCTGGGGCGCGGCTTCGCCCACACCCGCAGCGAACCGGAGCATCGGCTCCGCGCCGGCGCCGCCGTCCCCGATGTCAAGCTCGCGCGGGCGGCGGCCGATGCCGGCGTCGCCGGGCTCGCCTTCTATCGCGGCATTCCCGGCTCGATCGGGGGCGCCTTGCGCATGAACGCGGGGGCACACGGCCGGGAAACGCGGGACGTGCTGCTCGAAGCGCGCGCGCTCGATCGGCAAGGCCGCAGCCACGTGCTGGCAACGGCCGACATGGCCTTCGGCTATCGCCATTGCGGCGTGCCGGAGGATTGGATCTTCACCGAGGCGGTGTACCAAGGCAGCCCAGGCACCTCGGCCGATATCCTAAAAGCGATGGCCGAGGTCGCCGACTACCGCGAGGCCAATCAGCCGATCAAGGAGCGCACCGGGGGCTCCACATTCAAAAACCCGCCGGCCGCGAGTGCCTGGCAACTGATCGATCAGGCGGGCTGTCGTGGCTTGCGTGTCGGCGGTGCCAAGGTCTCGGAGATGCATTGCAATTTTCTCATCAATGACGGCGGCGCCACGGCTGAGGATATCGAGCGGCTCGGCGAAACCGTACGTGCGCGCGTGAAAGCCGCAAGCGGTGTCATCCTGCATTGGGAAATCATACGTCGCGGGCTTGCCCGAGACGGCCAGCCGATCGGCGAAGCCTTGGCCAAGGCGTCGAGCCAATGACCGGTGCGCAACGTCGCTTTCAGCACGTGGCGGTACTTCTCGGGGGCTTCTCGGCGGAGCGCGAGGTGAGCCTGCGCTCGGGCAAGGCCTGCGCGGAGGCATTGGAAGCGGCCGGCTACACGGTCACGCGCATCGACGCCCGGCGCGATCTTGCCGAACACCTGACCCAGGTGCGGCCGCAGGCGTGCTTCAACGCTCTGCACGGGCGCTGGGGCGAAGACGGCTGTGTGCAAGGGCTCCTGGAAGTCCTTGGCATTCCCTATACGCATTCCGGCGTGCTGGCTTCGGCCTTGGCCATGCACAAGGAGCGCGCCAAATCGGTGATGCGCGCCGCCGGGGTACCTGTACCCGCAGGTCGCATC
The DNA here is from genome assembly GCA_035714005.1 of Hyphomicrobiaceae bacterium. Lineage (GTDB taxonomy): Bacteria > Pseudomonadota > Alphaproteobacteria > Rhizobiales > Hyphomicrobiaceae > AWTP1-13. The sequence continues at coordinate 22,181 of DASTMQ010000134.1, forward strand.
GTCGCGCGGACTGAAGCGGCCCGGGCACACGTGCTCGAACGGCCCTATGTGCTCAAGCCCGTGGCCGAAGGCTCGAGCGTCGGGGTCTATATCGTCCGCGAGGATCACGCCTATCCGCCGCAGGAGCTCAACGACCCGGGCTGGGCGTTTGGCGATGACTTGCTGGCCGAACCGTTTGTTGCCGGCCGGGAGCTGACCTGCGCGGTGCTGGGGGACCGGCCGCTGGGTGTGACCGAGATCATCCCCGCCGAGTCGCTGCGCTTCTACAACTATGAAGCCAAGTATGCCGACGGCGGCTCGCGCCACCTGCTGCCGGCGCCGATTTCACCGAATGTTTACGAATTGGTGCAGAAGTTAACGCTGATGGCCCACAGGGCGCTCGGCTGCCGCGGCGTTTCGCGGGCGGACTTTCGCTACGACGACACGCCGGGCGGCACGGGCCAGTTGGTCTGTCTGGAGGTCAATACCCAGCCGGGAATGACGGGCACGTCCCTGGTTCCGGAATTGGCGGCGCACGCCGGCTTGAGTTTGCCGGAGCTCGTCAGCTGGATGGTGGAGGAGGCAAGTTGCAACAGGTAGGACCGGAGGCGGAGATCTGGAGGCGGGCGAGCCCATCGCCAGCGCCCCGCCCGGTCCTGAGACTAGCCCCGGCCTTCGCCCGGCGGCGCGCCGCGCGCCGACTGCGGCGGCCGCGCCCCACCCACCGCTATCTTGTCTTGCTCGCAGCGCTCGTCGCGCTCGGCCTCGCCCAAGGGGTCAAGCTGGCGCGCGGCGCGCACGCCGGAACGGTCTTGGCCAAACTTGAAAGCTGGGCGCAGCTCGCGGGGCTGGGGCTCGATCAGGTGACCCTGATCGGGCACCGCTATACCGCCGATAAGGATATTTTCGAAGCCATTGCGCTCAAACGCGCGCGCACGATGCTGAGCTTCGACCCGGCCGCGGCGCAGGCGCGCCTTGCGGAGTTGCCTTGGATTGAGCAGGCGAGCCTCGAGCGCGTGTTTCCCAACCGCTTGGAGCTGCGGGTGACGGAGCGGACGCCGGTGGCGGTCTGGAGCCGCGGCGAGCGGAGCTTCTTAATCGATGGGACGGGGCGCACGCTAACGCGGGTTCCCGCCGACGTGATGCCGGAGCTGCCGCGTGTCAGCGGCGAGGGGGCCGATAGTGCGGCCGCTGGGCTGTTCGCCGTGCTGGCCGCCTTCCCCGATCT
>DASTMQ010000135.1:0-5628 GCA_035714005.1 Hyphomicrobiaceae bacterium
TGACCGCCAAGGCCCTTTTCACCGAACAGGAATTGCTGGACGTGGGCGCCGTCTGGGACGGGCGCAGCTGGGTGGGGCTCGGTCGCAATCGGTCGATCACCTGAGCCGCCTCCGCCGGCGGCAGCGATTCTCCGGCAGCGCCGGTCCGCCGGCACGCTCCTAGGCAGCGCGCCCCGCGGTCGCTCGCTCCTTTGTCGCCGACCCAGTCGCCTTTTCGGGGATGGCCGGGCGCCCTGCGCCCGAGAACCCTGCCCCCCAAGAGCCCTGGCCCCCAAGAGCCCTGGCCCCCAAGAGCCCTGCTCGAAGAGCGGCCTCCCAAGAGCCGCGCGCCCATAGCGGCGGGCCCGTCACGGCCCCTGGGGCGCGGGGTCGAGGTGACCGGGGAAGGGCTCCTGCCGCGGAGCTAATGCGATCTCCCCAAGCCTTCTTGCGCGTGGACATCGCTGTGCACACCGCTCGGGCGGCCTCAGCCCCACCGATGCCTCCGGCAAGGGAAGTAGGTGCAACTCGTGGGTCGCCGGCGCGGCGCTCAGCTCTCGCCAGCCCCTGCTGTGCCATCTCCAGGGTATCCCCCTAGGTAGGAACCGGGGATGCCGTGGCCCGCTCTCGGGGACGGGCTGCCCAGGGGCAAAAGCGCGTGCGGCCCCCGGGCCCTCCGTCGGATTGGGAGCGGTGAAGTGCACGATGTGCGTGCATCTTTGCGGCAGTGCACCACAGAATAGAGGGTGGGCACGCTTCCCGGCGGGTGGGATCAGTGCCGTGGGACGCAAAACAACGGGCCGCCCAGGGCGCGCCGACGCCGACGGCGTCAAGCATTTGTGTTGCGCCGCACGGCAACTCCTTGACTTGGAAAAACAGCAAGTTAAATACGGGCCGCGAAGAGCGCCGGGTCGGCTTCCGGCGCCCCAAACATAAATAAGCGAGCCGTCGGGAAGCGTGGATGGGCAAGAAAGACCGTATCGTATCGGCCAAAATGGTCGGCCCCAAATCGCACGCCAAGGCTAAGATGAACGGCCGGGTAAATGGTGCGCTCAACGGTCGCGGCAAAGCGGTCGAGGGTAAGGCCGCGGCAAAAAAGCAGTCGGCCCACAAGCCGCTGCCAAAGCAGTCCAAGCCACAGGTGAGCGACATGATCGTTCTTCCGGAGGGGTATCGCCCTTCCGAGAACGAGCCCTTCATGAACGAACGGCACAAGACCTATTTCCGCAACAAGCTGGTGGCCTGGAAGGAGGAGATCGTCCGGCAGAACCGGGAAACTCTGCAGGTACTGCACGAGGATTCTGCCCAGCACGCCGACCTTGCGGACCGCGCCACCTCGGAGACCGACCGTGCGCTGGAGCTGCGCGCGCGGGATCGCCAGCGCAAGCTGATCGCCAAGATCGATGCCGCTCTTTCGCGTATCGAAGAAGGCACCTATGGGTATTGCGAGGAGACGGGTGAGCCGATTGGGCTCAGACGCCTCGATGCCCGCCCCATCGCCACCCTGTCGCTCGAAGCGCAAGAGCGCCACGAGCGACGCGAGAAGGTTTTTCGCGAAGACTGAGCGCCTAGCGCCGCGGCCGGCGTTGGCGGCGCCCGCGGGAATTTAGCCCTCCATTCGAGCTTTTGACTTTTGCGAGCAGCCGCGGTCTGCGCGCGGGACCTCAGTCGCCCGCGCTGGTGGCGCGGTTGCGGTTGCTGTGCTCGCCGGTCGATGCGTCTCCTGCCCCAGCCGCGTCCTTGCCGGTTCGCTGCGCCCGTGCAAGCTGCGCCAGCTCCCGCCGCAGGCCCTCCAGATCGCGCAGGTTGACGTCGATCTGATTGAAGGGGATCTCGATATTGGCGGCGCGCAGAGCCTTGAAGATGGCGGTACGGAGCGCCGACTGCACCGCCACGGCTTTGCTGATCTCCGGCAGGGAAACGCGCAACTCGAACATCAGTGCGCTGTCGCCAAAATTCTCAAACACCGCGCCCGGCTCCGGAAAGCGCAGCACATCCGGGTGGTCGAGGGCGCACTTCTGCAAAATACCGATCACCTGTTCGGGGTCGGCATCATAGGAGACGCCGACCTTGACGCTGACCGCCACCAACGAGTCGCGATGCGTCCAGTTCAGCACGCGTCCGGTGATCAGCTCCGAATTGGGCACGATCAGGCTGGCGCGATCGAAGGTCTCGATTTCGGTGGCACGCACCGAGATGCGACGCACCAATCCCTGCTGGTCGCCGACGACGATCCTGTCACCGACCTTGATGGGTCGCTCGATCAGCAAAATGAGGCCCGAGACAAAGTTGTTGACGATCGACTGCAGGCCGAAGCCGATGCCGACCGAGAGGGCGCCGGCGACGATGGCGAGATTGGTGATGTCGAAGCCGGCATAGGACAGCGCCAGCAGGGCGGCAAGGGCGATGCAGGCATAGCCGACCACGGTGTCGATGGAATTGACGATCCCCGGATCCATGCGCGTCTGCTGCAAGGCCTTTTCGCGCAGCCAGCGCTGAAACAGCCGGGTGGCAAACAGCAGAGCAATGAACAGGATGATGCCGAGCAGGATGCGGGCCAGCGAAATGCGGAACTGACCGACCTCCATGCCGAACAGGATCGAGGTGAACCAGTCGCGGATGTCGGCGCCGGAGAAGCCCCATTGCAGCATCAGCAGGGGAATGGCGGCGATGATGACCGCGAGCGTCAATGCCAGCTCGGTCAGGCGGGCGAGCTGATTGCGACGCGGGCCATCGAGTCCGAAACGGCTCTCGAGGATCTCGCCCACCGGAAAACTGCGCTGCGGGGGCTCGCGGGTCACCGCCCGGATTGCAAGATAGGCAAGCCAACCTACCACGACGACGATGCCGGTGAGCACGAGCTGCTGGGCGAGGAAGCGGGCGAGCGCGACATAACCGGCGAGCGCCGTGGCAATGATGCCGATGGCGATGGCCCAGAGCGGGATTTTCAACAGCCGCGGGTAGTGCCGAGAAACCTCTGCCGCTCCCGCTTGCGGGGCAAACGGCGTCAACAGCACGCCGATCAGCAGGGCGGCGAAGGCCGTGCTCGATGCGAATGATTGTACCACGCTGAGCGTCAGCGGTACGAAGAAGGCGCGGCTGATCTCGGTAAGGGCCACGTCGATGGCATAGACCGCTGCCATGCCGATTAGCAGGCGTGCAATGCGCCTTGCCGAGGCATTGCAAAGCGCCACCAGGCGCCAGTTGGGCTCGCTCGGCGCCAACACGCCGTTGATCAACGCCGCGACCGCGGAGAACACGACGATGGCCTTGAGAATGGCGGCCCCCGCGCGCACCCACGGCGGATAGAGAAGCCCCAGTGCGTCGAGCCCGCCATAGAGCAGCATTGCCGCGGCGACCGCCGCGAGCGCCCTCAGGGGAGCGACCCAGGCAACCGCCTTGGCCCGCTCGAAAAATGATGGGGCCGGGCTGTCCGGGCCGATCACCCGGCGGCCAGTGAGCCGACCGGTAAGGCGCCATAGCACGATGAACAGCAAGACCACGGCAACAAATAACAGCGAGAGCTGCAGCCGCTTTTGCTCCGCCCAGCGCAGCCAGTCCTCCGCCTGGTAGTTGAAGCGGTGGATCACCCCGGGGGCTTCATTGAACAGGTCGCGCCAGAGCGCGGGCAACAATGGGCTCGGCAGGCGCTCCATCAGGTTCTTGGTGAAAATGGCATGGCGCATCACCGTGATGCGTTCGATCAACTGGCGCGCCCTAACCCAGGTGAGCTCGGTCGACTTGATGGCGCCGTCCAGCAGGGAGGCAAGCGCGGTGAGACGCGCCCGCTCGGCGGCGATCGCCAGTGATTCGGCCGGCGCGTCCTTGGCCGGCGGCGGGCCAAGCTTCTCGATCTGTGTGCGCACCAGGGCCAGTTCGGGCCGCAAGGCGTCGGCCGTCTGGGAGGCATCCGCCAGGATGTCCTCAACATTGATGCGCAGTCTGCTGAGGTCATCCTCGACGTTGTTGAGGTGCTGCAGGGCCTTTTCGGCGCCGTCGAGCGAGCTCGTGATGCGCGCCAGCGCATCGGCCAGGTTTTTGGGCAGCGCCGCCGGCTCCGCGGCCGGGCTTGGCGCCGACGGCGCGCCGGCATCGCCCGGGCGCGGCGTGGCGGAGGGCTGCGCCGGGGCGGGAGCAGGTGGCGATTGGGCAAGCGCAAGGGCGCACAAGCCCCAGCACGCCGCCAACACTAGTCCGGCGAGCAGGCACCAGTCCTGGAGCCGACGGTACTGCACGCTCACTCGTTGACGGCCTGTCCGAAGCTGCGGGGCGGGCGGCTGAAAACCGGCCCAGAGGCGGCCTGCGCCGGCGCCTCGCCGACCGCCGGCTCGGGTTTGGCGATATTAATTCCGGTTTCGATCACGACGTCCACGGGGCCGCCCGTCATGATCAAATGCTCAACGTTATCGCGGCGCACCAGCACGAGCTTGCGGCGGCTGTCCAGGGTAGCCTGTTCGGAAATTGCAAGCCGCGGCTCGGGTCGCGGCGCAAACCAGGTGCCAAGATTGAGCCCAATGCTGGCATCCCCCGTGACATAGGCACGATAGCCCCACAGGCCGGCCGCCACCGCGGCCACGACAAGCAAAAATAGAAAGAGCCATGTCATCATCGCCTAAGGCCTCATGCAAGCGCGGCATCCGTTGGGGCCGCCCCGGGGGTGGCTAAAGTTTGATAGCCGCAATCCTAAAAGTGCTCCCACTCGCCCTCATCAATTTCCAGGGGGCCAACTCTCTCGCTGCGCGCGCGCACGCGCGCGCCCCAAGCCTCTCGCCCCCCCAGTTCTCCCGCCCCGGTTCTCTCTGCGCGCGCGCGCGCCCCAAGTTCTTCCCAAGGCTTTCGCTGGGCCCCAAGCTTCTCGCGGCGCGCGGCCCAAGCCGCTTCAAGTCACTCCTTGTGCCCGTGCCTAGCGCCTGCGGGTCGAGGCGCGAATGGGCTCCTCGTTCATGGCATCTTAACCTGAATGATTGCTTTCTTGAAGGCGGGAGCCTGGGCTTTACACGCTATCGGTGTGGGCCTGCTCGAGGGATCAACAACCATCTGGTTTGGTGTATGCGTCCAGAACTGAGCCCGGGTCCGGCCGTCTCCATAGCGCTGGTGGAGATCCTGCGGGCGCTACGCGGGCTGCTCCCGCAGAATCAGCTAAAAGACGGCAGCATGGCAGAGATCGAGGTAGGCCAGACCTCTCCGGCCGATACAACTATTGCGCGCGTTCACGGACTGGGTGGCGCAGTTTCCCTGCTCGGGATGCTGCTGGCCGGCGCCCTCATCCTCGTGCTGCTGACCAACAGCCTGGCCGAGCCCATGGTGGTCGGCCTGCTGGCGCTGCTCGCCGTGGCCGGTGTGTTCTTGGTGTTCGGCCTCTTGTCCGGCTTCCTGCGCCTGGGCGATCGGGCGGTCGAGGCCGATATGATCAAGGCCCTCGCCGAGGGCTTGGACAGCGCCCTGCAGATCGTCAACGCGCAAGGGAGCGTGGTTTACCGCAATCGCGCGCTCGAGCGTCTAACCGGGCGACGCTCGGGCCGCCATGCCAGCCTGGAAGAATTGTTTGCCGGTTCACCCGATACGGCACAGGCCTACTTCCGGCTCAGCCGCGCGGCCGAGCGGTTGGAACGACGCCAAGAGGATATCTACGTGCATCCGGGTCCGCTC
>DASTMQ010000136.1:0-11167 GCA_035714005.1 Hyphomicrobiaceae bacterium
ACGATGATGCCGATTACGATCTGCGAGGTCCAATACCGCATGGCATCCGGTGCCGGGGTTGCTGGCGCGCTTGTAGGGGGCGCTGAGGGCAAAATTGCGGTCGCGATCAGCGGCGCCGGGAGCCGGGCCGCCGGCGGCGCCGTGCCAACAGAAGGCCGCGGTCATGGTCGGCCTAAGGCGGTGCTGCGGTGCGCCGGGTCAACACCCTGCTAGTGCTTGAGTTTCCGGTCGTCGGGTTTGCCTGCGCGTGCCGCCGAGCACACCCAAGCACCAGGAGTGGGGCCGCCGCGAGCGCTCGCATGCTTTAACGCGGGAGACGGGCTGATCAATGCCAATGGCGCGGCGCCTGGGCAGCACCCTTGCTCAAGGTGCAGCGCCGGGGGGCCTGCGCCCCTGCCGGTCCGGTACTCGGCTCATTCTGCTGCCACTTGACGTTCTGGCGCCGCCGTCCACCTCAACCTTGGTTCCCGCGCCGCCTTGGTCTCGTCCAGGCGCCGGCGTGGGGCAAAGCGTGGTGCCCCACGAAAGCGTGCCGCGTCGCCGCCACGGGCGGCCGCGGCCAGCGCGCGCAGGCTGGCGATGAACCGATCGAGGCTGTCTTTCGATTCCGACTCCGTGGGCTCGATCAGCATGGCGCCGTGCACCACGAGCGGGAAGTAGACGGTCATCGGATGGTAACCTTCATCGATCATGGCCTTGGCAAAATCGAGGGTCGTAATGCCGGTGCCCTCAAGCCAACGATCATCGAACAACGCCTCGTGCATGCACAGCTGGTCGCCGAACGGTGCCGACAGGAGATCGGCGAGAGAGCTGCGGAGATAGTTGGCATTGAGCACCGCATCCTCCGATGCCTGGCGCATACCGTCCGATCCATGACTGAGCATGTAGGCGAACGCACGCACGTACATGCCCATCTGACCATGGAAGGCGCACATGCGCCCGAGCGGCTGCGCCGGCGCGCTCACGGCACTGCCCGCCGCCGCGGCTTGCGGCGCCATGCCACCTCTATTGCCGGCATCGCCGCCGCGGCCGGCCTGCGGGTGGGGCGGTGACGGCGGCGTCGGCCGGCGTTGGGCCGGGTCGTCGGCATGCTCGACGTAGCCAATACCCTCAGCATCGACGATGGTGTAGGGAAGGGGCACGAACGGCGCCAGCGCCGCCGACAACGCCACCGGCCCGGCACCCGGTCCTCCGCCGCCGTGCGGTGTCGAGAAGGTCTTGTGCAAGTTGATGTGCATGGCATCGACGCCGAGGTCGCCAGGTCGAACCTTGCCGACGATGGCGTTGAAGTTGGCACCATCGGCGTAAAAGTAGGCGCCGGCGGCATGCACCGCCTCGGCGATGGCGACCACATCGCGTTCGAACAGGCCACAGGTGTTGGGGTTGGTCAACATGATGGCCGCGACGTCGCCTGATAGACGCTTGCGGACTTCGTCGACGTCGACCGTACCGTCTGGGCGCGCCGGCACCGATACCACGCGGTAGCCGAGCAAAGCCGCCGTCGCCGGATTGGTGCCGTGCGCCGATTCGGGTACCAGCACCACCGAACGCGTCTGGTGGCGCGCGGCGAGCGCCGCCTTGATCGCCATCATGCCGCACAGTTCGCCGTGCGCGCCGGCTTTCGGCGTCATGGCGACGGCCGCCATGCCGGTGAGCTCACGCAGCCAGCGCGCCAGCTCGGCGATGAGGGCGATCGCCCCTGGCACGGTGGAAAGCGGCTGTAGCGGGTGAATATCGCCAAAGCCCGGCAGCCGCGCCAGGCGCTCGTTGAGGCGCGGATTGTGCTTCATGGTACAGGAGCCGAGCGGGAACAGGCCGGTGTCGATGCCATAGTTCTTTTGGCTCAGGCGCACGTAGTGGCGCATGGTTTCCGGTTCGCTCAAGCCCGGCAGGCCGAGCGGGGCGCGCCTGCCGAGCTTGCCCAGCCGGGCGAGGAAGCGTGGCGGCTCCTCGACGTCGACACCGGTGGTGTCGAGGCGGCCGATTTCAAAGATCAAGCCCTCCTCGATGGCCAGCGCGCGGTTGCCGCTGAAGGTTTCGGGGGCACTCGCAACAGTCTCACCCGGTGCCGTCGGTCGGCCCTGACGGTTCAGCATTCCAGTACCTCCCGCAGCGCTTTGGCATAGGCCAGGCGATCCGCATCCGTATTCACTTCGGTGTTAGCGACGACAATCAGATCGGCGAGCTCCGCTCGATCCGGCTCCAGCCGCGACACCGGCAGCCCGCCGAGCACGCCCTTGCGGGCCAAGCTTTCAATGACGTCGGCCGCCTTGCCAGGCACGCGAATGGTAAACTCGTTGAAAAATGTGTCGTTCAACAGCTCGACGCCCGGCACCTTGACCAGGAGCTCGGCGAGCGCCACGGCATTGGCGTGATTGAGGCGGGCAAGCCGCCGCAGCCCCGCCTCCCCGAGCAGCGACATGTGGATGGTGAAGGCCAGAACACACAAGCCGGAATTGGTGCAGATATTCGAGGTCGCCTTCTCGCGCCGGATGTGCTGCTCGCGCGTCGAAAGCGTCAGCACAAAACCGCGCCGGCCCTCCTGGTCCACGGTCTCGCCGCACAGGCGCCCCGGCATCTGTCGCAAGTACTTCTGCCGCGTCGCGAATAATCCGACATAGGGGCCACCGAACGACAGCGGGTTGCCGATCGACTGACCCTCCCCCACCACGATATCGGCACCCATTGCGCCCGGCGGTTCGATGGCGCCGAGCGACACGACCTCGGTGAACACGGCGATTAGCAGCGCACCCACCGCCCGCGCGCGCTCGGCAAGCGCGCTCAAATCATGCAGGTGGCCATAGAAATCCGGGGTCTGCACGACGACGCAGGACACCTTATCGTCGAGCAGTTGCGCCAGCTCCTCCCGGCCGGCGGGGGCAGGCGGAGCCGCCACAATCTCGTCCCCCGCCATGCGTGCGATGGTTGCGATGGTTTCGCGGTAGTGGGGGTGTAGATTGCCGGCGAGCACGGCGCGGCGCCGCTTCGACAGGCGATGCGCCATCAGCACCGCTTCGGCAGCCGCCGTCGAGCCGTCGTACATGGAGGCATTGGCCACCTCCATGCACGTGAGCAGGCCGACCTGGCTTTGGAATTCAAACAGGTATTGCAGCGTGCCCTGAGCGATCTCTGGTTGATAGGGCGTGTATGAGGTGAGGAACTCGGAGCGCTGGATCAGGTGATCGACGCTCGCCGGCAGGTGATGCTTGTAGGCACCGGCCCCGACGAAGAAAGGCACCGAACCGGCCGGGGTGTTCTGCGCCGCCAGCCGGCCCATGCTGCGCTCGACCGCAAGTTCGCTCTTGGCTGTCGGCAGATCGATGAGGCCGCCGAGCAGCTTGTCTTCAGGCACGGTGGCAAACAAGGCCTCCGTCGTGCTAACGCCGATCTTAGCCAGCATGGCCTTGCGATCGGCATCGGTGAGCGGCAGGTAACGCATGCTCGAAGTTCCCAGCTATTGGTGAGAAACCGGCGCCGGCTCGATCACGATCTCGGTCAGGACGGAGTTGGCGATGTAGCATTCCTCGTGCGCATGATGATGCAATTCGGCGAGTTGAGCGGCATTCGCTTGCTGCGCGCCGGCAAAGGTGATGCGGGGCCGCAGCGCCACCTTTGAGACGAACAGCTTGCCGCGCGCGTTCTTGGTCATGACGCCGACGGCTTCGTCCTCGTAAGTGTCAACGACCAACCCCTGCTTGGCGGCCAAGTAGAGGAAGGTCAGCATGTGGCAGCTCGAAAGCGCCGCGACCAGCGCCTCTTCCGGGTCGACGGCCTCGGCGCGCGAGTAGGGCACGCGCACCGACAAGGGCGATGAGGATCCCGGCACCGTGATGCCGCCATCGAACGACCATTGATGGGCGCGGCTGAACTTTAGGTCGGTGAACGGCTCACCGGCGCCGCGCTTCCAGGCAATGGTGGCTTTGTATTCGTGTGCCATGATCGATGCTCCGGTCGCTAAGTCGACTGCTTGACAAATTCCAGGTACGCGGCCTTGTCCATTAATGCGTCGAGCTCGGCAGGGTTGCTGATTTTCACCTTGAAGAACCACGCCTTGCCCTGCGCGTCCTCGTTGACGAGCGCCGGCTGGGTGGCGATCTCGGCGTTGGCTTCGATGACTTCGCCGGAAACCGGGGCAAAAACGTCGCTCGCCGCCTTGACGCTTTCCACCACGGCGACCGCGTCACCCTGCTTGGCCTGGCGGCCCGGCTCGGGCACTTCCACAAACACGATATCGCCCAGCTGTTGTTGGGCATGGTCGGTGATGCCGACGGTGGCAATGCCGTCCTCGACGCGGATCCATTCGTGGTCCTTGGTGTAGCGCTCGACTGCCATTTGCAACTTCCTCGCTGACTTGAGATTTGGCGTTAGCGCGCGTAGCGGTGCGGCACGAACGGCAGCGGTGCGACGCTGGCGCCGAGCGCCTTGCCGCGCACCATCAGATTGACCGGCGTTCCGGCCGCGGCGCGCCCCTGCGGCACATAACCCATGGCGATCGGCGCATTCACGCTGGGCCCAAAGCCGCCCGAGGTGATGGCGCCTAGTTTCTCGCCCAACAGCGCCAGGATCTCGCTACCCTCGCGCGCGGGCGCACGTCCGTCGGGCCTGATGCCCACGCGGCGCCGTTTTGCACCGTTGCTCAACTCGTCCTGAATGCGCCGGGCGCCCGGAAAACCACCCTCGCCGCGTCGGCGTTTTTGAATCGACCAGGCGAGCCCCGCCTCCACCGGACTTGTCGTCTCATCGATGTCATGGCCCCAAAGGCACAGCCCCGCCTCCAGGCGCAGAGAGTCGCGGGCGCCGAGACCGATCGGCTGCACGCCCTCCTGCCCCAGCAGGAGCTCGGCCAGCGCGCTCGCCTGCGCCGCCGCCACGGAGATCTCGAAGCCATCCTCGCCGGTATACCCGGAGCGCGAGAGGTGACAGTCGATGCCGCCGATAGCAATGTTGGCGCCGGTCATGAAGGCAAGGCCGGCCGCGGCGGGCGCGAGGGCCTCAATCACATCCACGGCGGTGGGACCCTGCAGGGCGAGCAGCGCGCACGCACGCGCGGGCTCGAGCCTGACGCCGGCCGGCAAGCGCGCCTCGAGATGGGCGTAGTCGACCTCCTTGCGCGCGGCATTGACCACCAGCAATAGGCGACCATCTTCGGCCGCGGCAGCGGGCCGCGTCAGCATTAGGTCGTCGATGATACCGCCCTCCTCGTTCAGGAGCTGCGAGTAGCGCTGCTGACCCGGCGCCAAATTGAGAAGATCGGCGGGCACAAGGGCCTCGAGCGCGCTTGCCGTGGCGGCGTGGTTGGGACCGACGAGGTGGGCCTGACCCATGTGCGAGACATCGAATAGGCCCGCCTTGGCCCGCGTGTGCAGGTGTTCCTTGAGCACGCCGAGGCGATAGTTGACCGGCATCTCGTAGCCTGCGAACGCCACCATCTTGGCGCCGAGATCCACGTGCAGCTGGTAGAGCGGCGTGCGCCTCAAGGACTGCTCGACGGTGGGTGCGGCGCTCATGCTCGGGTCCCAAGGCTTGGCCTTCGCGCGGATCTCCGCGCGAATTGAAGCCCCCTCTGTCACGGGACCTGAGAGATTCCGGCGACCGGTCGCCTTACCCCTTCGGTGAGCCGACCCGCCGGTCGGCTGCTTTCCAGAGCGCCATCAACCTGCGGTCCTTTTGCCTGAGAGGTTCCGGGGCGGTTGCTCCTTCGGCGCCCCATCCGGTCCTTGACGGCACGGCTGGGGTCTCTTCCGCAGGCGTCGATTGGCTGGGCGAATGATACGCGCGCCCGGAAAGGAGTCAACGCAAGCCCGCAGCCCCGGGGGCGACGTGCCCCAGGGCCAAGGCTCAGTCGGGGGCGCGGGTGATGACCACGACGTGCCGCGGCTGCAGGCCATAGGCGACGGCAGCGATCACGGCTGCAAGGGAAACGACGAGCAGAAGGGCTTTGGCGAGAGGGGACAATGAGCTGCCTCCGGGCGCGCAATGAAGATGGCGGCAGGCTAGGCGCGGCGGGCCGGTCAGGCTGTGCTATGGGTCACAGCGGCGGCAAAAAATGGCGCGCGGGCGGCTTGCCTCGCGGCCTCACCGAATCAGCCGGCGCCCGGCGTGTTGCGGTCAAAGCCGACGTAGACTTCGTACTCGGCCGGCCGAGAGCCTTCGGGAACATTGAAGCTCACCGTGCGGACCACCGAGAAGTAGCCGATCGGCTTGTCGAGCGTGACCGGGACGTCGATCTTGACGCGGTCGGCTAGGATCTTTTCCCGTTTGGCGTCGCTGACGAACACGGTCAACGGCAACGAAATGCTGCCGGTCTTGCCCTTCGGGCCAAGCAGGACGCGCCCAGAGAAGCCAACCTTAACGCTGACCCGGCCGGGCTCGATCTGGCACTCGCGCGCGGTTTTGGTGATCTCGCCGCGATGCATGACGGCAAGGCCATCCCCGACCCGGCCCTGTTCATAGATCGTCACATAGCCCTCGCGCGACCAAACCTGGAAGCGCGGGCAGCCATGCGCCACATCGAAGCCCGCGCCCGAGCCCGGGCCGTCGGTTTTTGCCGCGGCCAACAGCTGATCCTCGCTGATCGAGCCGACATCGGCGGTGGTCTTGTTCTGGCTGCCGAACAATCCCCCGCCAATCCCGGAGGTGAGCGAGGACATTCCGCAGCCAGCAACGGCGCCGCCGATTAGGGCGAGCAGCACCCCCGCCACGGCGCCGCGGGCCAGCCCAGCCAATGCTGCCAATGCCGATTGCGTCACGACGCCCCTGTCCGAACACGTGCCAGGCCCCTTGCGGACCGGCAATCCCACCCCATAATGGCCCCGATGCACCTTGGGCCCTTGTCCGGTGATTCGAAGTCTATCATTCGGGCGAACCGAGGGCCAAGCGCAGGGCGTGCGAATTCAAACGCAAACAAGGCGACGTCCTTAACCATGACCACTGCCAGCCCCGAACGGCGGGCGCTGCCACCTCTGACCATCCTGCTGGCGGCACCGCGCGGCTTCTGCGCCGGCGTCGATCGCGCCATCCGGATCGTCGAATTGGCGCTGCAGAAGTTCGGGGCACCTGTGTATGTGCGCCACGAGATCGTCCACAATCGCCACGTCGTTAACGATCTCAGGGCGAAAGGCGCCGTTTTTGTGGAGGAGCTCGACGAGATTCCGGAAACGGATGCACCTGTGATCTTTTCAGCACATGGCGTGCCGCAATCCGTGCCGGCCGCGGCGAAGGCGCGCAAGCTGTTTTACGTCGACGCCATCTGCCCCCTGGTCTCCAAGGTGCACATCGAAGCCCGCGCCCAGCAAGCAAAGGGGCTGGAGATCGTGCTCATCGGCCATGCCGGTCATCCCGAAGTGGTGGGCACCCTGGGTCAGCTGCCGCCAGGGGCGGCCACCTTGATCGAGACCGCCGAGGACGCCCACCGCTTTTCTCCCCGTGATCCGCAGCGGCTCGCCTTCCTGACGCAGACCACCCTTTCCGTCGACGACACGGCGGCGATTGTGGCCATCTTGCGCCAACGCTTCCCTGCCATCATTGGCCCGCGCAAGGAGGACATCTGCTACGCCACGACCAACCGGCAGGCCGCCGTCAAGGCGATCGCCGGCCGATGCGATGCCCTATTGGTGATCGGCTCGCCCAACAGCTCCAATTCCCAGCGCCTGGTGGAGGTTGCCCGCCGCGCCGGCTGCGCCCGGGCGCAGCTGGTGCAGTCGGTTGACGATCTTGTGTGGAGTGAATTTGGCGCTGTGCGCACGCTCGGCCTAACCGCCGGCGCCTCCGCGCCCGAATGGCTGGTGAGCCAGCTGGTCGATGCTTTCCGCGCGCATTTTGAGGTGACGGTGGAAGACGTGGTGACGCGCCAGGAGCGGATCGGTTTTGCCATTCCGCGCGAGTTGCGCGACGTGAGCGCAGCGTAACGCTCCAACACAAGGCCAGGGGGAATGGCTGTCTACACTGAAGTCTCCGACGAGGAGCTCGCCAGGTTCATCGCCAGCTACCAGGTTGGCGCGCTGTTATCCTTCAAGGGCATCGCCGAGGGTGTTGAGAACACCAACTACCTGCTTCACACCGAAGCCGGTCCCTATTTTCTCACCCTCTACGAAAAGCGCGTGGCGCCCGAGGATCTGCCGTTTTTCCTCGGCTTGATGGAGCATCTCGCCAACGCCGGCATCCGCTGCCCGACGCCGGTTCGCGATGCCCAAGGTCGCAGCTTGCGCCGACTGGCCGGCCGGCCGGCGGCCTTGGTCACGTTTCTTGAGGGTGTCTGGATCCGCCGCCCGCAGGTGGTGCATTGCGCCGCCGTCGGCCAGGCCATGGCGCGCATGCATCTCGCCGGCCAGAATTTTTCCCTCAGCCGAGCCAATGCGCTCGGGCCGTCAGGCTGGCCCGCGCTTTACGCCCGCTTCGCGGAGCATGCCGACGAGATCGCGCCAGGTTTGGGGGCCACCATCGAGCAGGAACTCGATCATCTCGCCCGCAATTGGCCGACCGACCTGGCCCTGGGCGTGATTCATGCCGATCTCTTCCCCGACAACGTTTTCTTCCTAGGCGATCAGCTTTCGGGTCTGATCGATTTCTATTTCGCCTGCAACGATGCCTTGATCTATGACATTGCCATTGCGCTTAATGCCTGGTGCTTCGAGAGCGACCATTCCTTCAACATGACCAAGGGGCAGGCCCTGCTCAAGGGATATCAAGCCGTCCGCGGCCTCAAACCGGAGGAGCGCCGGGCGCTGCCGCTGCTGGCGCGGGCGGCCGCGCTGCGCTTTCTCCTCACCCGCGCCCACGACTGGCTGCACACCTCCGCGGAGGCCTTGGTCAAACGTAAGGACCCGCTTGAGTATCTGCGCCGGCTGAAGTTTCACCGCACCATCGTTTCGGCCAGCGAGTATGGATTGGGATGAGCCAGCAGGTCAAACCGGTCGTGGTGATCCATACCGATGGCGCCTGCTCGGGCAACCCTGGCCCGGGCGGCTGGGGCGCCGTTTTGGCCTCTGGCAACCATCGCAAAGAAATCTTTGGCGGTGAGCCGCTCACGACCAACAACCGTATGGAACTGATGGCCGCGATCTCGGCTTTGGAGGCGCTGAAGGGGCCATCACGGGTCGAGCTTCATACCGATTCAGAATATGTGCGCAACGGCATCAGCACCTGGATCGAAGGCTGGAAGCGGCGCGGCTGGAAAACGGCCGACAAAAAGCCGGTCAAGAACGTTGAGCTGTGGCAGCGCCTCGATGCGGCGCAAGCGCGCCATCAGGTGACCTGGCATTGGCTCAAGGGCCACGCCGGGCACGTGGAGAATGAACAGGCCGACGCGCTTGCGCGCCGGGGTATGCAGCCGTTTCTGCGCAAAGGCCCGACCGCACCCGAGGATACCACCGGCTAGCGGCACGAAGGCGAGGCGCCTCGTGCCCGCCCTCGCCTGCTTCGCCCGAAAGTTAGTTGTACTTAAACACCTGGATGATGGCCGGTCCCAAGATCACGACGAAGAGCACGGGTAGAAAGAACACGATCATCGGCACGGTCAGTTTCGGCGGCAGGGCGGCGGCCTTCTTCTCGGCCTCCGCCATGCGCATGTCACGGTTCTCCCGCGCCATCACGCGCAGCGCCTGGCCGACCGGGGTGCCATAGCGCTCTGCCTGGATCAATGCCGTCGCCACCGCTTTGATGCCGGCGATGCCGGTGCGCTTGCCCAGATTCTCGAAGGCTTGTCTGCGTTCTTGCAAATAGGAGAGCTCGGCTGTGGTCAGGCTCAGCTCCTCGGCAAGCTCGAGCGACTGGCTGCCGACCTCGGAGGCAACCTTGGCAAAGCCCGCTTCCACCGACATGCCCGATTGCACGCAGATCAACAGCATATCGAGGGCGTCGGGGAAGGCGTTCTTGATCGAGGTCTGCCGGCGCTGCACCAGGTTTTCCACGAACATGTTGGGGAGGTAGAAGCCCAGATAGCCCGCAACCAGCGCGAGACCGACCTTGATCAGGGGTGGGTACTCATAGGCGGCGATCAGAAACAGGTAGACCAGGGCGATCACGGCAATGATGATCGGCATGGCGAGCCGGAAGAACAGGTAGGCGACGAGCGGCGCCTGGCCGCGCAGGCCTGCCATCTTCAACTTGTCGCGCACCTCCTCCGTCTCGAACATGCTTCTGAGGTTGAACCTTTCGACGATGTCCTGCATGAAGCCCTTGGGAGCGATGCGCAGTCGGCCCTGCCCCTCCTTCTTGGCAAGGTCGGCAAGGCGCGATGCGCGCATCTTGTCGCGCTCAGTTGCCATCACCTGCATGCGCGTGGCGAGACGATCGCGCGATAGCACGGGCATCAGCACGGTCAATGCGGTCGCGAATGCCGCAATGGCGGCAAGCAGCGTGACAACGATCTGCGGGGTCAGGAGCCCCATGATATTGTCAAGCATGGCTCATCCGTCTTCCTGGTGCATTCAGGCACGAGACCGCCACCCGGCGCGGCTCAGTACTTGAAGTTGATCATTTTGCGCATCACCAAGATGCCGCACATCATCCAGCAGCCGGCGCACACGAGCAGAAACTGTCCAAACTGCGTGGTCCAAAGGATGGAGATGTAGGACGGCGTGGTGATGTAGACGAGAATCATCACGATAAATGGCAAGGCGCCGAGCACGGCGGCCGAGGCCTTGGCCTCGGCTGAGAGCGCGCGCACCTTGGCGGACAAGCGCTTGCGATCGCGCAGCACGCCGGAAAGATTACCCAGAGCCTCCGACAGGTTGCCGCCGGCCTGCTGCTGAATAGCAATGACGATGGCGAAGAAGCGCACCTCCGGCAACGGCATGCGCGCCATCATGCGCTCGAAACACTCGCCCAGCGGCACGCCGACGCGCTGCTGTTCCACCAGATCGGTAAATTCGCCGGCAACCGGTTGCGGCGACTCGCGGGCGATGATGGCAAGGCACTCGTTCAGCGGCAATCCCGACTTGACGCCGCGCACGATGACGTCGATGGCATTGGCCAGCTCGTCGGTGAACTTGTATTGGCGTCGCTTGGTCATGCGCGCCAAGATCCAGCGCGGCAGCCCCAAGGTGCCAACGAACACCGCCAGCAGCGGCACGACGATCGGCAGATTGGGGGCGGTCAGCCAAATTGCCGCGCCGAGCAGCGCTCCACAAACAAGGCTGGCGAGCCAAAAAGCCCGCGGCTGAACGTC
>DASTMQ010000137.1:0-1815 GCA_035714005.1 Hyphomicrobiaceae bacterium
ATTGACGTCCGCCTTATGCTTGATGAGAAACCGCGTCAGCTCGGCTGAGCCTGCGGCCGCGGCCCACATCAGCGGCGTCTGGCCGCGCCATGTCTCCCGTGCATTGACATTGGCGCCGTGGCGCACCAAGAGCTCGGCAACGTCCAGGGATCCCGCGCGCGCGGCCAGCATCAGGGCCGTCTGGCCCTCCTGGTTCGGCACCTCCACGTTGCTGCCTGCATCAAGCAGCATTCCGACCAGGCGCGCATTGGCAACCTTTACCGCCTCCGCCAAAGGGCTCGAGCCGTAATTGTTGAGCACAGCGGGCTTCGCGCCGCGCGCGAGCAGCGCGCGGGCAAGATCGACGTCGACCTTGTAGACCGCCCAGTGCAGCGGCGTTGTACCGTCTCCCTGGGCTGCGTTCACATCGGCGCCTGCGGCTATGCTCTTGAGCGCGGCGTCCCGATGACCGGCCTGGATCAGACCAGCGAGGGTGTCATCGGCGGCGGCGGCCGTGCCGACCGCCGCGAGGCAAAAAAGGACTGCGGAAATGGCACGCTTCATAACGGTGTCCATCAGAGTAGATCCTTTGCGAGAGCATTGTGATGCGCCCAATAGCCCTTATGGGCGTCGTAGGCGAACCTGAACGGGTCGCGGAAGGTCCGAGACAAATCCTTCATCAGGCCCTCATCGAGCATTTCTTTTGCGCTCATGCCCTTCCTGACGCGCTCAAGCATGCGATCGTAGAGGACGCGCGACAGGTCGAACTCAGCCTGCAGCTCGCCGCGCCCCACCACCGGACCGTAGCTCGGCACGATCCGCGTCTTCTCATCGCAGAGTTTCAAGAGTTTTTGCTGCGCCTCCACGCGCCCGCCCAGCCAGCCGCCGCCAAACCAGTCAAGCACGGGATCCTTCAGCGGTGAGATGGCATCACCCGCGGCCAGCACGTTCGCGTCCCGGAAGAATACGTAGATATCGCCGTCGGTGTGGGCCTCAAGCAGGTGGCCGTACTCGATCCGCTCATTGCCGGCGAGGGTCTTGTTACCGGTAAAAAAGGTCACGGTCGGGTGAGCCGCTGCAGGCAGCGCTTTCTCGTACCGATCCTCGTCCTGCAGGTAATATTCCGTCGCCAAGTGCGCCCGGGTCTTTTCGTGAGCAATGATCGTCGTCTCCGACTGCCCGAAGGCGAGGTTTCCGCCCACTTGCTCCCGGTGCCAGTGCGTGTTGAACAGAGTTGTGACACGGCCTGCGCCCGGCAACTCGCGCAGGCGCTTGAGCACCGCATCAGTGGCAGCGCCGCTGTCCACCAGCACCTGACCGGTGCTTGCCGTCCGCACCAGGATATTACCCCCAGCGCCGGTGAGCATCACGAATCCATCGCTCACCGGGACGACAGCGGGGATTCCTTGGGGGCTTGCTTGGGCGAAAGCGTCGCGCGCGAAGGGCGGCAGGGTCAGACCCAGGACACTGCCAAAGCCGCCCCCCAACGCACCCTTCAGTATTGACCTGCGATTCATGGCCGGCTCTCCCAAGCGCTCAGATACCGGCGATCTCGCCGGTGCTGTCGGCGAAACTCTTCACCTCCAAACCCGCCTTGTTCAGCAGCGTGAGGTGCAGATTGCAAATCGTCGTGCGCTCGGGCAGCTCGATCTGCCGTCCCCCCTGTTTGAGCACGCCGGCGCCGCCGCCGACCACGATGTTCGGCAACGGATAATTGCCGTGCACGTTGCTGTTGCCCATGTTGGAGCCGTACAGCAACATGGAGTGATCCAGCAGCGTGCCTTCGCCGTCGGGTGTGGCGGCAAGTTTCGCGACGAAATCCGCGAACCGCTGCAC
>DASTMQ010000138.1:0-3802 GCA_035714005.1 Hyphomicrobiaceae bacterium
ATCCGGCAGCACGGCGGCAAAGGGCCGCTGACCGCCGGCGGACAGCGAGACTGGGGCGGCGCGCGGCGGCTCCGGGGCCCGCGGCGCCGCCGATGGCGGTGTTTGCCGAGGCTGGTGGGGGGCGGGCACTGCCGGCGAGGGCATCGGCTTTGCCGACCGCAAATGAAACTGGCGCCCCGGGGCCTTATCGCCGCGGCCGAGCCAATCGACGGGGCCCTCGGCGAGCGCCTCATCGGCACCCATGTCACGATACCAGCCCAGCAGGGCCGCCAGCTCGGCATGGGGGCGCTCATCGGTCATGGGCGCACTTTATGCTAGCCGGCTGCCATTTGCAGCAAAGCCCTGGCGTGCGCAAAGCCGGCCTTGACGCGCCGGGCGGCCTCGACCTATCGAACCCACCACCGATTGGTTGAGGAAAATGCCGATGGCGCTCGCCGATGCTCGCCGCTCGCCCAGGGAAGCGATGGAGTTGGATGTCGTGATCGTCGGCGCCGGCCCCGCCGGCCTCGCCGCCGCGATCCGCTTGAAGCAGCTTGCCGCCAGGGCCGAAAGGGACCTTTCCGTCGTGGTGCTGGAAAAGGGTTCCGAGGTCGGCGCCCACATCCTCTCGGGGGCGGTGATCGATCCGATCGGCCTCAACGCGCTTCTTCCGGATTGGCGAACGAAGGGCGCACCGGTCGAAACGGCGGTGAACGACGACCGTTTCTACTATCTCGGGCCGGCGGGTCGGCTGCGCATACCCAACATCGTCATGCCGCCGCTGATGCGCAATCACGGCAACTATATCGTTAGCCTGGGCAACCTGTGCCGCTGGCTCGGGGAGCAGGCGACCGAGCTTGGGGTGGACGTCTATCCCGGTTTTGCGGCGG
Source organism: Hyphomicrobiaceae bacterium (assembly GCA_035714005.1). Taxonomy (GTDB): domain Bacteria; phylum Pseudomonadota; class Alphaproteobacteria; order Rhizobiales; family Hyphomicrobiaceae; genus AWTP1-13. The sequence continues at coordinate 870 of DASTMQ010000138.1, forward strand.
CAGAGGTCCTCTACGATGACCAAGGTGCCGTCAGGGGCGTCGCCACCGGTGACATGGGAATAGGCAGGGACGGCGAGCCGACGGCGCGCTTCAGCCGCGGCATGGAGCTCAAGGGCAAGTACACCATCGTCGCGGAAGGCGCGCGCGGATCTTTGACCAAGACGCTGACCGCCAAGTTCGGCTTGCGCGAGGGCTCCCAGCCGCAGAAGTTCGGACTGGGCCTCAAGGAGCTGTGGGAGGTGGCACCGGAGCGCCACCGTCCCGGCCTCGTGCAGCACACGCTTGGTTGGCCTCTGGACGATCGCACCGGGGGCGGCTCCTTCCTCTATCACTACGGCGCCAACCTGGTATCGGTGGGTTTCGTCGTGCATTTGAACTATGCCAATCCCTACCTGTCGCCCTACCACGAATTCCAGCGCTTCAAATCCCATCCGCTGATCGCGCCGACATTCGAGGGCGGCCGGCGCATCGGTTATGGCGCACGCGCCTTGACCGAGGGCGGCCTGCAGTCAATCCCGCAGCTGATCTTTCCTGGCGGTGTGCTGGTCGGATGCGCCGCCGGATTTATGAACGTGCCGCGCATCAAAGGCTCGCATAATGCCATCCTGTCCGGTATCGCCGCCGCCGAGGCGGCGTTCGCCGCGATCGCGGCCGGTCGCGCCAACGATCGCCTCGAGGCCTACGCCGCGGCGGTGGCATCGGGGCCGATCACGCGTGACCTGCGCCGGGTGCGCAACGCCAAGCCGATGCTGTCGAAATTCGGCACGCTCCTCGGCACGGCGCTCTCAGGGCTCGATATGTGGGCCAACACGCTGCTCCCCGGCATGGGCTTCGGCTACACCCTCAAACACGGCAAGCCCGACCACGCCACCTTGCAGCGCGCCAGCACCGCGCGGCCGCTCGAATATCCAAGGCCCGACGGCACATTGACGTTTGACCGTCTCACCAACGTGTCGTTCTCGGCGACGAACCACGAAGAGGATCAGCCGCCGCACCTCAAGGTGCGCGATCCCATCCTGCAGAAGCAATCCGAACATGATGTCTATGCCGGTCCCTCCACTCGATATTGCCCGGCCGGCGTCTATGAGTGGTTGGAGGAAGCCGGCAAGCTGCGCTTCCAGATCAATGCCCAAAACTGCGTTCACTGCAAAACCTGCGACCTCAAGGATCCGAACCAGAACATCGACTGGGTGGTGCCGGAGGGTGGCGGCGGCCCGAACTATTCGGGTATGTGAAGAGCCACGCACCGCCATTGCCAGCAAGGAGGGGCCATGCCCGCCGACAAGCTACATCCCGACGCGCAAAGGGTCTGCGAAATGATCATCGCCTCGGGCCGGCCGCCGATCGAGACGCTGACGCCGGCCGACGCCCGCGCCGTCTATTTGGCGTCCAAAGCGATCCTGCAGCCCGACCCGGAACCCGTCGCGGAGCTGCACGACCTGAGCGCGCCGGGTCCGGCCGGGCCAATTCCGTTGCGCCTTTATCGTGGCCGGCCGCTGGCGGAAACCGGCGCGCAACCCGTCGTCGTTTACTTCCACGGCGGTGGCTGGGTGATCGGCGATCTGGAAAGCCACGACCAGCTCTGCCGCGCCCTTGCAAACGCGGTGCCGTGCACGGTCGTTGCCGTCGACTATCGGCTGGCGCCGGAGCACAAGTTTCCGGCCGCGGTGGAGGATGCCATTGCGGCGACCCGCTGGATTGCCGAAAACGCCGGCCGGCTCAAGGTGGATGCCAAACGCCTTGCGGTCGCCGGCGACAGCGCGGGTGGCAATTTGTCCGCGGTCGTATCCATCGCCGCGCGCGACAGCGGCGGGCCAATGCCGGTGCTGCAGTTCCTGATCTACCCTGGCACGGATATGGCCATGCAAAGTGCCTCGATTAGTCGCCACGCCGAGCAGCTGCCGCTGACGAGAAAAGGCATGCAGTGGTTCGTCGACCACTACCTGCGCGGGCCGCAAGACGTGCACGACTGGCGCGCCTCACCGCTCAGGACGACGAACCTGCGCGGCCTGCCGCCGGCCCTCATTATTACGGCAGGCTTCGACCCGCTGGGCGATGAAGGCGAAGCCTTTGCCAAAGCGCTTTCAGGCGCTGGGGTCGCGGTCGATCTCGAGCGTTTTGAGGGACAAATTCACGGCTTTATCACCATGGGACGCATCATCGCCGATGCTCGGCGCGCCACCGACCTCGGCGCTCAACGCTTGCGCCGAGCCTTTGGCCTGCAGCGGGACGGTGCCTGATTATCCACAAGTTGCCAAAGCGGCCTACAGAGATCCCGCCGGCGCGCTTGCGGGCTTCCCGGTCCTTGATTTGCCCCATTGTGTCGGTCCGATGGCAGCGACCACGATCGCCGAACAAAGCTTCCCAGCGGGGCGTTCTGGAGTCGCTTGCACAACTCTTTCCTGCTAGCGTAGTTGGCGGGAATCAACGAATGAGCAAACTCAAGCTCTAAGGTACGAGGTGACATGCGTCGGTGGTTGTCCAGGCTGAGCCTTCCCAGCGCTATTGTGGCGGCCGTGTTGATCGCCAAGGCGCCTCCCGTCAGCGCGGGCCTCGGTGCCTCCCAGGACGCTGCCTCGCTGCTTGGAAGCTATTTGGCCGGCCGCGTGGCGCGGGCCCAAAATGACACCGGCGCCGCCGCAGTGTTCTATCGGCAGGCCCTGGCCCAGGATCCCGGCAATAGCTTGCTCATCGAGCAGGCGTTTCTAATGGAAACGACCGAGGGCGAATGGGCGCGCGCGGAAGCATTGGCGCGTCAACTCGTGGAAATGCAGCCCACCCATCGTACCGCGCACGCCCTGCTTGGCCTCGCCGATTTCAAGGCGGCGCGCTACGCCTCGGCCGATGAGCACTTCAAGGCGGTGAGCGGCAACCCGATCGGTGAATTGACGAGTGCCATGGCCCGAGCCTGGGTCGCCGAAGCCCAGGGCAAG
>DASTMQ010000139.1:0-8619 GCA_035714005.1 Hyphomicrobiaceae bacterium
AAGATCGTCAACGCCATCTGCCGGCGCCTTCCGGGCGCCGAGGTGTCCGACCCTTGGGGTGGCGGGCACGACGCCTGGAAGGTCGGGGGCAAAATGTTTGCCTGTATCGGGGCGGTAATGCCGGGCGTCTCCGTCAAGACCGACAGCATTGAGACCGCAGAAATGTTGATTGAGGCCGGTGTCGGCGTGAAGGCGCCCTACTTCCACCGCTCCTGGATCAACCTGCCGTGGGGAACGTCCGAGGACGAGCTGCGCCACCGACTGAAGGCGTCCTATCGGCTGGTTCGCACCAGCCTGACCAAGAAGGTGCAGGCCCAGCTCGAGCCCTTTGAGTGAGCCGGCAAACGTCACGCCGCCAGACCATGCTGATGCGTTTGGAATGCGACCGCTGCAGCCGGTCGGCGCCGCGGCCCTATCTCAGGGGAAGCGCGCCAGAAACGCCGCCGCGGCGCGCACCGCCGGCGGCGCATAGAGAATGGCGCGGTGGCCCAGGCCCTCCAGGGCGTGCAGTTGCGTGCAGGCCACCGCGGCGGCCATGCGTTCGGCATCGGCAAAAGGCACTTCGTGGTCGTCGCGGGCGTGCAGGAGCAAGCTTGGTCGAGCGATCGCGGTCAAAAAATTGCTGCCGGTAAAATCCACGATTCGACGCTGGGCCAATCGCTCAAGCCGGCGCTCGAAAGCGGCAAGCGCCGCCGGCGACAGACCCTGATCATCGCCAAAGCGTCGCGTCACATCGGCGAACCGGTCCGGCACCGCAACGAGCACGTAGGCCTCAAACGGGATAGGAGCCGGCATCGGGCGCCGACCTTCGCCGGCGACCAGGAGGGCAAGGCCCCCGACCGAATGGCCGATGGCGAACCGGATCGGGCCCAGGGCGTGGGCCACGTCGTGGACCGCCTGCGCACAGTCCATCAGGTTGGTTTGCTGGCCCGCGCTTTGCCCATGGGCAGGAAGGTCGAGCAGCACGGATCGTATGTTGCGGCGGCACAAATAGTCGGCAAAGGCGCACATGAAGGCGGCCTCGCCGGTCCACCCGTGCACCAAGAGGGCGCTAGCGGTTGCGCGCTGCTCGGGTTCGAAGGCGTAGGTCTGAACCTCACCGACGCTGGTTGTTAGACGCTGGGCGCGCGCGGACCGAAGATGAAATCGGGCCCGGGCCACCAGGCGCTCGTGATCCTCGCTGCGGCAGTCCGAAAGCTGCGGCGTGCAAAACCTTAAGAAGGCGCGTGCGCCGGCGCGTTCGGGAAGACGGTCATCCTCTGTCAGGCTGAGTAGTGTGCTCATGACATGCCATTGCAATCTGCCGCCGCCAGTGTGGCGGAGGGATCCGCTATGGCAGCCAATCCGATGTCGAGCGCATCCCGCACGGGGCGACCAGATCTCGCGCTTGTGCCAGGCCCTGCTCGTTTCTCCGTTTCCAAACGATCTTAGCGGCCTTGAGTTCGATGCCGATCGGTAGAAACCCTGGAAAGGCCGTGCCGAGATCGGCAGGTGGCAAACGGGCGCGGCCTGCCAACCAACGCTCAAGCAACGGTCGCGGTCATGCCAGGCGGGACTGCTGCGTTAGGCTGACGCGGGCGAGTTGGCGAGATGGCCTGCACGAGGAAGCGGGCCACGGCCGCCAACAGGCGGGCCTCGATGCCAAGAGGCCAGAAACAAGCGGCGCAAGAACCGAGGCGATGGGGCGCGTGCCGTAGGTCGTGACGTTGATCGCGGCGGCGCGGCCGGGCAGCTCAGGTGGCGTTACCGTTTGTCGCAGCGTCGTCGTGCTGATCACCCAGAGGATCGGTCCTGCACAGCATCGGGCCGGCCCGAGCCCGTGCGGTCGCGCCAGCCGCGGTGAGGAGAGCTCTCGAGCGCGTTGCCATTTGCAGCTTGCCGAGCGCCGATGCCCCTTACGGGTTGAGCGCGGTTGCAATCCAGACCGCAGCCGCGAGCTGCACGGTTTCGCCTTTTTGATAGGGGGTGAGGGCCGCTCGGATCGAGGCTTTAACGCGGGAGACAACCTCGGGCGGTTGGCCTTCGAGCGCGCGGCTTACGGGCCCGATGTCGAGGGCGCCAGCGACCGCGGCATCGAGCCCTCGCCCGACCGCGAGGTCGAGCGCAAGATCAACGGCCGCAAAGGCAATCGAAGCAAAGCCGGCCTCGCTCAGGATCCGACGCACGCGCTCTTCGCGGGCAAACGCAAATGGTCCGGGATCTTCTGGGCCGACCTCGGGCAGGCGCGGCACATGTTTGTAGGCTTCTTGCAGCGGCAGAAGCATCCACGGGTTCTGCCGCGGCTCCCGCCAGGCGGCAAATGCAAGCCGGCCGCCGGGCCGCAGTCCCGTGCGCATATTCTGAAAAGACAGCGTCGGATCGGCGAAGAACATCACACCGAACCGGGAGAATATGAGGTCGGCCGCGCCAGCCTCGAACGCGTGCACGGTGGCATCGGCAAGGACAAAGTCCAAGGGGAGGTCCGAGGGCGCGCGCTCGCGCGCGCGTGCCAGCATGGGCGCGGAGATATCGACGCCGACCACCCGGCCCTGCGCACCCACCCGCCGTGCGAGCGCAATGCTGCTTGCCCCACAACCGCAGCCGATGTCGACGACGCGCTCGGCCGGGGTGACGCCTGCCCGCGTCAGGAGAATGTCTTGGATTGGACTGAGGACGCGATCGAGCGTTTCCTGGCGATCGGTCCAGCGGCGGCCCGCGGCCCCGTTCCAATAGGCCGCCTGGTCTGCGTTTTGCTCATGCACGCGCGTCGTGTTCATTGGCGGTCGGGCTCCACAGCTGCGGCGAGGCGCGCGCCGCTTATCCTGGTCAGTGGCCAGCGGCACAGAAGCGCGGGTTTGCCGCGTCTCGCGCGGCCCGCGTCCCCCAGCAGCCGGTGTCTAGTGGCCAGGGTAATAACCAAAGTAATGGCCCAAGGTAATAGCCAGTGTAGCCGAGCGCGGGCGTCTCTGCCTACTGACCTACCTGGTCGAGCGCCTCAGGCGCGAGATGCAAGGCTAGGGGAAAGCGATGGCGGCGGCTAATATGCCGTCGCGCCTCTTTGCGGCGCCGCCGCGCCGCCTAAGGCCTGGCGAGGAGATCAGCATGCTCGACAAGGTACAAGCGCACTATGGCAGCACCGCGGGGCTGGCCGCGACGATCGCCGAAAGGCTGCGGGCGGCGGGCAAGCAGCCTGGCCAGATCACCACGGCCGATCTGGCGTCGGTGGATGAGTTTCACATACGTGGTCGCAAGGCGACCTTGGAGCTGGCGAGCCGCATGGAACTGGGCTCGGGCTCGCGGGTCCTCGACCTCGGCAGCGGCCTCGGCGGCCCGGCGCGGACGCTGGCGGAAGTCTATGGCTGCTCGGTCACCGGTATTGATTTGACGCCAGAGTTTTGCACCGCGGCCCAGGAGTTGTCGCGTTGGGTGGGATTGGCGGACAAGGTCAGTTTCAGTCAGGGAGATGCGACGGCGCTGCCCTATGCGCCGGCAACCTTCGACGCGGCGATGACGATCCACGTGGCAATGAACATCGCCGCCAAGGACGCGCTTTACGCCGCTGCGCATCGCGCCCTCAAAACAGGCCGCATCTTTGCCGTTTACGATGTGCTCAAAGGCGACGGCGGCGAGGTGCTTTTTCCCGTGCCCTGGGCGCGCGATCCGGCCACCAGCCATCTTGCGACCCCTGCCCAAATGCGCGAACTCCTGCAAGGGAGCGGTTTCCGCATCCTGGACGAGATCGATTCCAGCGAGGAGAGCGGGGCCTGGTTCAAGGAGGCAGCGGCGCGCATCGCGCAAGTGCCGCCGCTGAGTTTTCGCACCTTTCTCGGCGACGACTTCGCGCACATGACCCGCAATCAGGTGCGCAACCTGACGGAGGGGCGCATCAAGACCGTCGCCTACATTTGCCGGAGCTAGGCCGCCGAAAGTGGCAGATTAGAAACGCAACGAGCCGCATTCCCTGCCCTTGCGCGGATGATCGCCGGCAATTATTGGTCGCGGCCGCGCACGTGGGCGGGGGGTGAGGTGGCTTCCACGGCAGTAAACTCGCTCAAGATGCGGTAGGCGTGCTCGGCGCCGGCCGGGACCAGCCAGGCATCACCGGGCTCAAGCATCACGGTTTGCCCTTCGATCACCAGCTCGGCCTGGCCGCTCAAGACGTAGCCTACCGTTTCATAGTCTCGCCTGGTCGCAGGCTTTCTCTGCGGCTTTTCCTTTTGCCAGAGCCGCAGCGAGACGTGTTTGCCGGAGACCAGATAGGTTTGATCCATCTCACCATGCGGCGAGGCGTTACTCTTGACCTTCTTGACGGTGGTGTCGACCATGACTTTTTTCCTAATGCTTGAACGGTGCTCGGGCGGGGCGAGGCTAGAGAGTGAGGCTAGAGAGTGAGGCTAGAGAGTATTGTCGCAACGTTAGGCCGGGCGCGGCGTTCCACGCCGCCTTGAACGCACGGAACACGTTCGCGTTCGGGCCGTTCCCCGTTCAATGCGGCTCGGTCTTTGCAAAAACATTGGTCACAGGCTCAGCTTTCGCTCTCTGCAAGCCCCCTTCCTTCTGGAGTTTGCCAGCGCCCTGGCGTTGTCCTTGCGCTATTTCTTCAAGCCCAAGGCCACGCTCAACTATCCCTTTGAGAAAGGGCCGATCAGTCCGCGCTTTCGGGGCGAGCACGCGCTGCGCCGCTATCCCAACGGCGAGGAGCGTTGCATTGCCTGCAAACTTTGCGAGGCCATCTGTCCCGCCCAATGCATCATCATCGAGGCCGGTCCCAGGCAGGCCGACGGGACACGGCGCGCCACGCGCTACGATATCGACATGCACAAGTGCATCTATTGCGGCCTGTGCCAGGAAGCGTGCCCCGTCGATGCCATCGTCGAGGGGCCAAACTTCGAATTTGCCAGCGAGACGCGGGAAGAGCTCTATTACGACAAGGAGCGGCTGCTATCAAACGGGGAGAGGTGGGAGCGCGAGATCGCCCAGGCGCTGGTGCTCGACGCGCCCTATCGCTGATGGGCGGATCCCGAGGCGGGGCGGCCTGCTCGCAGCGCCGCGCTCGGGCGTTGGCTAGAGCGCAGCCAAAGCCCAAGGGCTGCGGCACTTGCTCGCGGGGGCGTATCGCCAACGCAGCGGAACTGCCGGCGCGGGCCCGAAGGCCTGGCGCCCGTGTCCCTTCCGCGCCGCGACCAGCGGCAAGCTGCGACAATTCTTCGTGGAACTGGAACCCGTTGCGTTGCTTTCCTCGCACAACCAACGCGACAAGGCATCCGACATGGCGTTGATGAAGACCTCGGTGGGACGTGCGCAGGACCACCCCACCGGCCTGCTGCGCTGGCTGGAGTCCACCAACCACAAAGACATCGGCACCATGTACCTGGCGTTTGCCGTGGTCGGTGGCCTCGTCGGCGGCGTGCTCTCCATGCTGATGCGCATGGAACTGCAGGAGCCTGGGCTTCAGCTCTTTGCCAACGGCCATGCCTACAATGTGATTGTCGCGGCGCACGGCTTGATCATGATTTTCTTCACGATCATGCCGGCATTGATCGGCGGATTTGGCAACTGGTTCGTGCCCTTGCTGATTGGCGCGCCGGATATGGCGTTCCCGCGCATGAACAACATCTCGTTTTGGCTGCTGCCGGCGTCCTTTGCTTTGTTTCTGAGTTCGATGTTTGTCGAGGGCCCGGCAACGATGTCGGGTGTGGGGGCCGGATGGACGTTTTACGCTCCGCTCTCCACCAGCGGCCATCCCGGCCCGGCGCCCGATTTCGCCATCTTGGCCCTGCACGTGGCCGGCGCTTCATCGATCCTCGGGGCAATCAACTTCATCACGACCATTTTCAACATGCGCGCGCCGGGCATGACGCTGCACAAGATGCCGCTGTTCGTTTGGAGCATATTGGTGACGGCGTTCCTGCTGCTGTTGGCGATACCGATCCTGGCCGGCGCGTTGACCATGCTACTGACCGATCGCAATTTCGGCACCACCTTCTTTGATGCCGCCGGCGGCGGCGATCCGCTGCTCTATCAGCACCTGTTCTGGTTTTTCGGTCACCCCGAAGTCTACATTCTCATCCTGCCGGGCTTTGGCATTGTCAGCCAAGTCATCTCGACGTTTTCGCGCAAGCCGATCTTCGGTTATCTCGGCATGGTCTACGCCATGGTAGCCATTGGCTTCATCGGCTTCATCGTGTGGGCGCACCACATGTACGTGTCAGGCATGGGTGTCGACGCGCAAGCTTACTTTAGCTTTGCGACCATGGTCATTGCCGTGCCGACCGGCGTCAAGGTGTTCTCCTGGATTGCCACCATGTGGGGTGGCTCCATCCGATTTCGGGTGCCGATGCTTTGGGCGCTGGGCTTTATCTTTCTGTTCACAATCGGCGGCGTGACCGGGGTGATGATCGCCAACGCCGGCGTCGATCGCGTCTTGACGGATACCTATTATATCGTCGCGCACTTTCACTACGTCATGTCGCTCGGCGCGGTCTTTGCAATCTTCGCCGGCTGGTATTACTGGTTCCCGAAAATGACCGGCTACATGTACAACGAGACACTCGGAAAACTGCACTTCTGGCTGACATTCATCGGCGCCAACGTTCTGTTCTTCCCGCAACACTTTTTGGGTCTGGCCGGCATGCCGCGCCGCATTGCCGACTATCCTGATGCCTTTGCCTACTGGAATTGGTGGTCCTCAATCGGTGCTTACATTACGGCCGCCGGCACGCTCGTGTTCATGCTGGGTTTGATCGACGCCTATTTCGTTCGTCGTCAGCCTGCCCCGGCCAACCCTTGGGGCGCCGGGGCAACGACGCTGGAATGGCGGCTGCCGTCACCGCCGCCGTTCCATACCTTCGAAACGGTGCCAACCTTTAGGTGATTTGGCGCCGTGCATCACGCCGGTGCGCCGCCAGCTCGGCTTCCTGCGGTGAGTTCTCGGATCCAGCGCCTCCTGCCGCCTCGAGGCCACCTGCACGCCTGTGACCCAATCGCGCTTCGAGCCGGAAATGCTTGCGGTGCAGAACAGCGGCAAGAGAGGTTACTTGGCGATGACGCCGAGCCCGCCGCCGAAGTCGGCAGGCTCGGGCGAAGTCTGCCAAGGTGCGAGGCCGGTAGCCCTAGCCCTGTGTGCAAATGAATGGCAGCTTAGGCGCTTCAGGTGCCTAACCTCCACTCTTCTTGCCAGTCACTTCGTCCCACTTTTCTCCGAGATCCTTCTTTAACTGCTCCACCTTTTTTGTGGCTTCCTCTTCCTTTTGCAGGAAATCTGCTCGGGCGGCGTTATAATCTGCAGCCGGAAGATCGAATTCGGTCAAGAACGGGCACCCTCCCGAGCTGAGTTGCGGGGCCGCGTAGCGAACACGGATCGTTCCCTCCGTTGCCCCTGGGCCCACGCGGAGGATGGTCGCGTCCTTGTCCATGCGGCAGGTGCCGCCCTGCGGTATGTGCTTCAAATCAATGACGACATATTTGCCGCCCTCATTGAGCAGCGTGACCGACATGGTACGCGGCATAAATGCCAATTCGGTGCCGGGATCGGTTGCCGTCTGAGCTTCGAGGGGTAGCGTGAATGTGAGTACCACAAAGGCCAGAAGTGACCCAGCAAGGTACTTGCGCATGGAGCGCTCTTTCCTTGATTGAAGACGACGCAAGAGCCACCAGTGCCGGTTTTCACTCATGCTGACGCACGGATATAGCGGCTGCCGCTCTGGAGGCGGTGGTCGAAAGTCACTGCGCCGGAGTGAGTGCGTCTGCCTCATAAATAGAAAGGCGCGCTCTTTGCGGAGTACGCCCTTCGTCTCCTGGTTATGAGCGCCTACTTCTCTTTACAGATCACCGTGAGCTGTTTATCGGCTTCTTGGCGCGTCACGAATGCCTTGTCACCCATCACGACGATGGATTTGTCGGTCGGTCTCGTCTCGACGACCTTGCACTTCTTATCGGGACCGCGCACCACGTAGTATTCAGCTGCGGCTGCGGGAAGTGCGAAGCCAACTATAAGCGCCACCGGCAACATGAACTTCAGCATGGCGAACTCCTTTGGTTGCCATTCAGTGCTCAGACAACTCGGCGCCGATCGAGATGTTCCTGCCATCCGACAGTGCCCAAACGAGATCACGCGCGGCAGCTCGTGAGGCTCACGCGCGCAGTTGCGCAGTGACGGGGCGAGCACGCTGCGCTACCTGCTGGGTCCCTAGCGGAGATGGGGCGGCGTGCGAATTCTGGAACCTAGATGTGAGGCTGGTCCTCGTCCCTACCGCGACCTCGCCAGGCCTTTATTGAGTGCATGCGAGCTGGCTGTAGCTGCTGGCGCAGTGGCGTTGCCTTAGTGCAGAGCCCGATGCATGTAGCAAGTTAAGCCTGGCCGAACAGCATCGACCAGCTTGCGCCTCCCCGGGGCGCGTAGTTCCCCAGGATTGCGAAAAAGCATATCGCAAAATCGACAAAGACCCTGAATGCCGGAAGCGAAAGGCTCTGAGAGAATAGCCCTGTGTAAGCTTGACGCCTGCGAGGTAGTCAGAGAATGCGACAACAGCTACAGGCAATCGTCACGGTGTTGTCGCTGGTGAACCCTTTCGTCTGTGGCGCAATGTTTGCGCGGATTGAAGCGGAACGTTCTATCCTCGAACGGCGCAGGGACGCGAT
>DASTMQ010000140.1:0-7894 GCA_035714005.1 Hyphomicrobiaceae bacterium
TGGTGTTCGCCATGACGTTTTTGCCGCAGCAGAACCGGCGCGTTGCCGGTCAGCCGCCGCAGGACGAGGCGCAGATCACGGCGCAAGGCAAGCACGTGATCGTCATCGGCGGCGGCGACACAGGCAGCGACTGTATCGGCACCTCGTTTCGTCAGGGCGCCAAGTCGGTGACGCAGCTGGAGATCATGCCGCAGCCCCCGGTCAAGGAGAACAAGGCGCTGTCCTGGCCGCACTGGCCGCTGAAGCTGCGCGTCTCCTCCAGCCAGGCCGAGGGTGCCCAGACCGAGTACTCGATCTCCACCACGGGCTTCGCCGGCCGCAACGGCAAGGTGGAAAAGCTGCTCTATACGCGCGTCGATGCCGCGCTGAAGCCGATTGCCGGCAGCGAGGGTGAGCTGCCGGCCGATCTGGTGCTGTTCGCCATGGGCTTTTCCGGCCCGGTGGAAAGCGACCTGGTGGCCGAGCTGGGCCTCAGCGTGGTGCCGCGCGGACGCTTCAAGGGGCTTGATGCCAATGAACGCGATTATCGCATCAAGGGCAGGAGCAAACTGTTTGCCGCCGGCGACGTCCGGCGCGGCCAGAGCCTAGTGGTGTGGGCCATTCGCGAGGGCCGGCAGGCGGCGCACGCCATCGACAGCTTTTTGATGGGCCGGAGCGACCTCGCCCGCTAAGGCGCTGCTGCTGCGGCGGAAAATCTTAAGCACAGGCGCGCTCTTGATCTGGCCAGCGCCCGCCCTACGTGCTGAGATACGTCGTGTCCGATCTCAGCAGGCAGGGTTTGCCCATGAACGCTCCGGTCGAGGTGCATTTCCACGGGATCCAGCGAAGCGAAGCCATCGAGCAGCGAGTACGCGATAAGGTTGCCAAACTGGAGAAGCATTTCGAGCGCATGACAAGCTGCCGCGTCGTGCTCGAGGCCACCCAGCGCACGGCGCTCAAACCAAAAGTCTACTGCATCAAGATCGAAATCGGGGTTCCCCGCCAGCGGCCCATTGTGGTCTGTCATGAACGGGTCGGCAGCCACGCCAGCGAAGAGCTGACGATGGCGCTGCGCGACGCCTTCGAGACGGTATTGCGCAAGATCGATGGCATAGCGAGCAAGCGCGGCCAGCGCAGCCGGCTCGAGCGCGGCCGACGTCGGCCACATGCGGCGCCGCGCGGCCCAGCCACGGCGTGAGGAGGCGCGCGCCCTCGGCTCCGGGCGCCGGTCTTTTTGAGGCTCAGCTGCGTGGCGGTGCCGCGGCCTTGGGCGGGTTTGACCGCGCGCGCCGCGCCGGTTCGGGCTCGGGGATGTCGGGGTCCAGGCGCGGCCACCCGAAGTCATCGGCCCGGCCCGGTTTTGTGGTGAGCCGCTCGCCCTTGATCAGCACATGATAGTAGGGCGCCTGGCTCGGGGCTTGGCGTCGGTTCAAGCCCGAACCGCTGCTCGCCGGCGTAATCGAGCTCAAGACGACGAGCCCGCCGCCGATCTCGTCGGCGACGACGTCGCCCATGGCGGCGGGACGCTCGCTCGATTGATTGCGGGTCACCAGCGCCACCACCGCGGATGGAATGGCCGGCCGCGGCAGGTCGAGGGTGAAGGATTCCTCGCGCCCGGCGGCGCCGATGCTCTTTAAGGTGATGCGGCCGTTGTCGGCCTTCTGGTCCAAGCCGCCGTCGGGCGCCGGCGCCGCGCCGGCAGCGGTGGCTGCCTTCGCCTCCGCGGCGTTGCCACTGCCGGTCTTGCCAGCCGCGGCCTCCGGCTCGGCCGGCGGCCGCGGCCGCAAGGCGCTGATGCGCTCTTGTTCGCTCTCGCTGCCGGCCAGTGGGATCGAGCGTTCCTTGCGGGCCTGCGACAGGTCGCGCTTGATTTCCTGCTCGACGAAGAGTGCGAGCTTGCGATTGCCGGCGTGGGTGAAGCCCATCCCGTCGGCCTCGCGCAACAGGCGCTGGCGGCCCGTAATGTCTGGACCGTAGGCGGAATAATTGCCCGACTCGTCGGCAAACTGCGCCTGAATATCGACGAACTTGATGCCGTTGAGATAGGCCTTGTCCCGTACGATGTCGTTCATCATCTGGGCGGGATCATTAACCTCGTAGCGGCGCATGATCGGTTGGCTGACCCAATAGATCCCAATATTGCGCCGTTTCAGGATCTTGATGAAGCGGTCGACGCGGCGCCCGTATTCCTCGCGCCATTCCGGCGAGCCCAGCACGAAGCGCTCGCGTGCGTCCTGGCGGATCGAAATGCGATCGCCATAGCCGATCATGACCACGGCGATGTTGAGCGGCTCCTTGGAGGCGTCCTCGGTCTTCATCTCGCCGTCGAAATCGGCGCGCGCGATGCCGGCCAGCGGGCGATGCTTGCGCGCAACCTGCATGCGGCGGTCGCCGGCGAAGGCTTCGTTCAGGCCTTCGATCAAACCCTCGGCAAAGGCATCGCCGTAGGCCTGCAGCCGATAGGTGTCGCCTTCGGGGAACGGGGTGAGATAGCTGGTTCCCGACGGCGCCTCCTGGGCCGCAGCGCCGGTGGCAACCCGCAGCGCGAGCATGAGAGCGACGAGAAGGACGTGCAGCCTCAAAGACATGGTCCTCGCTTGAGCCTTGGGGCGCATGGACGGCGCGGCCCGCCTTACCGTTGGCGGTCCTCTTCGGATCGACCAGGCGCCCACCAGCAGCAACCTCTCACGAACAAGCCTGGCAACACCCCAATAACAACGCTTTAAGACGGCGGCGCGGTGCCGGCCAGCATGCTCAAGTTCGCGCGCCCCCGCAAGGTGCCTGGCTCGGACAGCCGGGCCAATGACACCTCACCACGGACGCCAGCCCAAGACAGGGGACCCGACACTATGGCGGCCGCGGGGCCCTTTGCCCCGCAAAGTTTAGCGTGGCGCCGTCGTCCCCACCGCCGCCGGCGTGCCGGCGGCGGAGGCTCTCAGTTGCGGGTTGGCGCGCAAATGCTTGACGACGGCCTCGGTCGGCCAGCAGTCGACCTTGAGGTTGCTCGCCTTCTGGTAGACCCCGATCAGGGCGCGGGTGTTCATGCCGGCCTTGCCGTCGATCTTGGCCACGTCATAGCCTAGTTTTTTCAACCCCGTCTGGATTTCCTGGATGCCCGAGGCCGAGAGCTGTTTGAGGTCGGCCCAGGGCGCTGCGAAGGCTTGCCCACCGTCGATGCGATCGCCGAGATTGCCAACGAACAGCGCGTAGAGGTCCGACATATTGTAGGCCTTGATGACCAGGAAGTTCTCCAGCGCCAGGAAGGCGGGACCATGGCTGCCGGCCGGCAGCAGCAGGAAGGCCGGGGCCTCCGCAACGTCGGTGGGAAAGGCGCCGGCGACGCGGCTGACCCCCATCGTGACCCACTCCTTGAGCGGCCGGCGATGGTCCGGGCCTTCCAGCAGACAGGGGAGTTGCGCGGGCAGGCGCACCTCGTAGCCCCAACTTTGCCTGGGGATCCAACCCTTGGCGCGCAGCTGATTGGCGGCGGAGGCGAGCGCATCGCCGGTCGAGGTCCAGATATCCTTGCGTCCGTCGCCGTCGAGATCATAGGCGACGGTGTAGTATTCCGAGGGCATGAACTGCGTGAGCCCCATGGCGCCGGCCCACGATCCCGTCATGTTTTCGCGGGTGCGCACCCCGTCCTCGAGCATCTTCAAAGCGTAGAGGAGTTCGCTGCGGAACATGTCCTTGCGCCGCCCCAGATAGGCCTGGGTCGCCAGCGCCTTGACCACATAGTAGTTGGAACGGTGACTGCCGAAGGCGGATTCGCGGCCCCAGATCGCCAGCACGAATTGGCGCTGCACGCCCAACTCCTTCTCAATCTTGTCCAGGTGCGCGGCGTGTTGTTTGAGGAGCGCGCGGCCTTGCTCGCTGAGGCGGGCGAGGTAATCGGCGTCAAGATACTGGGCCGGCGTGCGCGTGAACTCCGGCTGACCTTTTACCTCTTGGCCGGGCAGCACCAGATCGGGCAGCGATCGATCGGGCTCGACGCCCTCAAAGGCGCGGTCGAAAGTGGGGCGTGAGACACCCATGCGCTGCGCCTCGGGCCACAGCTCGGCGAGGAAGCCCCGATAGCCCGCGTCGGCTTGGGCCAGCACCGGCGGGTGAGGCTCCGCGGCCAGCAGGGCCAGGGCTAGGAGGGGGGCCATGCGACCGACGTTAAGCCGGCGCCGAGCGGTCACGGCGCCGGCTGCAGCTCGTCTTCCATGCATCTCAATTGCAGACGTCTCAATTGCAGGCTCCCCAATTGCAGGCTTCCCAAGCGCAGGAGCCCCGAGTGCAGGCCGCCCAATGGCAGGCGCCCTGCGCGCAATCTTTGCTAAAAGCCTGAGCATGGTCAAAGGCGGGTCTCCGTCAGGGCTGCGCGGCAGCGAGGCGATCTTCCCATTGCAGCGCTTGGCGGACGATCACATCAAGGTCAGCGTAGGCCGGCACCCAGCCGAGGTTGTGGCGAAGTTTTTCGGACGCGGCCACGATCCGGGCCGGATCGCCCGCGCGGCGGGCGCCGAGGCGGACGTCGAAGCTGTGCCCCGCGGCGCGCTTGACGGCCTCGACGACCTCCAGCACCGAAAAGCCGCGGCCGTAGCCGCAGTTGAAGGTGTCGCTGGCGCCGCCGGCGCTAAGATAGGCCAGCGCCGCGCTGTGCGCACGCGCCAGATCGGTGACCTGAATATAGTCGCGGATGCAGGTGCCATCGGGCGTCGGGTAATCGGTGCCAAAGACGTCGAGGTGGCTGCGTTTGCCGAGCGCGGCCTCGCAGGCGACCTTGATGAGATGCGTCGCCCGCGACGTTGACTGCCCGGCGCGCCCCAGCGGGTCGGCGCCGGCCACATTGAAGTAGCGCAGCACGACGTAGGTGAGCGCGTGCGCGCGTGCGGCGTCGGCCAGCATTATTTCCGTCATCAGCTTGGAGCTGCCGTAGGGTGAGAGCGGCTTAAGCGGAGCGGTTTCGGCGACCGCAGCACTGCCGGGCATGCCGTAGACGGCGGCGGTGGAGGAAAAAACAAAGTATCGCACGCCCGTGGCGACGGCCATCTCGATCAGGGCGCGCGACTTCACGGTGTTGTTGAGATAATAGGCGAGGGGATTTGCCACCGACTCCGGCACCACGATCGAACCGGCAAAATGCAGTATCGCCTCCACGCCGTTGTCCTCGAGCAGGCGGCGCAGCAAGGCTTGATCGCCAACGTCGCCGCGCACGAAGCTGGCGGCGTCGGCTACGGCCGCGGCGCGACCGGTCGACAGGTCATCGAGCACGACGACGCTGTGACCGGCATCCAAAAGCTCAAGCGACATGTGGCTACCGATGTAGCCCGCACCACCAGTGACGAGCGTGCGCATGCTGTCGATCCCATTGGCGTCTTGCTGGGGGCCTCGCGGCCTCGGTTTTCCTCGCGCGCGCCGAATGCGCTACAGTGGCCACCCAAAGAAGCGCTCATACCCTGCCGGAGATTGAGTTAACAAGCATGAACAAATCGCGAAAACCCATTCGCAAGGCCGTTTTCCCCGTGGCGGGGCTTGGAACCCGGTTTTTGCCGGCGACCAAGGCCCTGCCCAAGGAGCTTTTGACCGTGGTCGATCGGCCGATCATTCAGCATGTGGTGGAGGAGGCGCGCAGCGCCGGCATCGAGCATTTCATTTTTGTGACCGGACGCAACAAGGGGGCGATCGAGGATCACTTCGACAGCCAATACGAATTGGAGCGCACGCTCGAGGAGCGCGGCAAGACGCAAGAGCTGGCGGCGCTGCGGCGCGACCTGCCGGCGGCCGGGCAAACGAGCTTTACGCGCCAGCAGGCCCCGCTCGGGCTTGGGCATGCTGTGTGGTGCGCCCGCGATCTTGTCGGCGAGGAGGCCTTTGCCCTGCTCTTGCCGGACGTCTTGCATCACGCCGCCAAACCCTGCATCGGCGAAATGCTCGAAGCCTATCGGGATCAGCCCGGCAACTACATTTCCGTGGCCCCGGTGCCGCCCGAGGAGACCCATCAATACGGCATCGTCGGCCTGGAGGATGCCGGCGCCAAGGTCTCTCGCGTCACCGCCATGATCGAGAAGCCGAAGCCGGGACAAGCACCCTCCAACTTGCACATCTCCGGGCGCTACATTTTGGAGCCGACGATTTTTGCCGTTCTCGAGCGCGGCGAAAAGGGGGCGGGAGGCGAAATTCAGATCACCGATGCCATGCGGAGGCTGGCCGAGCGCGAGCCGTTTTTTGCCGTGCGCTTCGACGGCACCATCTTTGACTGCGGTGGCCGCATGGGCTTCCTGCTGGCCAACATCGCGCTTGCGCTCGAGCGCGATGACTTGGGCCCAAGCCTGCGCGGCGAACTGCACAAGCTTTTGGCGGCGCGCCGTCAATAGCGCAGGCGCACGCCGGGGCGCAAAACGTCGGCGTTGGAATCGCTGGCCGGGAGCGTGCTGTCAAAGGCGATATGCTGGTAGCGGCCGAACAGGATGGTGTCGCCGCCAACGTAGTAGTCGAGGCCAAGCTCGGCCACCAGCTCGCGCTCGATCAGGTCGATGCCCAGGTAGGGCGTCGAGGTATAGCGCACGCCGGCGCTGCCGATCAGCCGGCGCCGAAAGGCGTGGCGCACCTCAACTCCGAGCTGGCGTGCAAGCCCGCCGCCGGAGCCGATGGCGATCGAACCGATAAAGGTCGACTGGGCGGTGATGAGGAAGGTGGTCAGCGCCGAGGCGCGCCAGGCGAGATTGGCGTCGATCAGCACGCCATCGAGGTCGGACAGCTGGGTGACGTTCGGCCGCTGGCGTCCCCAACCCAGGCTAACCTCGCCGCGCACGATGTTGCTGAGGGGAGCAAAGGAGACGCCGGCGCGATACTGCGCGCCCGTCGAGGAGCGTGAGATGCCGTCGGCGGGCGGCGTGTGGTAGCTGCGGTCCTCGAGCGCGGTCTCGACAAAGACGCCGAAGCCGCCCCCGAAATCCCAGGTGGTGCGAAAGGCCGCGTCGCGCTCGAGGTAGTCCCGGGCATCGTTGCCGATGACGCCACCGCCGAGGCTCGCCACCGGGGCGAACTCGAAATCGCCAATGGCGGCTCGCAGTTGAATGGAGAGCCCGTTGAAGCGCTGATTGAAGGCGATGGCGGCGCAGTCGACCTCGAGGTCGCCGCGTTCGGCCGCTGCGATTGGCACATTGGGCGCCGAGCGAATGTCCTTGTCGCGTTGATGGGAGACGAGCGCCTCGATGTTGCTGCGGGGCGTGATGTCAAGGCGACCGCGCGCCTCCAGCGCGTAGGCTCGGTCGTCCTCGCTTGCGTGCCCCGCGAAAAAAGAGGCACCGCCGGTGGCGCGGAATTCCAGGGCATGGCGATACCAGTCGGTTACGGCGCGCAGGCTGGAGCGGACGTCGAGCGCCGCGTCGGCTTGGCGGACCGGGCTTTTGAAGACGTTGTTGGTGGCAAGGCCCGCGAGTTCGGCTTCCGGAAAAATGACAAAGCCGCCGAGCCGCACGCCGGTTGGGGCGTAGGGCTCGATGAGGAAGAGCTCCGCCGGGCGCCGATCGCGTAACGGCTCGGGCTCGATGCGGAACATATAGGGATCATAGCCAGCGGGCGGCAGCTGGAAGGCGGCGACATCCTCGGGCGTGCGCGGCTCGGCTTTGGGCCAGCACGCCTGGGCTGGGCAACAGGCTTCCCAAGGCGATCAAAAGCGCGATTGGGAGGCCTTGGCGCGGCCCAGGGAACCCGGGGCAATCGGCGCAAGCGAAAAGCTCGCAACAAAGCGGTCGCGGATCACACCGGCCCCACACCATGGTCCCCGAGGATACGCACACGCGCCGATCAGCCTAGCGGCACGCCGTTAAGGAGTTGTTGAACGGAGCCCGCCGGGATGATCAGGCAATTGGCAGGCAAGAGCGAGCTCTGCTAGAGGTAAGGCTAGCACCGCGTCCGGGAAAAT
>DASTMQ010000141.1:0-8741 GCA_035714005.1 Hyphomicrobiaceae bacterium
GCTGGGATATGGTCCGCGCAGATAGGGCGCAATCCCCGGGTAGCCGTCGAGAAAGTCGAGGCCGGCGCGATCGGCGGCGGTGTAGGCCTGCTTGACGGCAATGCCTTCGGGGGTGAGCCAGGGTTGCGCGCTCCCGCCGGGGGTATCGAGGCGGGCGGACGCCGTCTCCCCGGCCAACGGCACTTGCCTGAAATCGGGTATCGAGCCCATGTCTTGCGCCCTATCTTGGCCCCACCTGCTTGGCCCCACGTGACTTGGCCCCACGTGTCACGTGCCTTGGCCCCACACGTGTCTTGGTCTCTCCTGCCGGCCGGACCACGTGCCCATTGCGGCCGGCCCGCATTTGGCCCGATCTGGCCGCGATTTGACCGCGCCCCGGCCGCACTCTTCCCCATGAATCTAGTGAAAACGGCGGGGCAAGACCAGGGGCTTGCCGCTGGGGGGCCTACCGCCCTTGCCAAGGCTCAAGTTCGACGGTGCGCCCAGATTTGGTGCGCAAGATTGAAGGTGTGCAAGGTCTAAGGTGCCCACGACAAAAATGTCCGCGCCGAACGTGTCGAAATGCAAAACGTCCCCGCGGCGCCGCAGCGCCCCTTCCCACCAAGTCGAGCCGATCGCGCCCAAACTTGGGCTGCCCGCTCGCGCGGCGGCTGGCGACAGCGCGCCAGGGTGCGCCGGCCCGGATCCCGCCCCGGTCGCGCCGGCCCAAGAGGCTATGCGCGCCAGTGGGGCACGCCATTGGGCCCCGCTCGCGCGCTTTATCGCGCAAGAGGCGCGCATCGGCGCCTGGGCCGAGCGCCGACCCCTGACCCTCATCCTTTATGAATTCGCGCGCTTTGGCATCAAGCAGGGCTGGGCCTCGCTGTTCGGTGCGCTGCTCTTGGCCCTGCTGATCGGCACGCACCTCTTCTATCCGAGGGAGGCCCCGCTCGGCCGTTACGATTTCTTGGTGCTGGCCGCCATCGCCCTTCAAGCCGCCATGCTCGCCGCAAAGCTGGAAACCTGGGAGGAGGCCAAGGTGATCTTCATCTTTCACCTCGTCGGGACGGCGATGGAAGTGTTCAAGACCTCGGTCGGCTCCTGGATCTATCCGGAGGCCTCGCTGTTGCGCATCGGCGGCGTGCCGCTCTTCACGGGCTTCATGTATGCCGCCATCGGCTCGTATATCGCGCGCTGTTGGCGCCTATTCGATTTCCGCTTCAGCCACCACCCGCCGCTTGCCCCACTCGGCCTCTTGGGCGTCGGCATCTACGTCAATTTCTTTTCCCATCACTACTTGCCGGACATACGCCTTGCCCTGTTTGGGGCCACCGCCCTGCTGTTCGCTCGCTGTTGGGTGTATTTCAAAGTCTGGCGCCGCTGGCGCCGCATGCCGCTGCTGTTGGGCTTCGGCCTGGTCGCGCTGTTCATCTGGTTTGCCGAGAATATCGGCACCTTCACGGCGGCCTGGATGTATCCGCACCAGCGGCACGGCTGGGCGCTGGTGCCCTCGAGCAAACTCGGCGCCTGGTTCCTGTTGATGATCATCAGCTACGCCTTGGTGGCGATGCTGAACCGACCGCAACGGCCGCCGCCGGCAAGCCTGGGCGCGGCGCGGCGCGCGGATCCGCACTACGCGCTTAGTTCTCCTCCATCTTGAGGGCGGCGATGAACGCCTCTTGCGGAATCTCCACCTCGCCGAATTGGCGCATGCGCTTCTTGCCCTTCTTCTGCTTCTCGAGCAGCTTGCGCTTTCGGGTGATATCGCCGCCGTAACACTTGGCCAGCACGTCCTTGCGCAGGGCGCGGATGGTCTCGCGGGCGATGATGCGCCCACCGATCGCCGCCTGAATCGGAATCTGGAACAAGTGCGGCGGGATCAGCTCTTTCAACTTTTCGCACATGGCCCGGCCACGACTCTCTGCGCGCGCGCGGTGAACGATGATCGAGAGGGCATCGACGGGCTCGGCATTGACCAGGATCGACATCTTGACGAGATCGCCGGGTTCGTAGCCGCTCAAGTGATAGTCGAAGGAGGCATAGCCGCGGCTGATGGACTTCAAACGATCATAAAAATCGAACACCACTTCGTTGAGCGGCAGCTCATAGACCAGCAGCGCGCGCGTGCCCGCATAGGTCAGGTTCTTCTGGCGTCCACGGCGGTCCTGGCACAGTTTCAAGACCGAACCCAGGTGCTCATCGGGCACCAAAATGGTGGCTTCGATCCAGGGCTCTTCGATGCGGTCGATCTGCACGGGATCGGGCATGTCGGCCGGATTGTGCATCTCCAGGCGGGTGCCGTCGTTAAGATAGACATGGTAGATCACGCTCGGCGCCGTGGTGATGAGCTCGAGATTGAATTCGCGCTCCAACCGTTCGGTAATGATCTCCAGGTGCAATAGGCCAAGAAATCCGCAGCGAAAGCCGAAGCCAAGCGCGGCGGAACTTTCCGGCTCGTAGGAAAAGCTGGCATCGTTTAGGCGCAGCCGCGCCATCGCCTCGCGCAGGTCTTCGAACTGGGCGGCATCGACCGGAAACAGCCCGCAGAACACCACGGGCTGCGTCGGCTTGAAGCCCGGCAGCGGCGTGGCCGTGGGGTTCTTTTCGTCGGTGACGGTATCGCCAACGCGCGTGTCGGCCACTTGCTTGATGGCGGCGGTGAAAAAGCCGACCTCGCCTGGCCCGAGTTCGGCCAGCATCTCCTGCTTGGGGCGAAAGATGCCAACACGCTCGATCTGGTAGCCCGCCCCCGATGACATCAGCCTGATCTTCTGGCCCTTCCTCAGCTGGCCGTCGATCACGCGAACGAGCACGACCACGCCCAAATACGCGTCATACCAGCTGTCGATCAGCAGCGCCTTGAGCGGCGCCTTCGCATCGCCGCGGGGCGGTGGCAGGCGCTCGACAATGGCCTCAAGGACGGCCGCCACGTTCTCACCAGTCTTGGCCGAAATGGGAATGGCGTTGGAGGCATCGAGCCCAATCACCTCCTCGATCTGCTGCTTGACCCGATCGGCGTCGGCCGCCGGCAGGTCCACCTTGTTCAGGACGGGCAGGATCTCGAGGTCGTTTTCGAGAGCCTGGTAGACGTTGGCCAAGGTCTGCGCCTCCACACCCTGGCTGGCATCCACCACCAAAATCGCCCCCTCGCAGGCGGCGAGGCTGCGCGAAACCTCATAGGCGAAGTCGACGTGGCCGGGCGTGTCCATCAGGTTCAGCTGATAGGTCTTACCGTCCTTGGCGGCATAGTCGAGGCGCACGGTCTGCGCCTTGATGGTGATGCCGCGCTCGCGCTCGATATCCATGGAATCGAGGATTTGCTCCTTCATCTCGCGCAGCGAAACGTTGCCGCACAGCTGGATCAGCCGATCCGAGAGGGTCGACTTGCCGTGATCGATGTGGGCGATGATCGAGAAATTGCGGATTAGTTTGATATCCGTCATGGCCGCGGTGCTTAGCATCGCGCCAAGCGGGTTTGAACCGGCAAAGGCGCGCGCCCAGGAAAAAAATTCACCTGGGGCGGCCGCCCGGCCAAACGGCCCACACCGGCGCCGATTTGTTGGCCTGGGCGGCACCCCTGGCGCTGCCCCCTAAGCCCTTTTGTAGGATACCTTGCGCCCTTCCACCACCCTAGCAGCCCGCCCGTGGCGTCCGGTTGTTGCCTGTTCCAACAGAAAGAGAGATAAAGGCCTATCGTGCGCGCTTTGTAGCGGTTACAATCTGTCTGAAATTTGCGAAATGGCGAGCGCATGCCTTCCGTTCCCGCCCCTGCCGTTCGTGCCGAGTTCGCCCGCCGTTTGCGCACTATGCGGGCGCAGCGCGGCTTCGAACGGGCCCGGCATTTTGCCAAGGCGTTGGGGATCGAGGAGAACCGCTATACGCGCTACGAGCGCGCTGAGGTCGAACCCAATCTCAGCTTGATTTTCGAGATCTGCCAAAAGCTCGCCGTCACGCCCAACGAACTCATGGGCTTCGCCGACCTCGAAGCCCAAAGGCCGGCGGCCCTTGGCGACGGCAGGCCCGCGCCTCGCCCCGAGGCGCGCCCGGCCGCGGCGGCCGGACCCGATCTGCGTGCGCTGGCCTGGCAGCTGGCCTCCGAGGCCGCCCACGTCGGCGCCGAGCTGCGCGGCAGCGCGCGGCTGGGCGCCGATCCCTTGCGCCTCGTGCGCGACACCGGCCGCCTCTACTCGCGCCTCGAGCAGGACCCCTTCGGCACGGTCGCGGAAATCGTCGATGATCCCGCGTTCGAGGACGGAGACGCCGAACGCAAGGTCAAGCTGGCGGCATTGATCGAGGCCTATACCGCGGGCATGAGCAAGTAGCGCTGCCGCGGCGGCTCAGCTGCGAATCTCGCCGCCGGTCGCCTTTTTCACCTCCGCCACTACCCTGGCGGACACGGCCTCGATTTCCTCATCCGTCAAGGTCTTGTCGGCCGGCTGCAGCGTGACCTCGAGCGCCAGCGATTTCTTGCCGGCGCCGAGGCTTGCCCCCTCGAACTGATCGAACACGTTGACGCCGCTGATGAGCTTCTTGTCCGCCGCCAGCACGGCTTTGACCACGTCGCCGGCCGCAACGTCGCGATCGAGCACGAAGGCAAAGTCGCGTCGCACTGCGAGCAGATCGGCGAGCTTGAGGGTCGGCCGGGCAACGCCCTTTCGCTTGTCGCGCGGCAGCGCGTCGAGATAGACCTCGAAGGCGGCAGCCGGGCCGGCGACGTCGAGGCCGGCCAACACCTCCGGGTGGATCTCGCCGAAGGCGGCGAGCACGGTCTTGGGCCCCAAGCGCAGCACGCCCGAGCGCCCCGGATGGAACCAGGCCGGGGCCGCGCGCACCACTTGCGCCCGGCTGGCGTCAAATCCGAGTCCGGCCAGCAGCGCCACCACGTCGGCCTTGGCCTCGAAAACGCCCGCCGTCTCGGCGGTGCCGGTCCAATGGCGACCGCTGCCGGCCATAACCGCATTGCCCAGCCGCACACCGGAGGCAACCAGCACTTGGCCCTCGGGGGTGTCGTCGCGATAGATCTGGCCCAGCTCGAACAGGGCAACGTCGTTGAAGCCGCGATGGCGATTGCGTTGCCCCGACGTCAGCAGGCCCGGCAGCAGGCTCGGGCGCATCGACGTCATCTCGCTCGAGATCGGATTGGCGAGTTCGAGCCCAGGGCTGCCTCCGCCGAACGGGCGCGCCGCCGCCCCGGCAATGAACGACCAGGTAATGGCCTCAACCATGCCGCGCGCCGCCAGCTCGCGCCGGGCGCGGCGGACACGGCGCTGGGTTTCCGTCAACAACGCCCGCGCCACGCCGTGCCGGCGCGGCATCGGCGCCGAGGGCACCTTGTCGAGACCGGCGATGCGGACCACCTCCTCGACCAGATCGGCAGCCCCACCCACGTCCGGCCGCCAGCTCGGCACCGTCACCTTGAGGTTTGGTGCCTTGCCGGCAAGCGCAAAGCCCAGCGCCTCAAGCGTGTTGCGGATCTGCGTCTCGGCCATGACGATGCCGGCGAGCTTTTCCACGCGCGCGAGTGAAAAGTCGATGACGCGCCGGGCCTGGGGCGGGGCCCCCGCAACCAAAGCCCGCGACGGCACACCGCCCGCCACCTCCAACATGAGCTCGGTGGCGAGATCGAGACCTGGCTCAATGAAGGCCGGATCGACGCCGCGCTCGAAGCGGTAGCGCGCATCGCTGACGATGCCGGTTTTGCGGCCGGTGGCGGCCGTGCGCACGGGGTCGAAATAGGCGCACTCGATCAGGATGTTTTTGCTCGCGGCGGTGACGCCCGTGTCCTCGCCGCCGAGAATACCGCCCAAACCCAGCACGCGGCGATCATCGGCAATCACGCACATGCTGTCGTCGACGGCGTGCGTCTTGCCGTCGAGGCCAAGGAAGCTTTCGCCGTTACGGCCAAGCCGGGCACGAATGGCGCCCTCAAGCTTATCGGCGTCATAGACGTGCAGCGGCCGGCCGCGGTCGAGGCTGATGTAGTTGGTGACATCGACCAGGGCGTTGATGGGCCGGAGGCCGACCGCCGTCAGGCGCTGCTGCAGCCAGGGCGGAGACGAGGCGTTGCTGACGCCGCGAAGGTAGCGGCCGGCAAAACAGGGACAGGCGTCGGCGGCCTGGGGCGGAAACTCCAGTTCAATGGCGATTGGACACGCGAAGCTGCCGTCGACGCCGCTCGGCGCGCGCTCGGGCTTGAGCTTGCCGAGACCGGCGGCCGCAAGGTCGCGCGCGATACCCCTAACGCCGGTGCAGTCGGGCCGGTTCGGGGTCAGCTTCACCTCGATCACCGGATCGGCCAGCCCCACCACCTCGGCGAAGCGCGCACCAATGCGTCCGCCGAACTCGGCCGGCAGTTCGATGATGCCGTCGCCGTCCTCGGAAATTTCCAGTTCGGCCTCGGAGACGAGCATGCCCGCCGAAACGATGCCGCGCACGGGACGAGCCTCGAGCGTCGCCTGCTTGCCGGGAATGTAGCTGCCGACCGGGGCGAATACACCGATCATGCCCGAGCGCGCGTTGGGCGCGCCGCACACGACCTCGACGACGCCGTCGCCGGTTTCCACCTTGCAGACCTTCAGCTTGTCGGCGTTGGGGTGTTGCTTGGCCTCGAGCACGCGGGCGACGGTAAAGGCCGCCAACTTGGCGCCGCGATCCTCGACGCCTTCGACCTCCAAGCCGATCGATGACAGTTTATCGGTCAATTCGGCAATCGATGCCGAGGTCTCTAGATGATCCTTGAGCCAGGCCAGCGTGAATTTCATCTCAGCAAACCCAGGGCTAGCCCGACACGCCGCCGGCGAGCGTCGGCACGTCGAGCGCGGCGAACCCGTAGTGCCGCAGCCACCTGAGGTCGGCCGAGAACATGTCGCGCAGGTCGGGAATGGCGTATTTCAGCATCGTGATGCGATCGAGGCCCATGCCAAAGGCGAAGCCCTGATAACGCTGAGGATCAAGACTGCAGTTGGCGAGCACGTTCGGATGTACCATGCCGCTGCCCAGGATCTCGAGCCACTGCCCCGGCTTGCCGATCGCCGCCGCGTCGATATCGACCTCCATGGATGGTTCCGTGAACGGAAAGTGCGAGGCGCGAAAGCGCATGCGCACCTCCTCGACTTCGAAGAACGCCTTGCAGAATTCCTCCAGGCACCATTTCAGGTGACCGAGGTGTGTGCTCTCGTCGATGACCAGACCCTCGATCTGGTGAAACATCGGTGTATGCGTCGCGTCGCTATCAATGCGGTCGACGCGGCCGGGCACGATGATACGGATCGGCGGCTTCTGCGCCAACATGGTGCGGATCTGCACGGGACTTGTGTGGGTGCGCAGTAGCAAGCGGGAGCCATCAGCCCTGGAATGGAAATAGAAGGTGTCGTGGTCCTGCCGGGCCGGGTGTTCCGGTGGAATGTTGAGCTTGGTGAAATTGAAATCGTCGGTCTCGATATCGGGCCCCTCGGCAATGGCAAAGCCCATGTCGCCGAAGATCTCGGCCACCTCATCGAACACTTGGCTCACGGGATGGATGCGGCCGTCCTGCAGCGGCCCGCTCCGCACGGGCAAACTGATGTCGGCGCGCTCGCGGGCAAGCCTGGCCGAGAGTTGAACGCGGTCGAGCTCGACTTTGCGACCCTCCAAGGCCTCGCTCACCCGCTGCTTGAGACCGTTGACCGCCTGGCCGAAGCTCTTGCGTTGATCGGGCGTGAGCGACCCTAACCGCCCCATCAGTTCGGCAACGCGCCCCCTGCGACCGAGCGCGGTGATGCGCGCCTCCTCCAGAGCCTTGAGGTCGCCGGCGGCGGCAATATCGGCGAGGAGCGCCTGCTCGAGCGCCGCAATGTCGATGTCCTGTGCCATTCGTGATCTTCCCGGGCCGCACCCGGGGCCCACTTCTTGGCCGAGGCCCGCGCGCAAGCGCGGCACGTGGCGGCGACCCTTAAGCCCGTTTGCGCCCTGGCTCCCCGGCAGAGGCCGGCGAGAGGAGATGGCTAGGCCGCCCGCAGCTGCGCGGCGGCTTGATCGCACAGTGTCTTGAAACCGGCTGCATCCTTGACGGCGATGTCGGCCAGCACTTTGCGGTCGATGGCGATCCCGGCCTTGTTGAGGCCGTCGATAAATCGGCCGTAGGTCATGCCATGCTCGCGCACCGCCGCATTGATGCGCTGGATCCACAGCGCACGGAAGGTGCGCTTCTTGCGCTTGCGGTCGCGATAGCCATATTGCATGGCCTTTTCGACCGCCTGTTTGGCGACCCGGATAGTGTTCTTGCGTCGGCCATAGTAGCCCTTGGCCTTGTTCAGAACTTTCTTGTGCTTGGCATGGGCGGTGACGCCGCGCTTGACGCGTGCCATGGCAATACTCCGTCAGCTCTCAGGTTGAAGGACCGCTCGTCGCCGCGGCTCAACGGTTGTAGGGCATATATTTCTTGACGATACGGGCATCACTGTCGTTCAGCACCATGCTGCCGCGCGCGTTGCGCACGAATTTGGTCGTGCGCTTGATCATGCCGTGTCGTTTGCCTTGGGCCTGCGCCTTGACCTTGCCCGTGCCTGTCATCTTGAAACGCTTTTTGGCACCACTTTTGGTCTTCAACTTGGGCATTTTGCTCTCCTTGATCGGCCGCGCGCAGCCTTCGCCTGGACCCGGCAGCGCCGTTTTTTTGAAGCAGGAAAAGCCGCCACGGCATGCCCCGCCGGGCGGCTTGCGGTGCTCTCATACGGCGATCGGCGATCGGGTGCAACGACTTTCCGCCAAGGCCCTCGCTTCGC
>DASTMQ010000142.1:0-4232 GCA_035714005.1 Hyphomicrobiaceae bacterium
GCAAGGAGGCACCGCTCGCAATGGAATGGAACGGCGGCGTCCTCAAACAGGGTAGCTGGGTGGTGCCGAAGGGCGCCAAGGACCAATACTGGTCGATGAAAGTTTTGGCGCTGATGAGCGATCCCAAGCGCCAAGCCGCCAATGCCGAGGTTCTCGGCTACTCCGGCATGCACTTGGAATCCAACCAGTACGTGGCCGAAAAGATCCGCCCGCTGCTGCCGCTCTACCCCGACAACCTGAAAAAGCAGATTTGGCTCGACCAGGAGTGGTGGACCAAGAACGGCGCGGAAATGGGCGAGCGCTGGAACAAGTGGATGCTGTCCAAGGCATGATGCGCTTGCCCGCCGCCACCAAGCTTGCCCCCAGGCGCCGCTCAGCAACTCTTGATGCGAGCAGATGAGCGACGACCCGGCTCGGCCTGCGGCCGCTCAGGCCGGCCGCCTTGAGATCGACGGGGTGAGCAAAACCTTCGGCGACGTGGTCGCGCTTGCCGACGTCAGCCTTGGGGTCGGGGCCGGCGAGTTCGTCACCATCCTCGGCCCGAGCGGATCGGGCAAGACCACGCTGTTGAAAGTGATCGCGGGCTTCGAGACGGCGGAGACAGGCTCGATCCGGGTCGATGGTTCGGAGGTCACGGACCTCGATCCGGCGCGGCGCAATATCGGCATGGTGTTTCAGAACTACGCCTTGTTTCCGCATCTGAGCGTCGCCCGCAACGTCGGCTATCCGCTTGCCATGCGGGGCATGGCGAAAGGCGAGCTCGCCAGAAGGGTCGCCGACGCCCTGGAGATGGTCGAGCTCGGCGGCATGGCCGAGCGCCTGCCAAAGCAGCTTTCGGGAGGCCAGCAGCAGCGGGTGGCGCTGGCGCGCGCCACCGTTTTCCAGCCGCGCCTGCTGTTGCTTGATGAGCCGTTCGGCGCGCTCGATCGAAAGCTTCGCGACCAAATGCAATTGGAGGTACGCCGTCTGCAGCGCCGTCTCGGCCTGACCACGCTTTTTATCACGCATGATCAGGAAGAAGCGCTGATCATGTCCGACCGCATCGCCGTCATGGCGAACGGGCGCTTGCAGCAGGTTGGCCCGCCACTGGAAATTTATGAGGCCCCGGCCAACCCCTTCATTGCCGACTTCATCGGCGAGTCCAATATTTTCTCAGGCCTCGTCGAGGCTGGCGGCGAGGGCGTGCTCAGCGTTCGCCTCGATGACGGCGCCTCAATTCAAGTCCCGAGCCGGTTCGACCTCGCAGCGCGCGTCGGCCAGCGCGTTCGGGTGATGGTACGACCCGAGCGGTTCGTCGACCTCAATGTTGGCAGCGTGCCCGCGATGGTGAACAGGATCGACGGGCTGGTCGCAGAAAGCGCCTATGTCGGCGTGTCCGACAAGTACCGGATCTCCACGGCCGCCGGCCTGCAGGTGCTGGTGCGGCTGCCGAGCGGGCCAAGCAGCCGCCGCTACCGGCCGGGCGAGCGCATCTGCGCCGGCTTCCACGCCGCCGATGCGCGGCTGATCGAGGTTGAGTGACGGCGATGAGCCTCTCGTCGGGAGCCTCCAGACCGCGCCTTGGCACCGCCCGCAAACAGGCGGGCGGCTTTGCCTTTGCGTTCGGCGGCCTGGCGCTGACCTTGCCCGCCCTGCTGTTACTGTTGGGGCTGTTTGCGCTCCCGCTCGGCCGGCTCTTTGCCCTGAGCTTCGCAGGAGGCAGCCTCGAATGGTACGAAAAGGCCCTGACCGGCGGGCTTTATACCACAATCTTGCTTCGGACCTTCGAGATCGCGGCCATCGTCACGGCGTGCTGCCTGCTGATCGGCTATCCCGTGGCTTTTCTGCTGGCGACGACAACGCCGACCTGGCGGGCGATCGGCTTCGCCTTCGTCATGCTGCCGCTGTGGACCAGCGTGCTGGTGCGAACCTATGCCTGGATGGTGCTGCTCGGGCGCAATGGCATCATCAACCGATTGCTGATCGACACCGGTCTCATGGATCAGCCGCTGCCGCTGCTAAACAGCAAAATGGCCGTTGTGCTCGGGATGGTGCACGTGATGCTGCCATTCATGATTCTGCCCATCTACAGCGCCGTGACCCGCATCGATCCCGATCTTGAGAAAGCGGCGCGCGGCCTTGGGGCTTCGACGCTGCGGGTGGTGACGACGATCTATCTTCCCCTGACTTTGCGCGGCATCGTTGCCGGGGTGACCTTGGTGTTCGTGGTCTCGCTCGGTTTCTACATTACGCCGGCGCTGCTCGGGGGCGGCAAGGTATTGATGTTCGCCATGGTGATCGAGCAGCAGGTCAGAGAATTCCTGGCCTGGAACTTTGCCGGCGCCCTGTCCGTCATCCTGCTGGTGGTCACGCTCTTGGCCTTCGGGGTATTGAACCAGGGCGTCGCCCGCCGTCTCGGCGACTGACATCTCAAGGGGAACAACGACGGCAATGCGTGGGCCAAAAAAACAACGTCCGGTGGGAGTGGGACGGATCCTGCTGCGCCTGACGAGCGGCGTTGTTTTTGCCTTCCTGATGCTACCGCTGCTGGTGCTGTTTCCCATCTCGTTCAGCTCCGGCAGCTACCTGCGCTTTCCCCCGCCCGGTTTTTCGCTCAAGTGGTATGCCCGCTACTTCGGGGATGTGGCGTGGATCGACGCCACCTATCGCAGCCTTGAGGTCGGCGCCGCCACCACCGCGTTGGCCCTGCTGCTCGGCATTCCGCTCGCCTTTGGCCTGGCGCGCGGGCGATTTCGCGGGCGCGCACTCATCGAGAATGGTATTTCCGCCCCGATCATTGTTCCCCACATCGTGCTGTCGATCGCCATCTACGGGCTGTTCTCGCGCCTGGGCCTGATCGGGGAGTGGTACGGCGTCGCGGTCGCTCACACCGTGCTGGCTCTCCCTTTCGTTGTCATCGTGCTCTTGGCGGGCCTGCGGGATTTCGACGTCAATCTCGAGCTTGCCGCGCGTGGCCTTGGTGCCGGAAGGCTCGCGGCGGTGCGCACCGTCACCTTGCCGATGCTGGCACCCAGCGTCTATTCGGCTGCGTTCCTGGCGTTCATCACCTCGTTTGACGAGCTGGTGGTGGCCATGTTCATTTCCGGCGCCAACATGACGTTACCCAAGAAGATGTTCGACAACATCTTGAGCGAGATCGAACCCACCGTTGCCGCCGTCTCCGCCATTCAGATCGTTCTCATCTCGGCGCTGTTGCTGCTGGGAACCAGGTTACGCCGGCCGGCAGCCGCGGCGATGGTGCGGTAATGCGACAGCTCCGCCAAGAGGCACTCAATGCGCAATCGTGACATCCTGCATCAGGACTTCAAGCCGTTGCCCTACTGGTGGGAGGCTTACCGGCCCGCTGCTGGCGATCTCGTCGAGGTGCCGCGCTCGGCGCGCGTGGTCATCATCGGGGCTGGCTATGCCGGGCTGGCCTGCGCCATCGAGCTGGCCGACGCCGGGGTGGACGCCTGCGTGCTCGAAGCGGCCGAGCTCGGCGCCGGCGCCAGCACGCGCAGCGGCGGCGGCGTCAGCGGTGGAGTGAACATCGGCAAGAGCTTTACCGGCAAGGTGCTGGCGCGTGATCCCGAGGTGGTGAAGACCATCTTGGCATCGGGCCAGGACGCCTTCAGCCTGATCGAGACCTTGATCGAGCGGGAACAGATCGACTGCTTCTGGGAGAAGAAGGGTCGCTTCGTCGGCGCCTGGACCCCGCAGGACTACAGCTTTCAGGAGAGCCGCGTCGCCGCCTTAAACTCGGGCGCCAGTTCGGGCGCCTATATGGTGCCCAGGGAGCGCCAGCGCGAGGAGATGGCTTCGGACTACTACTACGGCGGCATGGTGGTGGAGCGTTCGGCCAAACTGCACCCCGCGCTTTACTATAAGGGCCTGCTCGATGCGGCCGGCCGGCGCAAGATCACGATTTGTGCCAAGGCTGCGGCCGAACGCATCGACAAACAAGGCACCACGTGGCGCATCACCACCTCGCGCGGGGCCGTCGAGGCTGGCGACCTCGTGATCGCCACCAACGGCTACACGGGCGGGGTGACACCACAACTCAAGCGACGCTTGATTCCCCTCGCCAGTCATATCATCGCCACGGAGGAGCTGCCGGCCGACCTCGCGCGCAGCTTGATCCCGAAGGGCCGCACGCTCGCCGATACCAAGCGCGTGCTGTGCTACTACCGCATGTCGCCCGACAACAGGCGCATGATCTTCGGCGGACGCGCGCGCTTCACGCCGGTAACGCC
>DASTMQ010000143.1:0-2066 GCA_035714005.1 Hyphomicrobiaceae bacterium
AGCGCGATATAGCGGCTTGCCACCTCCTGATCATAGACGCCCCCCATGCCCAGTACCTTGCCGTGCTGACGGCAGGCGGCCGCCACCTGTTCGTAGGCCGCCCGCACGCGCTCATGGCCGACCTGGCCCGGGATCCCCATCTCCAGCGAAAGGTCGTTGCTACCGATCAGGAGCACGTCGATACCCTCGATGGCGGCGATCGCCTTGGCATTGGCGACCGCCTCGGGCGTCTCGATCATCGCCACCACCAGGAGCTCCGCATTCAAGGTTTGCTGGGCCTCGGCGGCCGGCGGCGGCCGATAGCCGAAGCAGGCGTTGGAGCCGCCCGTGCTGCGGTGGCCCATCGGACTAAAGCGGAAGGCCTCGACGAGACCTCGCGCCTGTTCGGGCGTATCGACGTGCGGCACGACGATGCCGAGCGCCCCGTTGTCGAGCGCGCGGGTGCCCTCATCGAGCGCGCCCGTGCAGATGCGCACGATCGGCACGACCCCCGTGGGCAAGGCGGCCATGGCGATTTGCGCGATTTCGGGGGTCGAGATGGCACCGTGCTCGGCGTCGATGAACAGCCAATCATAGCCGGCGGCCTTGGCTAGCAGGGGGACCGCCGACCCGCGCAAATGATTGACGCCGAGCCCGAGCGTCAGTTTGCCATCCCTTATGCGCTTTAGTGCTTCGCTACCGTAAAGTGGCATCTCAACCCTCACCTACCAGCAGGCCGGTTTCTTCCCAATGCTGCCCCATCGATAGCACTTCGGCCTCCAGCTCGAAAGGCGGCGAGGGTCCGCCCGGCGTCTCGCGAATTAGGCTTTGCCTGCTGCTTTTGCCGGCGCGCCGGCACCCGGCAGGCCCTTGCTCCAGGTCGAGGGCGTGCCTTCGAATCCCGAGTTGGCCCGCTTCGCCAGCCAATAAGCGTAGGCCGGCGGCACCAAGTTGAACTGGGGGTCGATGCCAAGCTTCTGCGCTGCGTCCATGGGCCAGCTCGGATTGTGCATGATCTCGCGCGCCAGCGCGATGAGGTCGGCGCGCCCTTCGCTCAGGATGGCCTCGGCCTGATCGGCGTGCACGATATGGCCGACGGCCATCGTCATGATGTCCGCCTCGCGGCGAATTTTTTCCGCATACGGCACTTGGTAGCCATACTGCTTGGCGCGCGCGCCATCCATGGGCGAGTGCCCGAGCGTGCCGCCGGACGAACAATCGATGACATCGACGCCGGCGTGCTTTAGGAGGCGCGCCAGCCTGACGCTCTCGTTGGGACCCCAGCCGGCGTCGTCCTCGCAGGAGAGGCGCATGAAGAGCGGCTTGTGGCCGGGCCAGACGGCGCGCACGCACTCGGCAACCTCCAGGGCAAAGCGCATGCGGTTGGTCTCGCTGCCGCCATAGGCATCGCCGCGCCGGTTGGCGACCGGGGAGAGAAACTGGTGCACCAGATAGCCATGCGCGCCATGGATTTCGAGGAGATCGAAACCGGCCTTGGCCGCCCGCAGCGCCGCCTCGCCCCACTTGGCCACCAGCTCCCGCACCTCGCTCGTGGCCAGGGCGCGCGGTGTCGGCGATTGCGCGCCGAAGGGCACGGCGCTGGGCGCCACCAGCTCCCAGCCATCCCAGTCGTAAATTTCGGGCTCGCTGCCCGTCAACGGCGTGCCGCCTTCCCATGGACGGCGCAGGCGCGCCTTGCGGCCCGAGTGGCCGAGCTGAATGCCGGCAATGGCACCGTGCGCCTTGATGAACGCGGCGCAGCGCGCTAGCGCCGGGATGAACTTGTCGTCCCACAGGCCGAGATCGCCGACCGTGCCGCAGCCGTTGCGCGCAACCTTGGTCGATTCCATGATGATGAGCCCGGCCCCGCCCTGGGCATAGCGTCCGGCGTTGACGAGATGCCAATCGGTGGCATGACCGTCGACGCCCGCGTATTGATGCATCGGCGCGACCACCACCCGGTTTTTGAGGCTGACGCTCTTGAGCGACAATGGCGTGAAGAGCAAGGCGTTGGCCATCTTACCCCGTTCCATCAAAAAGTGGCCCGTCGCGGCCAAGTTGCCCCAGGGCTCGCCTTGAGCCGCCGA
>DASTMQ010000144.1:0-7361 GCA_035714005.1 Hyphomicrobiaceae bacterium
CCCCTACGCCGTGCTCGGCGTCCCCCGCACCGCTGCGCTCGCGGAGATTCGCGCCGTCTATCTGCAACTGGTCAAAGAGCTGCATCCCGATGGACGCGAGCTCGATCCGATGGCCGGCGAACTGTTGAAGGCCGTCAACAAAGCCTATCAGGATTTGAAGGCGCGGGCGCGTCAACCGGCATCGCAGCCACCACCGCGCTCATTTTCCCGCGCCAGCACCTTTTTCCTCGTCAGCTTCCTCGGCTCAAGCCTCATCCTGCTGGCCCTGGTCGGCGGCCTTTACTACACCGGCGTCTTCGGAGAGGGCCGGCCGCCAAGGCTGGCGGCGGACCCGCGCGCGGGAAGCGGCGAGCAGCACGCCGCGCCGGCCCCCGCCGAGGCCGCGGCCAAGCCCGATCCCGCCCAACTCGCCGCGGCGCGCGCGGCCGCCGATGATGCGGCCTTCCTCGAGGCCGAACGCGAGGCTACCAGCGCCTCGCTGCATCGCTATCTCGGCCGCTACAGCAACGGGCGGCATGCGCGCCAAGCCGCCGCTGCCTTGCCGGCCGTGGTCAACACGGAAATCGCGCTTGCACAAGCGCTCGAGGGACAGACCGGCACCTCACTTGAGACCTCGCGCGCGGCGATGCGGCACTATCTCGATCACCATCCCGACGGGCGGCTCGCCCCCGAAGTTGAGCGCAAGTTGAACACGATCGCCGCCGCCGAGAGCCGGCGCGTTGCCGATCATGAGGCCTGGGCCGAGGCGCAACGGCTCGGCACGCTCGAGGGGTTGCGTCGTTATCTGACCGCCTATCCCCGGGGTGAAAATGCCGCCTACGCGGAAAAGGCGCTGGCGGCACTTGAGGCCAGCGCGGCGCGGCGGCGGGCGGACCAGGCGGCTTGGAGCGAGGCGGCGCGGGAGGGCAGCAAGGCGGGGCTCCATCGCTATCTCACCGCCTATCCCGATGGAGATCACGCGGCCGACGCGCGCACCACGATCGCGGCCATCGAGGCCAGCGAAGCGCGCCACAAAGCCGATCGCGCCGCCTGGGACAGGGCCAGCCAGGACGGCGGCAAGCCGGCGCTCACGCGCTACCTGTCCGCGCATCCCGACGGCGACCATGCCGCAGCCGCGCGCCAGGCGATCGCCGGCATCGAGGCCAGCGACGCGCGCCAAACGGCCGACGAGGCCGCCTGGGCGAAAGCTGCGGAAGAGGGAAGCAAGGAGGCCTTCAATCATTACCTCGCGACCCATCCGGAAGGGGTGCACGCCGAGCTGGCGCGCCAAACGGTTCGCGCGCTGGAGGCCAGCGAAACACGCCATGCGCGCGACCGCGTCGCCCGGGCGCAAGAGCTTCGACCGGAGGCGGCCCAGAGCGGCTGGAGCCCGCCGAGCGAGATGGCGCCGGAGCAAGATCCCTTGGGCGGGTCGGCAAAGTTGGCACCGCCGCCTGCCAGCAGCGAGGCCAGCCAGGAGGAACGCCTGCGCGATGATGCCAATTGGCTCAGGGCGCAACGGCGCCATAGCAAGGCCGCCTACGCCGCCTATTTGTTGACGCATCCCAATGGCCGGCATGCCAAGGAGGCGCGCGCGAGCCTCGCCGAACTGCAAGCGCCGCCGGCAAAACTGCGGCCGGCCGGCAGCGCCAAGGGATTTAAAGAGATCACCCAAGCCTACGGCGAAAGTCCCCGACAAGGCGATCCGCCCGCCAGCCAAAAGTGGCAATCGGCCGATGAGCCCTTCATCGGCTCGGACGGCCGCATTCGCCAGCGCTAGATGGGCCTGAGCGCTCGGGCCTGAGGCGTTCGGGCCTGAGCGTTCGCGGCCCGGGCGCTTGGGACCGCCCAACCACTGTCACCTCAGGCGGCAAACGCCGGCGGCGCAACAAAGCCGCCGAACTCGCGCTCAATCAACTCGGCAAAGCGCAAGGTGGTGCGATCCTCGAGGTAGGGGCCGATGATTTGCACGCCGATCGGCAAGCCCGCCGCCGATAGACCGATCGGTGCGGCGGTCGCCGGTAAACCCGCGAGTGTGGCCACCCCCGGCCAAACGACCTGGTCGAGGTAGGGATAGATTTTGCCGTCGATGGTGATGCGCCTGTCTTTTTGTTCCGGCGTGTGATCGTGGGGAAAGGCCGGCGTCGGCATGGGCGGGCAAAGCACGACGTCCCACTCCCGAAACAAACCCCGCCATTGCCGGCGCAGGCGCGCGCGGGCGCCATCGGCTAGGATCCAGTCCCGGTGGCTTAAGACCGTGCCCCGCGCGCGCCAGGCAGTAAGGCTTTCGTCACTGGCGGGCAGGGCCCGTGCGGCCGCCGCCGTGCTCGTGTAGCGCTCGATCGGTAGAAAGGCGCCGAAGATCGAGGTGAGGAGCTGGGTATAGATCTTGCCGGCGTGAGCCAAGTCCGGCAGCAGCGGGCTCGCGCGCGCCGTCTTCACGCCCAGCGCCTCGAGGCGCGAGGCGAGGCGCTGCAGCGCCGAGGTCACTTCGGCGGCGGTTGGAATTGAGGGATGCGTGTCGATGACGAGCACGCGGTACCCCTTGAGCTCGGCGTGGCGCGGCGGCGGCAACGCCAGCCGGTAGGCGATGGCGTTGGCTTCGGCATCGGGACCGGCGATGACGTCAAGCTCCAAGCTCAGGTCGGCGGCCGTGCGCGCCATCGGCCCGATCACGGCGAGGTCGCTCTCGGTCGGCAATGCCGGCAGGTTGGGTGGCGTGTGGCCACGCGCGGGCACCAGCGCCAGGCTGGGCTTGTGGGCGAACACACCGCAATAGTGGGCGGGAGTGCGCAAGGAGCCGCCGATATCGGATCCGAGCTCGAGGGCCACATAGCCTGCGGCCAGCGACGCCGCCGAACCGCCGGACGATCCGCCCGGCGTGCGCGTCACGTCCCATGGGTTGTTGGTCGTGCCATAAAGGTCGTTGTAGCTCTGCCAATCCGACAGGAAGACGGGAACGTTGGTTTTGCCGAGAATGACGGCACCGGCCGCCTTGAGCCGCGTGACCGCGAGTGCGTCTTCGGCCGGCCGGAAGTCCTTGGCGGTCGTGAAGCCCCAGGTCGTGGCCAGTCCTGCCACATTGTAGGCCTCCTTGACCGTCATCGGCAGACCGAGCAGCGCGCCGCCTTCACCCCTGGCGCGGGCCGTATCGGCGGAGCGCGCGGCTTCACGCGCGCGCTCGAAATCGCGCACCACCACGGCGTTGATGGCCGCATCAAACGCTTCGATGCGCCGAACGGCCGCATCGAAGAGTTCGACGGCGGAGACCTTGCGCGCCGCCAGCAAGGACAGGAGCTGTCCCGCGGAAGCAAAACCGAGCTCGGGCGATCCGCTCATGTTGCCCCCCTTTTGGACCAACAACACGGAATTGAAGGCACCCCGAGGCGGCAGCAAAAAGGCCGAGCGCTGGGGCGCCGGGCGATCCTTCGGCACAGCTTAGCCCCTGCCGATCCCGCTGTCGCGCCGTGCACGCGCCGGCTGAGGCTTGTCGCGCGCCGACCTGCTAATCTCGCAGCCAAAAGCACGAAGGGGGCGGCCGCTGAGCGTTGGCCGGACCCGTGCGCGTCGTTTGGGAGGGAGCCCATGACACAACACGCTTCTTGGCAGCATCGCCCGGCCGCGGTCGTCGTACCCGGCGCCTCGACGGGCATCGGCCGCGCCACGGCGCAGGAACTTGGCGCCCGCGGCTTTCACGTCTTCGGCAGCGTGCGCCGGCCGGCCGATGCGGCGCGATTGCAGGATGAGTTGGGGTCAGCCTTTACGCCCCTTCACTGCGACGTCACGGACGCGCAGGCCGTCGCAGCCGCCGCGCGCCAGGTGCGGGACGGGCTCGAAGGCCGAGCGCTGGCGGGGCTCGTCAACAATGCCGGTATTGCCGTGACCGGCCCTTTGCTCGAAGTATCGATCGCCGACCTGCGCCGGCAGCTCGAGGTGAACCTCATCGCCCAGATGCTGGTGACGCAGGCCTTCGCGCCGCTGCTGGGCACCGACCCCTCTCGGGCCGGTAAAGGCCGCATTGTGATGGTGACGTCGACCGGCGGTCGCCGTGCCTTTCCCTTCATGGGTCCCTACGCCGCCTCCAAGTTTGCCCTGGAGGGGCTTTCGGAAAGCCTGCGGCGCGAGCTGATGCTGTTTGGCATCGAGGTCATCATTGTTGCCCCTGGACCGACCGCCACGCCCATCTGGGACAAGGCCGAGGCGGTCGACCTCGCCACCTTTGCCCGTTCCCCGTTTGCGCCGGCGCTTGGCAAATTTCGCGACCTCATGCTGTCGCAGGGGCGAAAGGGATTGTCGCCGGCGCGCATCGCCAGCGTCATCGCCGATGCCCTCACCGCCAAGCGTCCCAAAGTGCGCTACACCGTAACGCCAACCCCGCTGCTTAACCTGATGCTCACCAATCTGCCCAAGCGGCTCGTCGATCGCATGGTGGCCCGCACCCTGGGCTACACGGTCCCGACCGGCCGCTAGATATGGCATGCATCCAAGCAGGCCATCCCAGCACGGGTGGGCAGCGCTTTGCCGGTCCTGGGGAGCAGATTGGCGCAAGCGAAAGTGCCCCCTTTTAATAGAGGAGGTATTTGGCCCGCCGCACCTTGAAGGTCTCTACCTCGTCGCGCCAAGCGGCGACAATGGCGCTGGCCTCGCGGCCCTCGAGCAGCATCCGGTAGAGCCGCTTGGTGCCGGCCAGCGCATGAAACATTGCCACATTGCCGATCAGCCGCCTGACGTTCGACGCACGTGCCTCCGCGGCAAGCGCCGCCAGCACGTGCACGCCGATTTCGAGGGGTTCAACGCGCGCGGCATCGGTCACGAGCAGCCGCACGCCGCTGACGGGTTTGCCGACGAAGCGGGGATGCTTGGCCGCGCCGGGGATGGAAACGGGAACATAGCTTGCGGCCTCGAAGCGAACCCCCGCGAACTGGGCCCGCTCGAGGCGTTCAATTACGCGCGGCGCCGCCAGCCACGGGGCGCCGAATACGCCAAACGGCGTGGCCGTGCCGCGGCCCTCGTTGACGTTGATCTCGCCCACCAGGCCGATGCCGGGATAGAGGAGGGCGGACTGAAAGGTTGGAATGTTTGGGCTCGTTGGCACCCAGGTCAACTGCGTTTCGGGCCAGCGCATGGCGCGCTGCCAGTTTTCGATGCCGACGACCTCGAGATCGAGCCGTTGCAGGCCGTCGAGCCAGCCCTCGCCCTTGATCATGCGCGCAATCTCACCAACCGTCAGTCCGTGCACGATCGGGATCGGGTATTGGCCGACAAAGGAGCGCAACGGTCCCTCCAGCACAAAGCCCGCCACGTAGTCGCCGCCGAGCGGGTTGGGACGATCGAGCACGATGAAGGGGATCTTGGCGGCGGCCGCGGCCTGCATGGCGAGGCCGAGCGTCGAGATGTAGGTATAAAAGCGGGCACCGATGTCCTGCACATCGAACACGAGTGCATCGATGCCCCGCAACATGGCGGGCGTCGGCTTCCGGGTGCGCCCGTAAAGGCTCCAGACCGGCACGCCGGTTTTTGCATCGACCGAATGGCCGACACTGGCCCCGGCCTCGGCCGCGCCGCGCAGGCCATGCTCGGGTGCGAAGATGGCGGCAAGCGTGACGCCCGGGGCAGCCTTCAGGAGATCCGCAAGGTGGGTCCCGTTGGCAAGGCTCGTCTGATTGGCAATGAGGCCGACCCGCTTACCCGCCAGCGGGGCGAACCGATTGGCGAGGAGGACCTCCGCACCGACCACGACGGGTCGAGGCGACACCTTGGCCATGGCCGGCATACTGCACACCCCTCCAAGGACGGCGAGGGCAAGCACCAGCAACCGCTGCCCCTCTGCGCAGATAAAGGCGGACCAAATGTGCCGCCATTGGGCGGCGCGCGGTCGGCCGCACCGCCCCTGCCGGGTACCACGGGGAACGAGGCTCGGCATCACGCGCCAGCGACCCCGAGCGCCGCGGCGCGCGCCAACAGCCGCTTGGCGTTCAAGTAGGTGGGCACCTCGATCATGAGGTCACCCAGCCGCCCCCGTTCCTTGCCGGCGGCCCGGGCGGCTTCGAACGCCGCCACGACGGCATGGGCCTCGCCAACCTCGCCGTGGCTCGGCGTCAGCACCCGATTGATGGCCGCGGCGTGGTCGGCGTGGACCGCGCTCTTGGCCACATAGCCCAGCCGGCGGGCGTAGCGGGCGTCGCTTTCGCAGCCCTCCAGATCCGCAAAGGTATAGGGGCAATCGACGGTGAGCACGTTGGCAGCCGTGCACTCGAAGTGGAGGCGCTGGCGGGCATAGGCAAGTTCGATGCCCGCCTTGCTGCGTGGGGCACCGAGATCCGCCGCCATGTCCTCGGTCGACCCCAGCACGCCCGTGACGCGTGGGCTTGCCGTGGCGATGGCAAAGGCGTGCACAATGCCGCGCGCGGATTCAACGTTGGGCACGAGCTCGGTGCTGCCCGCGGCAATTGCCAAGGCGTGCTCGAGGCGCGAGACCTCGCGGTCCAGGGCGGCGACCTGGTGTGGATCGGCGACCTTCGACATGACGACGATATCGGGGTGCCCGGCCATGACGCCGGCCAAGTCGGCGTGCCCTTCGGTTTCCAGCGGATTGATGCGAACGGCGGCAACGATGCCGGCGGCCCGCCAACGCCCATAAAGATCGGCGGCGAGCGCCCGGGCCTGGGGCCGCAGCTCGGGTGGCGTGAAGTCCTCAAGTTCCTGGATCAGCACGTCGGCGCCGCTCGTGCTCGCGGCGGCGAGCGCCACCGCATCGGCGCCCGGCACAAACAGCCAGCAGCGCCGCAGCGCGGGCGGGCGGCGCCCAATACCAGAGGGGGGGCCGTAGGAGGGGGGGCCAGAGACGCCAGCGAGGGGCGAGGCAGCCGTCATGGCAAGCGCCAGCTGCGTGCGTGCATTGTGCTTGGGCTCCCCAATTGGCTTCGACCTATTTAGGCATTGAACGGGCCCCCGCGTCACCAGCCCAATGCCCCCCCACAAAAGCTCGCGGCGGGGGTGGGTCCGACGCTGACGTTGCCGTCCTCCTCCCGGCTACAAACCGCTCCCCCTTTTTTGGGGAAACCCCAGCGCCTCCCCCGGACAGCACATAAGCGCCGATCAGGCTGCGGACGATCTGCCCTGCCTTTGCTTGCCAAATCTCCGCAAAACCCGCGGGCCGGCCAAAGGCACGCACGCCTACCCGAACCAGCCGGCGCTGGGGCAACTCTGCTGCGGGCTTATCGCGCGCCGGCTCCGCGGCACGATCGGTTGAGCTAAGGCGTTGGCACTTAGGGCATTCAGGGTTTGCCCGAGTGGAGATTAGCCAATACCAGGGTTAATGTAGTGATTGAGCAGAAGCCCCCGCCAGTCGAAGACCATGACGCGTATATTAATTGCAGACG
>DASTMQ010000145.1:0-7502 GCA_035714005.1 Hyphomicrobiaceae bacterium
GAGCTGGTCGGTGCCGAGCCAGTTGACTTGCGAGGGCGGTCTTAGGCGGTTCACGGGCTTGGCGAGGATCGGGTCGCCGGCGATCAAGGGTGCCATCAGCGCCGCCAGTGCAACCAGCGCCAAAACGAAAAGGCCGCCGACCAGCGTCGGATTGCGCCGCACGAAGTACCACATGCCGCTTCGGTTCGGCACGCGGGCGATCTGGGCGGCGGCGACCGTCATCTCAGTAGCGGATCCGGGGGTCGAGCAGGGTGTAGGACAGGTCGACCAGAAGGTTGATGATCACATAGACGCCCGAGAACAGCAGGATCACGCCCTGGATGATCGGGTAGTCGCGCTTGGAAATGGCATCGACCACCAGGCGGCCGATACCCGGCAGGTTGAAGACCGTCTCCGTGATCACGACGCCGCCGATCAATAGGGCGATGCCGATGCCGACCACCGTGACGATCGGCACGCCGGCGCTCTTCAGCGCGTGCTTGAACAGCATGGGGCCGGTGGCCACGCCCTTGGCACGCGCCGTGCGCATATAGTCCTCCGCCAGCACGTCGAGCATGGCGGTTCGCGTGATGCGCGCGATCAAGGCAACATAGGCCAGCCCCAGGGCGATGGACGGCAAAATCAGGTGGCTCGCCCAGGGCCAGAAGCCCTCCGCCAGAGGCGAATAGCCTTGCACGGGCAGCCAGCGCAAGGTGATGGCGAACACATAGATGAGCAGATAGCCGACGACGAACACCGGCACGGAGAAGCCGACCACGGAAAGGATCATCACCAGGCGATCGGCCAGGCTTCCGGCCTTCCAAGCGGCCAGCACGCCGGCCGCCAATGCCAGCGCGACCGCCAGCACGATGGTGGTGAAAGCCAGCGAGATTGTCGGCCAGACCCGCTGGCCGATCAGGGTGGCCACCGGCACGTTGGAGAAAATCGAGATGCCGAGGTCGCCATTGAGCACGCGCACGGCCCAGCGGCCGAACTGGACGTGCAAGGGATCGTTGAGACCGAGGCTGGTCCTGATGGCTTCGATTTGGGCGGGGGTGGCGTTGTCGCCGGCGA
Organism: Hyphomicrobiaceae bacterium; assembly: GCA_035714005.1. Classification (GTDB taxonomy): domain Bacteria; phylum Pseudomonadota; class Alphaproteobacteria; order Rhizobiales; family Hyphomicrobiaceae; genus AWTP1-13. The sequence continues at coordinate 1,054 of DASTMQ010000145.1, forward strand.
TGATGGCGGCCGGATCACCGGGCGACAGATGCAAGAGCAGGAATATGAATACCCCGACCAGGCCCATCACGAGCAGGGTCGAGAGCAGGCGACGGATGATGAAGGCCCCCATGTCGGTCGATTACGCCTTCCTCGCGGCCATTGCCCGCCTCGCCCAAGCTCGTTCGCCGCCGCTGTCAGCGCCAGCGCCGGTTGCGCTTTAGGCCTTCTGGGCGTTCCAAAACGGCACCACGCCAGGCACCGCCAGCATGCCCGTCAAATTTTTGCGCCGCGCCGTGGGGGCGACCCACTGCCCCAGCCAGACGTGCGGCACGAAATTCCAGGCATTCTCCTGCAGCGCGCGGGCGATCTGCTGTTTTTCCTGCAAGCTGCCGGCAACCGCCCACTTGTCGCGCAATTCTTCGTTCTTGGCGTCCGACGGCCAGCCGAACCACGCCTTTTCGCCCGTCGCTGCGTGGCCGGCGAGCGCAATGGGGTTGCTGACCGCGTTGCCGTCGGCCCAGGTGATGAACAGGTTCCAGCCACCCTGATCGGGCGGCGCCTTCACGGCGCGCCGGTTGACGACGCCGCCCCAGTCGGAGGAGGCCACCTGCACGTTGGCGCCGATCGAACGCAAGGCACCGGCGACGAGGTCGGCGGCATTGCGCATGAAATCGATGTTGGTGGCCTGCATCAGCAGGATCGGCTCGCCTTTGTAGCCCGACTTCTGCAGATAATCTTTGGCCTTGGCCGGGTTCGGCGCCTCTTTGAACCAGCCGGTGTTGGCATCGTTCTCCATCGGCACGCCGCAGCCGAAGTTCGAGGCGCACTTGTTGTAGTATTTCGCGTTCCCGAAGGTCGCCTTCATGTAGTCCTCCTGATCGAGGAGGTAGAGCATGGCGCGACGCGCATCGACGTGATTGAACGGAGGATGCAGGAAGTTCATGCGCAGCCAGCCGATGTTGCCGGTCTTGTTCAAAACCTCGAGCGTGAGATTAGAGTCGCCCTCGAGCTGGCCGATCAAATCGATGGGCGGGGTCTCGTAAAAGTCGATCTCACCGGCCTGCAGGGCCGCGAGCGCCGTTTGGCTGTCGGCCATGTTCTCAAAAATTACCCGCTCGACCTTGGCGATTTTGCCGCCGGCGAGGCCCGAGGCCGGCTCCGAGCGCGGCACATAGTTGGGATTGCGGTCGTAGACGTAACGCACGCCCTGCCGGGTCTCGGTCTCGTTAAAAATGAACGGCCCCGACCCGACGTAGGCGGTAATCTTCTCCATCGGATTGGTTTCGGCTTCCTTCTTGCGCATGATGTAGCACAGCGGCGTCGACGTCTTGCCCAGGGCGTCAACCAGATAGCCGTAGGGCTCCTTCAGGATGAATTGGAAGGTCTTATCGTCCTTCTTGGCGATGTCGGCGACGCGCTGCATCATGTGCTGTCCGGCGCCGTCGCGGGCAGCCCAGCGGCGCAGCGAGGCGATGACGTCGTCGGTGGTAACCGCCGTCCCGTCGGTGAATTTGAGCCCATCGCGCAGCTCGAAGGTCCAGGTTTTCTTGTCGTCCGAGGCCCCCCATTTCGACACCATTTGCGGCTTGGTATCGAGATTGGCGTCGATGCCGAACAGAGTGTCGTAGAGCATGGCGCCGTGGTAGGCGCTCATGTTGGCCGTGGTCCAGATCGGGTCGAGCACGGTGAGGTCGCCGTGCATCACGGCGCGAATGGTTTTGGCGGCTCCGGGTGCGGACTGGGCCGTGAGCCGGCCGGGCGCCGCCACCGCAGCGGTGGCCGCGAGGCCGGTTTTGAGGAAGCTGCGGCGCGAGGTGGTGGCGCGGCGGGTCATACGGGTTCTCCTTGGGCTGGGCCGAGGCGAAGGCGGCCCGCGGTCGTGCTGGTAACGCGGCCGGCGGCACCGACCCCGGCGCGATTAACGCACGCGTACGTGGCCCGGGCAAGGGCCTGGGACGAGGGCCAGAGCAAGGACCAGAGCAAGGACCAGAGCAAGGACCAGAGCAAGGGCCCCAGCAAGGCGATGTCGGTGAGCCGCGAGCAACGTTTTGCCCTTCAACACCGCGCACCCTCAAGCTCTCATCGAGCGCTTCTCATCGCCGCGCCCGGGCCGGGCTTGGCGGAGGGTTGCCGGCGAGCGGCTTTCCCTGCGGTTGGCCCTCCACTACCATGGCTTGGCAGGGCAGCCCGTAAAATTCCCGGGCGTCGGTTTGATCAACGCTTGGATTTGATGGGGCACGGATCGAACGCCTCAGTTTTAGCGAAAAGGAGCGAGCATGGCGCCGCAGAGCTCAGCACAAATCACCCGGGTGGTCAGCGCCAAGGTAGCGGAACCGGCGCCGGGGACCTGGTCGAACTGTCTCACCGTCAACGGTGTCGCCTACGTCGCTGGCATGATCGCGCGCGGGGAGGACGGCAAGATCGTCGCGGGGGATGAGTACGACCAGGCCAAGGCGATCTTCGCCAAGATCCGCCACCTCGTCGAGGCCGCCGGCGGGACCATGGCCGACGTGGTCAAGGTGGTGATTTTTGTGACCGATATTACCCAGCGCGAAAAGGTCTGGCGCGCGCGCCGCGAGGTGTTCAGCGGCGATTTTCCCGTCAGCACGCTGGTGCAGGTGGCGGCCCTGGCGGAACCGAGCGTCAAGGTGGAAATCGAAGCCGTCGCCCACCTCGGCGCCGGTAAACGCTGACGCGGCTCCTGGGCCTTACGTCAGGGGCAGCATGACGTGCTTTTTGAAGGCTGGGCGCTGCTGCAGGCGGGCGTAGTAGGCCTCGATGTTGGCAAGGCGCGGACGCTTTACGTCGAGCCCGTACCAGCGATTGACCGTGACACCGACGACAATGTCGCCCATGGTGAAGCTGTCTCCGGCAACATAGGACCGGCCTTGGAGGCAGGCCTCGAGCACTTGGAATTGCTGGGCGGTCTTCTCGGCCTCGGCGGCAATCTGGGCCAGGTTGCGCTTATCGGCGGGCGTACGGATGAGGCCCCAGAAGACCGGGGAGATGGCCGGGTTTACGTGGTTGGAGATCCAGTCCATCCAGCGATCGGAATCGGCGCGCTGCTTGAGATCGGCTGGCCACAGCGTGCCCGCGCCGTGTTTGGCCGCGAGATAGCGCACGATGGCGTTGGATTCCCAAAGCACGAAGCCGTCATCGTCGATCGTCGGCACCCGCGCGTTGGGGTTCATGTTCTTGTAGAAGGCCTCGTTGACGACGCCGAAGGCCATGCCCGCGTCGACCCGCTCGTAGGCGACCTGCAACTCATCGAGCGCCCACAGCACCTTCTGTACATTGATGGAGTTGACCCGTCCCCAGACCTTCAACATCGATCTCTCCTGCCTGTCTCGTCGCCGCCCAAGTTAATACGAGGCGGCGAGGGACGCGAGCGCGGCCCATCACCGACAAAAGGGCACCGACAAAAGGGCACCGACAAAAGAGCCACCAACAAATAGCCCCGGCTCCCCCTGGGGGAACCGAGGCAACGATTGGGGGCGGAGCTGAAGCGGGCGCTGTTTAGAACAGCGGCTTGATCGACTTGCTCGCCGCCGCCTGGGCCTTCTCGAACAGGTGCTGGGTCGCCCGCGTCGACAGGTCGACCATCTCCTTGGTCTGCTCGGTGGCCTGGGCGGAAAGCTTCTGCACGAACTCGCTTTGGATCTTGCCGATTTCCGGCAAGGACTTGGCGGCGGCCAGCTGTTGCGCCGCCGCAAAGGCCACATCGACGTTCGCCGTCAGGTTCTGGGCCAACTTTTCGTTGAGCAGCTTGGTTGAGCCCCAGGCGGCGTCTGCAATTTCGGTGAGTGCCTTGGCGCCGTCCTGGGCCGCCGCGGCCGCCTTTTCGTAAAATTCCTTGGACGTGGTCACGGTCTTCTCCGCAAAAGCCAATACAGTTGTGGGGTTGAAAGTCTCCCTAAAGAGTTTTTCGGCCTGATCGAAGGCCTGCTTTCCGACGGGTTGGTTCATCTCGACATCCATTCGCTGGGGGTGTGCCTCCTCTATAGGCGATGCCATGGTGCAATGCAACATTATTTGTGCATCGCGGCATCACGGAGCTGTGAACTTGTCGTGTGAGGCTGTCATCTGACCCATCCCGGTGGGCTTGGTCAAGGGGGCCCGCCGCGACGGAGGGCGGCAGGTGCTCAACCCTTGGCGGCCAGGTCGATGGCGCGCCGGTACATCGTCATGGCCGCCTCGGGGGTGTTGTAGGCTGCGTGCGCGGTGAGCGTCACCCGCTCGAGCCCCCGCAGGGGCTCGCTCGCGGGCGGGGGCTCCTCGGAATAGACATCGGTGGCGTAATGGCCGATGTGGCCGGCGCGCAAGAGTTGGGCGAGTGCCGCCTCGTTAACCACGCCGGCGCGCGCCGTGTTCACCAGAATGGCGCCAGGCTTCAGCATTTCGAGGCGGTCGCGGTCGAGGAAGTGGCGCGTGCCGTCGTTGAGCGCTAGGTGCAGGCTCACCACATCGGCGCGCCCGAGCAGCGCCTCGATGCCGACCAGCGGCACGGGGGCATCCTTTACCGGCGAGCGGTTGAAGGCGATCACGTCGAGGCCGATGCCCTTGCCGAGGCGCGCCATTTCGCGGCCGATGCCGCCGAGGCCGACGAGCCCCAGCGTCTTGCCCTTGAGCTCGATGCCCTGCATCACCTGCCAGCCGCCGTCACGCATGATCTTGTGCATGGTTGCGATGTTGCGGGCCGCGGCAAAGACGAGGCCCAGGGTATGCTCGGCCACCGCCGTGTCGCCGTAGCCTTTGATGGTCGACACCTTGATGCCGGCATCGGCGGCGGCGGCCAGATCGATGAAGCTGCCGGCGCCCGTGCCGAGAAACACCAAGTGCCTGAGGCCGGCGCAACGCTTGAGGGTCGCGGCGGTAAAATAGGTCGCATCGACGATGGAGGTGTCGTAGGCGGCAAGCAGGCCCGGGATTTCCGCCTCGGCCACCGGGCCCATATGCACATCGATCGGCAGGTCTTGCGGCCCGTGCACGCGCCGCCAAAGCCGATCGATATCGGGTGTTGAATCGATGAATAGCGTCCTGGGCATGCCGCCAACCTCATTTGACAAAGGGGGCGCAACACAGCCTCAAGGCGCCCGCCGGCTCCAGATCATAACCGCAGAAGCTCGCCGAGGCGCAATTCTTGGCGCGCAGGCGCCCCGAAGCGGCTGGATGCCCGTCGGGGAAGCGGCTAACATCGCGCTTGCGTGAAAAAACGGCGCCTAAGCCGGATGTCAAGAGGAGGAACGCGGACGATGCCGGGTCAATTGCGTATGCGGGGCCGCAGGCTGCTGCAGGGGGCGGTCGCCTTGGCGTTGCTGGCCGCCGGCCTTTTGGGCGGCGCCGGCCCCGGCTCCGCGCAGGAGCGCGAAATCAAGGTCGGGTACATGAAAAACCCGATCCAGGATGCCTCCCTCGACATGATGGAAAAATGGGCCAAGGCCAACAATGTCAAGCTGACGCGCGTGCCCATGGCCTACAGCGTGTTCATGGAGAAGGTCACCGCCACGCTGACGTCGGGTGCCGACCAGTTCGACCTGATCTGGCACAACGATGATTGGGGCCAGCTCTGGAAAAAGTGGGTCGAGCCGACCGACGACATCAAGGGCATCGACACCGTCGATCCCTGGCCGCTGCTTGCCTTCTGGAATGACGACAAGAAGTTGACCGTGGTGCCGATGGCGCACACGGTCGGCACCTTCTTTTATCGCAGCGATCTGGTGAAGCCCGAGGAAGTGCCGAAGACCTTCGACGAGCTCGTCACCGTCAGCCAGCGCCTGCAGAAGGAAGGCAAGGTCAAGTGGGGCTACGTCGGCGGCATGACCATGAACAACACCTGGTTCAGCTTCTGGTGGACCATGTGGGCCAATCAATGCGACATCCTCAAACCACTGCTCGAACGCGACAACGAAAAGCTCAAGGCCGCGAAATTCGAGCCCGCCATCACGGAACCCTGCCATCGCGAGATCGTCGAGTATTGGTGGGACGCCATCAATACGCACAAGATCAGCCCGCCGGGCATGACCGCCTACGGTCGCAACGAAGCCAATGCCATCTTCATGGCGGGCGACGCCGCCTTCACGCTGGTCGATTCCACCCACTTCGGCGAGTTCAGCGATCCCAAGCGCTCCAAGATCGTCGGCAAGGTCAGCATGGCGCCATTCCCGGTGGGGCCGCGCGCCAAGGTCCCGACCTCGTGGAACGAGATCTGGGGCTGGGCCATACCGATCGGCGTGCCGGCGGAAAAAAAGAAGGTGGTGAAGGAAATGCTCTCCGCCATGATGAGCGATGAGGCCGGCCAGATCGAGATGTGGAAAAAGACCGGCGGGCCGCCGCCGAACATCAAGCTGTGGCCGAAGCTCGCCGCGGAGGACAAGGACTTCGCCGCCTTGAAGCACGCCGTCTTCGATCAGAAGCCGATCACGCACTCGGCCTACTATTTCGCCGAGTGGCCGGCGGTGCACAAGGCC
>DASTMQ010000146.1:0-7718 GCA_035714005.1 Hyphomicrobiaceae bacterium
GGCCCGTTTGTCCGGCAACACGTAATAAAGGGCGCGCGCACCGGTATCGATCACGATGGAGTTGGCCGGAAAAGCATGCTCGAAGGCGACCGTCGCCGGCGCCACCGGTTGAATCTCGGGTCTCGGCCCGCCGTCGCGCACATCGCCGCCGCTTGCGGTGGCGCTGCTACCTCGTTCCGGGCTGGGCCGCGGCTCTTGACGCGCGCCATCGTCAAAGTCGCGTCGGCGTTCCAGGCGTCCGCGTCCTGTGCTGAACACGTCATCGGCCCACGACGGCCAGCCTTGTGCTGAGGTCGAGTTGGTCCAGGCCAGGCTCGCCAAAAGCGCGAGCAGGATCACCCCGCCTACTTTGCCGTCACACCTGCGCATGGTCCTCATCCTTGCCGCGAGCCTGGGGCAAACCCCGATTTGCCGAAGATCGTTCCCGCCCGCAGCGGAAATCATGGGAGGTTCGCGCTGCTGACCGCGCCTGGGGTGGGCCACACGCGGGGCGAGCGTTGCGGCCGGCGTCCAGCGGCCGACCCTTGCACGGGCGCCTCAACCCAACCGCACCTCACCCGCTCGTTGGCACGGCCCGTCGTCGCAGCGCCAATGCTGCCGCGACCGTCGCACGAGGATACGGGTTACGCCGCCGCGGTGCGCCAGCCGCCGTGGCCGCCGCGCTGCCCCTGGCGGGTCAGGACGCCGCGGCGCCAGCCTCAGGTTGGAAAATGTTCGGCGTGCCAATCGGCCTCGAGATCCGGATTGATCTTGGCATCGATCAAAAAAATGCCGGGCGCGCCTTCGCCCACCCAGGCGCGTACGGGCTCAAGGTCCGCAAGCGTCCGCACGGTTGCCGCCCGGCAACCAAAACCCCGCGCCATAGCGGCAAAATCCGTATCGGGAAACTGCACGATGTCGACGGCATAGCCGCGACGGCGATAAAGATGCACCTCGGCGGCATAAGAGCTGTCATTATAAATAAGGATGCACATCCTCAATTTGAGGCGTACCGCGGTTTCCAGATCGCTGCTCGACATCAAAAAGCCGCCGTCGCCGGCACCCAAAACGGCGAGCGCTTCCGGGTTTGCCAGCGCCAGACCGATGGCCGAAGCAAGACCGAGGCCGACCGACTGGAAGGAATGACTGAGACAGGAGGCACGCGCGCTGGGCACGCGCAGAAAGCGCGGAACCCAGCCGCAGAAATGGCCGGAATCGGAGGCGACGACGCGCTCACTGGGCAACATCGCATCGACGGCCTTGCTCAAGGTTCTGGGGTCGATGACATCGCGCCTCGAGACGTCCTGGTAAGGGGCGGCGTGGTTGGCGCCATCGCGCAGGCGTTGGCCCGTGCCGGCATCGCGCCACCCGCGCCGGGCGAAGCCGCGTCCCTTTAATTCCGCCAGCAAGGCTTCGGCCGTGACGCGAGCATCGCCGAGCACGGCATGCTTGACGGGCGTTTGCCGGCCGAACCGGGACGCCTCGATATCGACCTGGGCAACGACGGCGTGCGCGGCGATCAGTTTGCCGCGCTTGGTGGTCCAGGGCGTGAAGCTGACGCCAAAGCCGATGATCAGGTCGCTCTCGCCAATCAGCGCGTCGGCCGCCGGCGAGCCGAAGCCGCCGCTGATGCCAACACACCAGGGATCGTCGGCAAACAGGCCATGACCGCAGACCGAGGTGGCGAGTAGAGCACCGGTCAGCTCCGCCAAGGCGGCGAGCGCCGGCTCGGCGCCGGCGACGACCGCGCCACGACCGGCCAGCATGAGCGGGCGGTCCGCAGCCTCGAGGGCGTCGGCCAGGGTGGCGATGGCAACCGGATCGGGATGCATCGGGGTCGGCTGTGGCGGCAAGCCGAGCCGGGAATCGGGCCCCGACCAGATGGCGTCCTGCACATCCGTTGGCAAACTCAACACCACGGTGTTGCGCTCGCCGAGCGCACGCACGACCGCGCGCAAGGTGTCTTCGCGCGCGCTGGCGGGGGTGTGCGTGCGCTCCGAGACGGCGCCGACGGAGCGCACCATCTCGGCCTGCTCGATATAAAAGTTGGACATCACGGCGCCGTTCGGCACATCGCCGGCCAGCACCAGCATGGGCGTGCGGCTTTTGGCGGCCTCGGCGATACCCGTGAGCGCGTTGCTGAGGCCCGGCCCGCAATGCACGCTGACCAGCGTCAGCTCGCCCGTGGCCTTGGCGTAGGCATCGGCCATGCTGGCGGCGTTGCCTTCATGGCGCGCGGAAATCAGCTCGACTCCCGCGGCAACCAAGGCATGCGAGAGCTTGAAATTGGCGGTGCCGAGCAGCCCAAAGCAACGGCGCGCGCCATAGGAGGCCAGATCCACCGCCAGCCTGTCCGCAATGGTTCTTGGTTCGCGCATAGTCCTATCCAATCAATCGGCTCGGCAGCCAGGTGGCAATCGCCGGCAGCAGCAGCAGCAAAACGAGCAGCAGGAGGCTCATGACCACATAGGGCACGACCGCCTGGAAGATATGTCCCATCTTCACCTCGGGGGGAGCGACACCACGCATGGTCATGAGGAGTAAACCGTGCGGCGGCAGCAACAGGCCGAGCTGCATGCAGATTAAAAACAGCACGCCAAACCAAACGGGATCGATTGCAAGCCTGGCGACGATCGGCATGAACACGGGCAGCGTGATCAACATCATGCTGACCTGATCGACGAAGACGCCAAGAAAGATCAAGAGCAGCATCATGCCGACCACGACGGCGAAGGCCGACAGGCCCTGACCGAGAATGGTCGAGACCAGTCCCTCGGTGGCGCCGGAAAAGCTCAAGATTTGAGAAAAGGTGGTCGCGCCAAGGATGATGAACAGGATCATGCCGGTGATGGCGACCGTCCCCTTGAGCGCCGCCCGCAAGGCAGCCAACGTCAGCGCGCGATAGGCGAGCGCCAACAGTAAGGTGGCGATGGCGCCGAGCGCCGCCGATTCGGTGGGAGTGGCCCAGCCTCCCGACATGGCGCCGACGACGACGACAAAAATCGAGATCAGCGGCACGACATAGGTGACGAGCAGGCGCCAATGCGCGGTGCCGGCGCGGGCTTCGGGCGGCGCGGGCGGCGCCAGTTGCGGCGAGCGCACGGCCGTGGCGATGATATAGGCGATAAAGGCGAGGCTCAGGATCAGTCCCGGCACCACGCCACCGATCAAAAGCTTGGAAATGGAGATTCCCGACAAGCTGCCGAGCAGCACGGTCAGGGCCGACGGCGGGATCAGCATATCGACGGCGCCGATCGCCATGATCGGGCCGGTGGCGAAGGCGGGGTGATAGCCGCGCGCCAGCATGACCGGCAGCATCAAGGACCCCAGCATGGCCGTGGTGGCGATGGTTGAGCCCGAAATGGCGGAAAACACCGTTCCGGCTACCACGGCGATGACCGCCAGGCGACCCGGCACCTGCCGGATCAGTCGCTCGACACCCTCGATCACCTTGAGTGCCAACCCCGTATGGAACAATAGTTCGCCCATCAAGATGAAAAGCGGGATCGGGGTCAGCGAGAAGTTCATCACCGACACCACGCTGTTGCGCACGACCTGCAGCAACCCCGGCTCGCCGCCCAGGAACACCACGGCGCCAATGATGTTGATGGCAACGAACGACAGCGCCACCGGCAGGCCGAGAAACAAGAGCACGGTGGAGCCGCCAAGCAGCAGCAGTGCGGCCATCTGCCACGACACGCTCATTGCCCCACTTCCTGCCAAGCCATCCGTTGAGCTACGAAGCCGAAACAGCGTCCGCGCGCGGGCCGATCGGCGCCTTGGCGAGCCGGTGCATACGGAAGATGAATTCGATGGCAACCAGCAAGAAGGCAACGGGTAGGCTCGCCAGCATCCACCACTCCGGCAGAACCAGGGTCTTCAGGCTGACCGCGCCCGCAGCATAGCTGGCGGCGGCAACGCCCCAACCATAAACCACGAAGTAAAGGGCGCAGGCCAAACCGCTGACGTCGGCCACCCACTCGCACGCGTAGGCCAGCCGCCCCGGCAGCGCCCGCAACAGAATGTCGACCCGGATATGCTGTCCGCGGCGCAGCAGCCATGGGGCCGACAGCAGGGTGACGAGGTAGAGAATGTACTCGGAGACCTCGCTGCTCCAGGGCAGGCCACCGAGGCCGATGTTGCGGAAAATGACGTCGCCCCCGATCATCAAGGTCATGCCCAGCACCAACAGCGCCGCCACGCCCATGAGCACGTCGAGCACGGCCCCATAGTAGCGCGAGAGCACGGCCATCATGGCGATCGCTTGGGTTCCAGCGCGGCTACTTGGCAAACAGCGCCTTTAATTTCGGTCCGTGCTCCGGGCTTTGTCTGATCACGCCGGCCCAACCTGCTTCGTAAGCCTTATTGCGAAACTCATCGCTCAGGGTGATGACCTCGATGCCCGCCGCCTTCTGCTTGGCGATGTCGGCCTCGTTCTCCTTGACCACGTCGGCCGCCTGCGCCTCGATCCAGGCCGCGGCATCATTGATGACCCGCTTCTGCTGCTCGTTCAGCTTGGCCCAGGCGTTCTTGTTGATCAGGATTGAGACCTCGGCGCTGTAGAAGCCGGGATCGACCCGGTATTTGGTCTTTTCATGCCAGCCGAGATCGAAGATGCCGGTGATCGGCCAGCCGTACCCATCCACCACGCCGCGCTCGAGCGCGGTATAGACCTCGCCGGGTGCGGTCTGCACGACGGTGGCCCCCAAGGCCTGAAAGAAATCGCGATAAACGGGGGTGATGCGCAGCTTCAGTCCGCTGAGGTCCGGCCCGGCAATGGGCTTGGTCAAGTAGAGGTGGAAGGGATTGTTGTCGATGTGGCGAGCCAGCAGGATCGCATTCATCTTCTGCTCGTAAAGGTTCGCCATGTAGGCATAGCCGCCGTTTTGGCGCAGCTCCGCCATCGGCTTTTCGGTGAGCTTCCAGGCGTCGGCTTCGGGCATCACGTTGGTGTAAAAGGCCCCCGTGACGTTGGCCAGATCGACCACCCCGCCCTTTAGCGCATTGCCGACCTCGAAGGGTGGCATGGCCTTCGGGCCGCCAATATAGTTGATCTGCACCTGGCCCTTGCCGTCGGCGTTGACCTTGTCGATGAAGCGCTCAAAGCCCCGGGAATAAAAGGTCTTCTCGGCAAAGGAGGTGATGGCCTTGAGCGTCACCTCCTGCGCCCGCGCGGCGCCGGCGGCAACCATGAACAGCAAAACCGTCAGCGCGAGCCCAACTCGACCATGCATGCCCTACTCCCTCGACGTCGCGTTCCGCCACCGGAGGCAACAAGAGCACAGGCCTATGCCAATCTGCAACGTGCCAATCTGCAACGTGTCATCCCCGGCGCAGGCCCCGGCACCCCAACCCCCGCCTCCGCTGCGTCGCCTTGCGCCGGCGCCGGCCGGCTGATCGTCGCGCGGCCAGCACGCCCCAAGTCGCCGCGATGCTATTCGGCGGCGCGCAATGGGCTCGACGGCGGGCGCACCGAGGCCGCCAGCTGGCGGGCATAGACCTCCTGCCACGGGCTTGCGCCCTCGCTGATGAAGTAGCCGCTGCGCGCGCCGCGATAGACCTCGGCATCCTCGGCGCCGGGCGGCGCGACCCCGCTAGTGCGCAAGGCGCGGGCGGCCATCAGCAGGCGGCGGCGCGTGCGCGTGATCATCTGGTCGGAAGGCGCCAAATGCTCGCGGGCGTGGTCGACGATCGGCCCCATGCTTTCGGTGATGGCCTGATCCTGCAGGTGGATGCCCTCAATACCGCTGTAGATGGCGCTGCTTTGCTGGGCAGCTCGGTCCATGCCCCAGTCGTTGCTGGCATTTGCCGCCAGCCGCCAGCGGCCGAACCAGTCGGTCGTATTCGGCAACAGCTTGGTGCCGCGGCCGGTGCCGCCGATCGGCCGACCGTCCTTGAAGGCCGGCTGCGGCAGCGACATCGCCGAGGTGGCGCGCTTCCACCACAGGAAGCAGAACATGGTGTTGAAGTCGTCGAGCGGTACCCAGGCGCGCGCGTGCATGTGACTGGCGAACTCGCCGTTGGGCGCCTGCGTCCAAAATGGGAACAGGAAATTGCCAAAACGCCAGTAGGTACGACCGGGGCTCGCCTCGCGGTAGCCGGCATACTGCGTGCCCCAGGGTGTCTCGGCCAGATGATACTCGGGCGCCCGATTGGTCACGGTGTGGATGAGCGGTTCATCCTCCGCCAGGTCGTCGGGATCGACGTGGCCCGCGTGCAGGAAACCAAAATGCGAAGTGTCGATCTCGCCTTCCAGAGCCTGCAGAAAATTGCAATCGCGCTGGATGAAGCTGACGTTGATCTCGGCCTCCGGCATGTCGAGAATTTCGAATCCCGGCAGCCTCGGCGCCTCCGCCTTCGCGCCCATGTAGACCCAAACCACACCGGCACGCTCCAAGACCTTGTAGGCCCTGGCCTTTACCTTTTCCTTGAAGCCCGGCGGCGGCAGGCTCGGCATATCGAGGCAGTTGCCGGCGACGTCGAACTTCCAGCCGTGATAAATGCAGCGCAGCCCACCCTCCTCGTTGCGTCCCAGGAACAGGGAGGCGCAGCGGTGGGGGCAGCGATGGTCCATGACGCCGACCCGGCCGGCGCTGTCGCGGAAGGCGATCAACTTTTCCCCGAGCAGCATCAGACGAACCGGGGCGCCATCGCGCACAAGCTCGGAGGATAGCGCCGCCGGCATCCAGTAGCAGCGCATCAAGTCGCCCATGATGGTGCCGGGACCAACGCGCGTGAGTTCCTGGCCTTCGCTCGCCGTCGTCATGCCATCCTCCAGCGATTGACGGGGTCGCGATTGTGGGGTCGCGATTGGAAGTAGGCGCCACATTAGCACACGCGCGCTCCCTTGTGCTCGGCCCACAGGTCACTGCGCGTCTCCACTCCTTGCGCGCGGGCCACCTATCCGCCAGGGGGCTGGCGCATCCGCGCGCCCCCGGCGCCAGGCCTTTCGCCGATGTTGCCCTGCCGCAAGAGCCCACTTTTCCAGAAGAAACCTGCCCAAAGCCACTTTCCCCGGTCGCAAGGGGGCAAATGGCCTATGCTCGGCGCCCCATCGTGGCTCGCCTCTGCCGGGCGCCATCCGGGGCGGGGGGATCGGGCGCGTCGACCCGGCGGGCCCGCGTGCCATTGCCTGGGACGCTCGCATGCAAAGCCGCATCGACGCCTTGCTGTTTGATTTGGGAGGCGTGGTCATCGACCTCGACCAGACGCGTGTGCACTCGCGCTGGGCCGAGCTCGCCGGCGTGCCGCCGCCGGACCTTGCGGCCCTGGTGAAGGAGAGGATCCTCGGCAGCGCGGTCTATTGCCGGCACGAGCGCGGCGAAATATCCGACGCCCAATTCTTTGCCCACTTGCGCCAGCAGCTCGAGCTCGCCCTGAGCGATGCGCAATTCCTCGACGGCTGGAACAGCATCTACATCGGCGAGATCCCGGGCATCCGCCGGCTGCTGGCAAGCCTGCACGGCCGATTGCCCCTTTATGCCTTCTCCAACACCAATGTGGCCCATCACGCCTACTGGTCGCGCAGCTTCCGCGACCTGCTCGCGCCGTTTCGCAAGATCTACGTCTCCCACGAGATCGGTGCGCGCAAGCCCGAGCCGGCGGCCTTTCGCGCCGTGGTGGCGGACATGGGGCTCGCGCCCGACCGCGTGCTTTTTTTCGATGACAGCGCCGAGAACGTTGCCGGCGCGCGGGCCTGCGGCCTGATGGCGGTCGAGGTGACGACGGCGGCCGGGATA